>CALMMQ010000108.1 GCA_937868725.1 uncultured Pleomorphomonas sp.
AGTGTGAATCACATCTCAGACAAAATGGGAATCCTAAATCCCCACAGCCCCTAGAAACCGAGCGGGCGCCCAAGGGCGCCCGTTCTGCATTTGGCGGCGGGAAAAGCCTCAGGCCGGCGTTTCGCCGGGGAAGAAGCGGCGCGTCCACAGCGCCACGTTGACGAGGCCGATCATCACCGGCACCTCGACCAGTGGGCCGATGACGGCGGCGAAGGCGGCACCGGAGTTGATGCCGTAGACGGCCACCGCCACGGCGATCGCCAGTTCGAAGTTGTTGCTGGCCGCCGTGAAGCACAGCGTCGTGCAGCGCGGGTAATCGGTGCCAGCCCGCCGCGACAACACGAAGCTCAGGGCGAACATCACCACGAAGTAGATGAGCAGCGGCACGGCTATGCGCACCACGTCGCCGGGGATGGTCAGGATCAAGTTGCCCTTGAGCGAGAACATGACGAGGATGGTGAACAGCAGCGCCACCAGCGTGATCGGGCCGATCTTCGGCACGAAGTGGCCGTGGTACCAGTCCTTGCTGACGAAGCGCAGCAGCACGACGCGCGTCATGACGCCGGCGATGCAGGGAATGCCGAGGTAGATGAAGACGCTGCGGGCGATCTCGCCGATCGAGACGTCGACCGCCGAGCCGGCCAGTCCGAACAGCGGCGGCAGCACCGTGACGAACACCCACGCGAACACCGAATAGAACAGCACCTGGAAGATGGCGTTGAAGGCGACGAGGCCGGCGGCGTATTCGGTCGAGCCCTTGGCCAGCTCGTTCCAGACGATGACCATGGCGATGCAGCGGGCCAGGCCGATCAGGATGAGGCCGACCATGTAGTCCGGCTTGTCGGGCAGGAAGATGATGGCCAGCGCGAACATCAGCACCGGCCCGATCAGCCAGTTCTGCACCAGCGACAGCGCCAGCACCTTGACGTCGGCGAACACCTTCGGCAGCTCCTCGTAGCGCACCTTGGCGAACGGCGGATACATCATGGCGATAAGACCGATGGCGATCGGCACGTTGGTGGTGCCAACCTGGAAGCCGTTGATCACGCCCTCGACCTCGGGCCAGAAGAAGCCGATGGCCACCCCCAACGCCATGGCGGCGAAAATCCACACTGTCAGATAGCGGTCGAGGAACGACAAACGACGGGCAACCGAACTCATGACGGGTCTCCGGTGAAGCGGGTGGCGCCCTCAAGCCGGCCAATCTCGCGGAGATGGCGGGTCAGGGCCAGGCGGTCGATGCTGGCGAGCGGCAGGGCCAGAAAGGCGGCAATGCGGTTTCTGAGGTAGCGGGCGGTGGCGACGAAGGCCGCCTTTTGCTGCAGACGCGTGCCGCTGGCCCGGGCCGGGTCCTCAAGGCCCCAATGGGCGGTCAGCGGCTGGCCCGGCCACACCGGACAGCTCTCGCCGGCGGCGCTGTCGCAGACGGTGAAGACGAAGTCCATGGCCGGGGCGTCGGCGGTGGCGAACGCATCCCAGCTCTTGGAGCGCAGCCCGTCGGTCGGACAGCCGTCCTCAGCCAACACCTCGATGGCCAGTGGATGAACGGTGCCGCTCGGGTGACTGCCGGCCGAAAACGCCCGGAAGCGGCCTGCCCCCAGCTGGTTGAGGATGCTTTCGGCCAGGATCGACCGGGCTGAGTTGCCAGTGCACAAGAACAATACGTTGTAGACGCGGTCGGGCACGCCCGAACACCGGCCGGAAGCATCGCCGGTGGGCAGCTCACAGCGCTCTGGATGGCCGCCGCAGCAGTCCTGAACGAGAAAGCCGACGAGACAGCCGATCCTCTTGGTTTGTGCCCGGTAGATGATCTGGCGGCTGCGCCGCTCCGAGGTGGCAAGCCCCGCCCGCGTCAGCACGGCGAGGTGCGAGGACAGCGTGTTGGGCGGCACGCCCAGCCGTTCGGCGATGTCGCCCGCCGCCAGCCCATCCGGCTCAAAGCGCATCAGCAACTGAAACACGTCGAGACGGGTTTCCTGCGACAGGGCCGACAAGGCCTCCAGAGCATCATTCTTTTCCATATTTCTACTCTAGTCGAAATGTGGATGTATGGCAATTCCCTGATTGTCAGGCGCCGCTTTGCGTAGTACTTGCTGATAAACGCATAAGCGGATAGCCACATGACCGATCCCGTCGACCTGCTTTCGGCCCTGGCCGACCCCACCCGCCTCGGGGCGCTCCGCCTGCTGTGGGACGGCGAGGAGCACTGCGTTTGCGAGCTGATGCGCAAACTCGGCGCCTCGCAGTCGCGCATGTCGCGCCACATGGCGACGCTGAAGGTGGCCGGTCTGGTGGTCGATCGGCGCGACGCCCAATGGGTGCGCTATCGCCGCCATCCCGCGCTTACGCCGACAGTCGCCGCCCTGGTCGGCGCCGCGCTCGCCCTGCCCCTGGCCACAACCGCCGAGGAGGCCGCCTGATGAGCTGCTGCCGACCGCCGCAACCGGACGACAAGCTGTCGGGCGCCGAGGCCTGGTTCATCTGGCTGGGCGGCCCCTTGTTCGCGCTCGTGCTGTGGGGCGGCGTCTACCGCGCGCTGCCGCCGCTGTCGCAATGGCTGGTCGACCGCCTGCCGGTCACCCCGGGCAGCCATCTCGCCGAAGCGCTGGCCTTCTTCTTCTACGATACGCCCAAGGTGTTGATGCTGCTGGCTCTGGTCGTCTTCCTGATGGGCGTCGTCCGCAGCTTCTTCTCGGCCGAGAATACCCGCCGCCTGCTGGCCGGCCGGCGTGAGGGCGTCGGCAACGTCGCCGCCGCCACCCTCGGCATCGTCACACCGTTCTGCTCCTGCTCGGCGGTGCCGCTGTTCATCGGCTTTGTCTCGGCCGGCGTGCCGCTCGGCGTCACCTTCTCGTTCCTGATCGCCGCGCCCATGGTCAACGAAGTGGCCCTCGGCCTGCTGTTCGGCCTCGTTGGCTGGCCGGTGGCGCTCAGCTACCTCGGCTTCGGCCTTGCCATCGCCATCGTCGCCGGCTTCGTCATCGGCCGCTGCCATCTCGAAGGCTGGCTGCAGCCCTGGGTGCTGGAGGTCCGCCTCGGCGAGTGCGCCCTGCCGGACCGGCGCCTTGCCATTGAGGACCGCGTCAGAGCCGGATGGCAGGCGGTGACCGACATCGTCGGCAAGGTCTGGCTGTGGGTGATCGCCGGCATCGCCGTCGGCGCCCTCATCCACGGCTATGCCCCCACCGAAACGCTCGCCGCCATCATGGGCAAGGGCGCCTGGTGGTCGGTGCCGCTGGCCGTACTGATCGGCGTACCGATGTATTCCAACGCCGCCGGCATCATACCGGTGGTCGAGGCCCTGCTCGGCAAGGGCGCGGCGCTCGGCACCGTCCTGGCGTTCATGATGGCCGTCACCGCGCTGTCGCTGCCGGAAATGATCATCCTGCGCAAGGTTCTTACCGGCCGGCTGATCGCCGTCTTCATCGCCGTCGTCGCCGCCGGCATCCTGGCCGTCGGCTATCTCTTCAACCTGCTGTTCGCCGCCTGAAACCCGACGACCGGCGCCGCATTAGGACCATCGCCATGAAGGATATCAAGGTACTGGGCTCGGGCTGCAAGACCTGCCAGCTGACCGCCAAACTGATCAGGACCGAAGCCGAACGGCTTGGCGTCGACATCCGCCTCGACAAGGTCACCGACTACGCCGCCATTGCCGGCTACGGCATCGCCTCGACGCCCGGTGTCGTCGTCGACGGCAAGGTGGTCCACGCCGGTGGCCTGCCGCAGGCGGCCAACGTCGCCACCTGGCTCACCAGCTGACCGCGGCTGCCTTCATTTTGGCGCAGTTGCGAGACACCTCCGGGGAATGACCGAAAGGCCGCGCCCTTGAAGAAACCTCTCAACGCCTTCGCCCTGCTGCTTGCCGCCTCGGTGCTCTCGGGGTGCGCGCTGTTCGGCCTCGAACCGCGCTCCGAGCGTCCCTTGCCCGACAAGCTCTTGGCCGACATGAGCGCGCGCGGCATGAACGCCGCCTCGCCCCTCCTCATTCGCGTCTTCAAGCAGGAGAGCGAACTCGAGGTCTGGAAACAGGACCGCTCCGGCCGCTATGCCCTGCTCAAGACCTACCCGATCTGCCGCTGGTCGGGGAAGCTCGGCCCCAAGAAGATGCAGGGCGACCGCCAGACGCCCGAAGGCTTCTACGCCATCACTCCGGCGCGGATGAATCCCGACAGCCGCTATTACCTGTCGTTCGATCTCGGCTTCCCCAACCAGCTCGAAGCCGCCCTCGGCTACCAGGGCTCGGCGCTGATGATCCACGGCGCCTGCTCGTCGTCGGGGTGCTACGCCATCACCGACCCGGCCGCCTTCGAGATCTACGCCATGGCCCGCGAGGCCTTCCGTGGCGGTCAGGCCGCCTTTCAGGTTCAGGCCCTGCCCTTCCGCATGACGCCGGCCAATCTGGTGCTGCACCGCGACGATCCCGACATGCCATTCTGGCGCACCCTCAAGGAGGGCAACGACGCCTTCGCCGTCACCCGCCTCGAACCGAAGGTCGGCTACTGCGGCGGCCGCTACGTCTTCAACGCCGCCAACGTCGGCACCGACGGCGACCCGCTGGCCGCCTGCCCGCCACTCGAGACCGATCCGGCCCTCGCCAGCGCCGTTGCCGCCAAGGCCGCCCGCGACGACGCCCGCGCCGCCGCCCTCGCCGCCGTCAATCCGGCACCGCCGCGCCTCGCCTACGTCGATGGCGGCATGCACACCTCGTTCCGCGCCATCCTGCGCCAATCGGGACCGGAGAAGCTGTCGCGCCTCACCTCGGCCAAGACACCGGTCAGCCGGCCCGAGGCGGCACTTGCCGACCCCTATGTCCCCGGCCTGCTGCTGGAACCGGCCGGCAACTGAGCCACGGCCTGTGGCAATTCGCCTTTTTGTGGCAGGCATACTGCCACAATCTTCATCAATGGGCTGGTGCAATCACCCTTGACGGTGTTATTGGCCATGATTGCGCCAGCCGACAGACGAGCCCTCCGAACAAGGCCGCTCGACGGCCGGTGCGCGGCCGAGACGAGTGGTAAGGCGCCCGTCACCGCTTCAACAACCAGCCGAACGGCGTTCAAGCCCATGTCAAACGTGACTTCTCCTCTTGCCTTCGACGTCAAGCCGAATGCCAACCCCATGCCCGAAGCGGATCGCCTCAAGGCCTTTGAGCACCTTGGATTCGGCACGCTGTTTTCCGACCACATGGCCGTCATCCGCTGGGATGAGGAAAAGGGCTGGCACGCAGCGGAAATCACGGCGCGAGCGCCCTTCGCCCTCGATCCGGCAACCTCCGTCCTGCATTACGCCCAGGCCGTGTTCGAAGGCCTCAAGGCCTATCGCACCGCCGACGGCCGCGTCGTGCTGTTCCGCCCCGACGAGAATGCCCACCGCTTCAACCGGTCGGCCAAGCGCCTCGCTCTGCCCGAACTGCCGGAAGCCGATTTCCTCGCCGCCATCGACAAGCTGGTGCGCATCGACGCCAAGTGGATCCCCACTGGTGAAGGCAGCCTCTATCTGCGGCCGTTCATGTTCGCCAGCGAGCATTTCCTCGGCGTCCGCCCGTCGCGGGAAGTGATCTTCTCGGTCATCGCCTCGCCGGTCGGCCCCTACTTCAAGGGCGGTGCCAAGCCGGTCGAAATCTGGGTGTCCGAGCACTTCACCCGCGCCGCTTCCGGCGGTACCGGCGAAGCCAAGTGCGGTGGCAACTACGCCGCCAGCCTGCTGGCCCAGGCCGAAGCCTATGAGAAGGGCTGCGATCAGGTCGTCTTCCTCGACGCCGCCGAGCACCGCTGGGTCGAGGAACTGGGCGGCATGAACGTGTTCTTCGTCATGGCCGACGGCTCGCTGATCACCCCGCCGCTCAACGGCAACATCCTGCCGGGCATCACCCGCAAGTCGCTGATCACGCTGGCCAAGGAACACGGCCTCACCGTCCGTGAGGAGCCCTATGCGTTCGAGTCCTGGAAGGCGGACGCCGCCAGCGGCAAGCTCAAGGAAGCCTTCGCCTGCGGCACGGCCGCCGTCGTGGCCGCCATCGGCAAGGTCAAGTACAGCGGCGGCGAGTTCGCCATCAACGGCGGCGGCACCGGCCCCGTCACCGAGCAGCTGCGCTCCGCCCTCGTCAGCATCCAGCGCGGCCAGACGCCCGACAGCCACGGCTGGGTCAGCACCCTCGCCGGTCTCTGACCGGCCAGAGGCTGACGATCACCAGCGCGCGGGGGCCTTCTGGCCCCCGTTGCCTGTTGCGGTCCGCCGGGAATCAATTGTTTCCGCTCCCCGCTTTTAGCCAGCCGTTCACCAATTGGTCGCAGCCTTCAGCCCGTCCACCGGACCCACGAAGGCACTTGTCATGACCACGGCCATCGGCGCTTCGACCACCCCGCCACCCTCCCCCGCCCAGAGGCTCGACAGCCAGCTCCGCAAGGACGTCGGGGCCGGCAAGGTATCCTATGCCGACGCCACCGCCATCAGCGCCTCGATCAGTGCCATCGACAAGAGCCTCAACGCCAAGCCGGCCACCACCACCACCGCCAAGGGCGCATCGAAGGCCGCCACCGAGCCGACGCCCGCCGATCTCAACACCCGCATCGCCGGCTTGATCGACGATCAGATCACCTCCGGCGCCCTCACCAGCCAGGAAGGCACCGAACTCAAGGCCGTGTTCAAGGCCGCCTTCACCACCGCCACGGCTACGCCCAAGACGGCGGCGCCCAAGGCGACGCCGGCCAAGCATCACGGCACGACCTATTCGGGCAGCGATTCGACCTTTCTTGATCCGTTTGTGTCCTTCGATCAGGCCGCCCAGTCGGCGGGCCCGGTCAGCGCCGCGTCGAACCGCGCCTCCAACTTCCTCCAGAGCGTTCAGAGCTCGGACGGCTCGTCCTACGGTGCCGACGGTTCTTCCTCGGATTCCGGTGGTTCGCCGCTGTTCGCCGACTTCTCGGCCTGATCAGACAGCGAGCACCCTGCCCGGAAAGCAAGCAACTTTCCCTACCGGATTCACCCCGTCTTCCCAACCGCCTGCCGGCCGACTAGGCAACACGCACAAAAATGCGCCTGCGCCGAACGGCGGCGGGGGATGACGGGTGGAATGTCGATGAATCTCAGAGTGAAGAGCGTGGCCAGTCTCATTGCGCAGACGGACCGCCAGACCCTCAAGCGTTCGCTTGGTGCTTTCGACCTGTTCATCATGGGGGTCGGCGTCATCGTCGGCACCGGCATTTTCGTCATGACCGGCGTTGCCGCCGCTGAATACGCCGGCCCGGCCATCATCCTGTCGTTCGCCTTCTCGGCCGTGGCCTGCGCCTTCATCTGCCTCAGCTATTCCGAACTCGCCGCCGCCCTGCCGGCCGCCGGCAGCTCCTACGCCTACAGCTACGCCGCCGCCGGCGAGTTCGTTGCCTGGATGGTCGGCTGGAACCTCATCCTGGAGTACACGGTCGGCGCCTCGGCCGTGGCCGCCGGCTGGTCGGCCTATTTCGTCGGCATCCTCAAGGCCGGCGGCATCGCGCTGCCGCACGCCATCACCGCCGTGCCCCACGACGGCGGCCTCATCAACCTGCCGGCGGTGCTGATCCTGTTCTTCCTGACGACGCTGCTCGTTCTCGGCGTCAAGGAAAGCATCCGGCTGTCGCGCTTCCTGGTCTACGTCAAGCTCGGCGCCATCTTCCTGTTCCTGCTGCTGGCGACGCCGGCCATCGAGCCCACCAACTGGGTGCCGTTCCTGCCCTTCGGCTTCAAGGGCATCACCGCTGGAACGGCCATCATCTTCCTCGCCTACATCGGCTTTGACTCGCTGGCCACCGCCGCCGAGGAAACCCGCAATCCCCAGCGCAACATGCCGATCGGCATCATCAGCTCGCTGGTGGTCTGCACCATCCTCTACATGAGCGTCTCGGCGGTGCTGACCGGCGTCGTGCCGTTCGCCGAGCTCGACAACGCCGAACCGGTCACCTACGTGCTGCGCAAGATCGGCTACAACTTCGGCTCGGCCATCGTCGGCGTCGGCGCCATCGCCGGCCTGACGACCGTCTGCCTGGTGCTGATCTACGCCCAGACGCGCGCCTTCTTTGCCATGGCCCGCGACGGCCTCATCCCCGACGGCATCTGCAAGGTGCACCGCAAGTACGGCACGCCCCACATCGCCACCATTCTGGTCGGCACCATGATGGCCCTGATCGCCGGCTTCACGCCCATCGGCGTCGTCGCCGAGATGTGCAACATCGGCACGCTGTTCGCCTTCATCGTCACCAGCGCCTGCGTACTGATCCTGCGCCGCACCCAGCCGAACCTGCCGCGCCCCTTCCGCTGCCCGGCCGCCAACCTCGTCGCCCCGCTCGCCATCCTGTCGAGCCTCGTCATCATGCTGAGCCTGCCCTGGGCCACCTGGGTGCGCTTTGTCGCCTGGAGCCTGATCGGCGCCCTCGTCTATGCCCTCTACGGCTACCGCCGCTCCAAGCTCGGCGCCGAACGGCCGGTCGCCGCCGAATAGTTCGACGGTGCCCTGCATTCACCGAAAGGCTGTTCTGCAGCGGGCCATTTCCGTTCAGGTGGCAGGTGCAATTGCGCGTCAGTCGCCTATGTTGAGCCGGAAGGGCGCTTGGCGCCCGCCACCGGCCCAGCAGCGGAGACATTCATGCGCATCGCCGTTTTCAGCACCAAGCCCTACGACCGCGTGTTCCTCAAGGAAGCCGCCGCCAAGGTTGGCCATGAGCTCGAATTCCTCGAGCCGCGCCTCGACCGCTCGACCGCCCGCCTCGCCGAAGGCTTCCCGGCCATCTGCGTCTTCGTCAACGACACGCTGGACGCCGCCGTGCTGGCCCGCCTCGCCAAGGGTGGCACGCGCATGGTGGCGCTGCGCGCCGCCGGCTTCAACAACGTTGACCTCGAGGCCGCCGAGCGGCTCGGTATCACCAT
Organism: uncultured Pleomorphomonas sp.; assembly: GCA_937868725.1. Taxonomy (GTDB): domain Bacteria; phylum Pseudomonadota; class Alphaproteobacteria; order Rhizobiales; family Pleomorphomonadaceae; genus Pleomorphomonas. The sequence goes on from CALMMQ010000108.1 coordinate 8,902, forward strand.
CTTGCGCGTGCCCGCCTATTCGCCGCACGCCGTCGCCGAGTTCACCCTCGGCCTGCTGCTCGCCCTCGATCGGCGCATCCCCCGCGCCTGGACGCGGGTACGCGAAAACAATTTCGCCCTCGACGGCCTGCTCGGTCGCGACATCTACTCCAAGACGGTGGGCATCGTCGGCACCGGCCGCATCGGCGCCATTGTCGCCCGCATTCTGCGCCTCGGCTTCGGCTGCGAGGTGCTGGCCCACGACCGCTATGAGGTGCAGGCGCTCAAGGACATCGGCGTCACCTACGTCGGTGTCGATGAACTGATCTCGCGCTCCGACATCATCTCGCTGCACTGCCCGCTGACGCCGGAGACGCACTACCTGATCGACGAGCGCGCCATCGACCGGGTCAAGCGCGGCGTCATGCTGATCAACACCAGCCGCGGCGCCCTCATCGACGCCGAAGCGGTGATCGCCGGCCTGAAGTCGGGCCAGATCGGCGGCGTCGCCCTCGACGTCTACGAGCAGGAAGCCGACCTGTTCTTCGAGGACCTGTCGAGCGAGATCATCCAGGACGACGTCTTCCAGCGCCTGCTCACCTTCCCCAACGTGCTGATCACCGGCCATCAGGCCTTCTTCACCGAGGAAGCGCTGACGGCCATCGCCGACACCACCATGGGCAACCTCGCCGACGAAGAAGCCGGTCGGGTTTCGCCCAACCGGGTGCTGCGCGAAAACGTCGCCGGCAAGCCGTGACAGCCCCCTGAAACGCCGGCGGCCGGGCGTTCGCGGTAGAGGTTGAGCGATTCGATGTCGCAATAGTCGTCGATGGAATCGAAACGTACATTGGTCATGCCTATTTCCTCGCCTTGATAGACGTAGGGGGTGCCCTTGAGAAAATGTAGCG
>CALMMQ010000109.1 GCA_937868725.1 uncultured Pleomorphomonas sp.
GGCCGGCCGGGGAGCGCAGGCACCCCGGCCGGCCTTTCGTTTCCGAGCGAAGCCGATCGCCGCGCTCAGTTGAGCCGCACCACCTCCACCCGGCGGTTCTTGGCGCGGCCGGTGTCGTTGTCGTTGCTGGCCACCGGCGCCACCATGCCAACGCCGGCGCTCTTGAGCCGCGCCGCCGCCACGTGGAATTTCGCCGCCAGCTCGGCGACCACCGCCGCCGCCCGCCGCTTCGACAGGTCGATGTTGTAGTCGAAGGCGCCGACGTTGTCGGTGTGACCGACCACCACCACCTTGAGGTCGGGATTGGCGGCCAGGAGCTTGGCGATCTCCTGCAGCGTCGGTTCCGATTCCGGCTTCAGTGTCGCCTTGTCGGTATCGAACAGGATGCCGTAGAGCGCCACGTGACCGGCGGTCGAAATGTCCTTGGCCATCTCCTCGGCCTTGACCACGACCATCTTCTGTTCGCGCCCCTTCGGTTCGACGAGCTGCACCACGGCCACCGTGCGGTTGGTGAAGACCCGGCAATAGGGTTCGCCATCGGGAATGGTGTAGGTCTGCACGGCGACGAAGGTATCGCCGCCGTCCGTCGGCAGCCGGCCGGAGAAGTAGCGCTGGTCGGTGATCGACGAGGTGACCGCGCAGGCGCCGTTGGAAAAGGCCTCGTCCTTGATCATCTTCTCGGTGAAGAAGTGCATCATCAGGCTCTGATCGCCACCACCGCCGGAACTTGAGCGGGTCGCCGCGCCGCCGCAGTCTTCGCCCTTGCACTGCCAGAGCACTTCGCCCCCGGCCGAGGTCAGCGCGTCCTGATAGTTGCGCAGCACTTCGAGCGGTGAGCGGTCCTTGGGAACGAGATAGACGAAACGCGTCACCTGCCCTTCGAGATTCTTGGAGTCCCTGGGCGCAAAAACGTTGTTGTTGGACGAGTCCAGCTTGCCGTTGGCTTCGAGCGGCGACAACGGCAGATTGAAATCGGTATACTTCTGGAAATCGTAGCTGACGATGAAAGATCCCTCATAGCGGGGCAGCCGCGGGTTATCGGAAGCACCCTTGATATCGGCCGATGGAACCGAGGAATCGGCAACCGCCGCGGCGAGCGGCAAGATCACGGCGGTCAGCAACGTCATCAGAGCAATTCGTACCCGCATGGTCATACTCCAGCGTCAATCCACATCCCCGGCTATGCATCCGGCGCGATCGCCAGTCTGAACCGGCTGGCAAGGCCGCGCAATGAGCACTTTCCGCGCCAACGGCAAGCCGACCGCTGCCGGCAGGACGCCCTCTCCGACAGCCTGTTTTCTGGCGCTGACCAGAAGCCCGGCGGCGACATCTCGCGCTGCCGGCCCGGCCTCCTTGCGTCCGATCCGGACGGCCCGGCTACAATCATGATTTGTGGGGATCAACCAATTCGTACATGTTGACCAAGGTTGCCGCCACGATCATTCTGCGCCCAGGGGTTTAAAATGCGCTTTGCCCATTCCACCGGCGACGCCAGTCGCGCTGACTGGCAGACCTTGCCCGAACACCTGGCGGCGGTGGCCGACATCGCGTCCTCCATGGCATCGGTGTTCGGACTGGCCGGCGCCGCCCGTCTCGGCGGCTGGTACCATGACATCGGCAAGGCAACCGAGGACTTCCTGCGACGGCTGATGGGTGGGCCGTCCGTCGAGCACTCGCTGGCCGGGGCCTATCTCGTCCGCCAACGTGGTTGGGTCGGCCCCGAAAGATTGATGGCGGACCTCGTCGCCTACGGCATCGCCGGTCATCACGCGGGGCTGCCGGACTGGACCGGCGACGGCAGCTCGCTGTCGGCCTGTCTGTCCGAGTTCGATCCCAAGAAGCTCGATCCTGCTTGGACGAGCTACATCCCGTCTCAGCCTGAGAGCCTCGCGCCAAAACGGAAGCTGATCCACGATGGTGAACGCGGCTTCTCGCTGGCCTTGCTCGGCCGCATGCTGTTCTCCTGCCTCGCCGATGCCGATTTTCAGGACACCGAACGGTTCTATGCCCGCGTGGAAGGCCGGAGCATCGACCGCGCCTGGCCGCGCCTCGGCGATCTGCTACCCGGCTTCATCGCGCAGTTCGATGCCTACATGGCGAAGAAGGCGGCCGACAACCCGGTCAACCGCCTGCGCGCCAACGTGCTCGCCCACGTCCGCGCCCGCGCTGGCGACCACCAGGGCCTGTTCACGCTGACCGTGCCGACCGGCGGCGGCAAGACGCTGACCTCGCTCGCCTTTGCGCTGGAACACGCCCGTGCCCACGGGCTCGACCGCATCATCTACGCCATCCCCTTCACGTCGGTCATCGACCAGACGGCCGACATCTTCCGCGACGTGCTGGGCGAAGCGAACGTGCTCGAACATCACTCGGCGCTCGACGAGGAAGAGATGAAGTCGCGCGCCGACCGCGACAAGCTGAAGCTAGCCCGCGAGAACTGGGACGCGCCGGTCGTTGTCACCACCAACGTCCAGCTGTTCGAAAGCCTGTTTTCACACCGGCCGTCGCGCTGCCGCAAGCTGCACAACATCGCCCGCTCGGTCATCGTGCTCGATGAGGCGCAGACGTTGCCGCGCCCGTTCCTGATCCCGATCGTGCGGGTGATCCGGGAATTGGCCAACAACTACGGCTGCTCGGTGGTGCTCTGCACGGCGACGCAGCCGGCGCTGAGCGACAAGCATCTCGATAAGCACGTCCTGCCGCTCGATGGTCGCGAATTGGCACCGAACCCGGCGGCTCTCAGCGAGAAGCTGCGCCGCGTCCGGCTGGACA
>CALMMQ010000110.1 GCA_937868725.1 uncultured Pleomorphomonas sp.
TGTCATTTTCCGAAATGCAAACTGGTTTGATATTTGCTGAATGCGCACAAACTAATGGAAAATTAGCGAGTGATGCGCATATTGGCGCAGCTTTCATGATTCCCCGAATGGCAGCAAAATGCATATTGTCCTCGTCGATGGCAGTCGCACTGGCTTGCTCATCATCAAGCGAATGCTGGACCCGCGTGGTGACGAGGTCGCCTATTTCATCGATGGCCGCGAAGCGCTCGACTACATCCTGGCCACCCCGGCCGCCGATCTGCTGATCACCAGCTTCGAGATCGACGGCATTTCCGGAACGGAATTGTGCTGGGAAGCGCGCGTGCTGGCCGACGCCGGTCGGCCGCTCTATGTCATCGCCATGTCGTCCAGCAACGATCCGCAGCATTCGATCGGTGTGCTCGACGCCGGCGCCGACGACTTCATGTCCAAGCCGCCGCACCCGGACGAGCTCAACGCCCGCCTGCGCGTTGCCGAACGCACGCTGATGATGCAGCGACGGCTGATCGAGATGGCGACCATCGACTCGCTGTCGCGCCTGCTCAATCGCGGTGCCTTCCGCGAGAAGTTTGAAGCGGCCATCGCCACCACCGGGCCGAACGACGACCTCTGCCTGATCCTGTTCGATATCGACCACTTCAAGCGCATCAACGACTGCTTCGGCCACGATGCCGGCGACGAGGTGATCCGCCAGATCGGCACGCTGCACGTACCGCCCGACACGGTGTTCTCCCGCATCGGTGGCGAGGAATTCGCCGTGGTGCTGCCGGGCATTCCCCTCGACGGCGCAGCGGCGGTGGCCGAGTATCTGCGCGAGCAGATCGCCGCCATCGAAGTGCCGCGCGGCGACGACACCATCCGCCTGACGGCGAGCTTCGGCGTGTCGCAGTACAAGGCCAAGGAGTCGAGCAACGACCTCTACCGTCGCGCCGATTCCGCGCTCTACTACGCCAAGAACAGCGGCCGTAACCTCGTCTCTTCGCTGCCCGGCTGACCGCGCTCAGGCGGCAAACGGCACGCCGATGTCGGCCACCTTGACGCGGCCGGCCTGATCGCCCATGGCGCTCAGGAACAGGTCCGGCGTCTGGTCGATGAGCGGGAACGTGCCGAAGTGGCAAGGGACGATGGTCTCGAAGTCGAAATAGCGCCGGCAGGCCAGCGCCGCCGTGGCGCCGCCCATGGTGAAACGGTCGCCGATGGGCACGAGACCGATCTTGGGAGCGTGCAACTCCTCGACCAGCGCCATGTCGCCGAAGATGTCGGTGTCGCCCATGTGATAGAGCGTCCGCTCGCCCGCGGCCTTGAGGATGATGCCGGCGGGATTGCCGAGGTTCTGACTGACCGCGCCGACGCGGATCGACGACGAATGAATGGCGTTGACCATCGACACCGACAAGGCGCCGAGTCGGACGGTGCCGCCGATGTTCATGGCTTCGCACCGCGTCAGGCCCTGACCGCCGAGGTAGGCGACGATGTCGGCATTGGCGACGACGGTGGCGCCGCTATCCTTGGCGATGGGCACGGTGTCGCCGAGGTGATCGCCGTGGCCGTGGGTCAGCACGATGTGGCTGACGCCGGCAACGGCTTGCCTGAGGTCGCCCCTGAAGGATGGGTTCTGGCTCAGGAAGGGATCGATGAGCACGACCGAGCCGCCGATGTCGACGCGAAAGGCCGCGTGGCCGAACCAGGTGATCTTCATGTCCGCCCTCGCCAAGGCCGGCAGAGCCCGAGTGGACGCCGGCCGCCCGCGAACAGTATGCCAAGCCGACCAGCAATAAAAGAATCGCCGCGTTTGAAATCCGTGTGATCGATGCTATCGAGGCAGTATCAGCCGAACGGAGTGCCAGCCGGGGCCGTCGGCGTCCGCCCGTTCGAGAAGGCCGCTTTCATGACCGACACCGATCCGCTCGCCTTCGTCGCCAGCCTGCCAGCCGGCGCCCGCCTGTTCGGCCTCGACCTCGGTACGCGGACGATCGGGCTCGCCGTCTCCGATCAGGGCCACCGTATCGCCTCCCCGCTCGAGACCATCGGCCGGGTCAAGTTTTCCAAGGATGTGGCCAAGCTGCTCGATCTGGCGGCGCGCAACAATGTCGGCGGTCTCGTCATGGGCCTGCCGATCAACATGGACGGCAGCGAGGGACCGCGGGCACAGTCGACGCGCGCCTTCTGCCGCAACCTCAAGCCGCTGACGGCGCTGCCGTTGATCTTCTGGGACGAACGCATGTCGACGGCGGCGGTGACGCGCACGCTGCTCGAGGCCGACACGTCGCGCCGACGGCGCGACGAAGTGGTCGACAAGATGGCGGCCGCCTTCATCCTGCAGGGCTTCCTCGACCGGCTGCATCTGGCCGAGCGCTCGGACGACCTGCGGCGGCTTTGACCGTCAGCCGTTGCCGGCCCGGTCCTTCGACTTGCTGATCAGCATGAGGTTGCGAACGTAGATCAGCAGACCCAACGCCTGGCCGATGATGAACACCGGGTCTTCGCGCTGGACGGCGTAGACCAGCAGCAGGAAGCCGCCAAACAGCGAGAAGAACCAGAAGGCGACCGGCACGACCGAGGCCTTGGCGCGCTCGGAGGCGATCCACTGCACCACGAAGCGCATCATGAAGAAGAACTGGGCGACGAAGCCGAGGATCACCCAGAAGTCGATCTGCTTGACGAACACGTCGTGCAGCCAGCCGAGAAAAGACGACAGCATTGAGACAGCTCCTTGGGGCATCCCTGAGGGGAATGGATGCGCGGGATCTGAGAGAACGGGACCATGACGAGAGGCGGCGGCGCCGGGCCGCCCGCCGGGTTGCCGGGCGTCAGTCGATTTCCGACAGAACGGGCAGCCGCTTGATGCGCCGCTTCAGCCACCAGACGCCATAGAGATCGAGGATGCCCTGCAAGCCGCGATCAAAGATGCCGTAGTTGGACTGGCCATGCAGACGCGGCCGATCGATGACCTCGACGTGGGTGACGTCGAAGCCCTCGCGCAGCACCAGCGCCGGCAGATAGCGATGCCAGCCGTGGAAGAACGGCAGCTTGAGGAAGATGTCGCGCCGCACCACCTTGAGGCCGCAGCCGGTGTCGCGCGTCTTGTCCTTGAGGATGGCGCCGCGCAGCCAGTTGGCAAACTTCGAGGCGTAGGTCTTGGCCCAGCCGTCCTTGCGCTTGAGGCGCTGGCCAGCGGCGATGCCGAAGGCCGGACCGGCGGCAACCAGCGCATCGACCAGCGCCGGAATGTAGGCCGGATCGTTCTGGCCGTCGCCGTCGATGGTGGCAACGAGGCGGCCGTGCGCCATCAGCATGCCCGAGCGCACGGCGGCGCTCTGGCCGCAGGGCAATTCGTGGCGGAGGTGCCGCACCGGTTCGCCCTTGGCCTTGAAGTCGGCGAGCAAGCGGCCGGTGCCATCGGTCGAGCCGTCGTCGACGACAATGACCTCGAAGGCCCGACCAGCCATGGCCGCCAGGATTTCCGGAACCAGAACGGCGAGATTGTCCGCTTCGTCCTTGGCCGGAATCACGACCGAAACGTCCAGTCCGCCCACTTGCATGTCATCTGAGAGAGCCAATTGCGTCGTCACCCAACATTGCCGGCCGCAGGCATTTGCCGCCGGCCAACGTGCATCCATTTGCTCGAAGGCTTTATTGCGGCGGACAAGGCTCTTCAACAAGAATCACGCGGCGATCGGCCGGCGGCGATCACAACACCGGCACGAAGCCCGCCCGATGGTCGTCCGTTCAGCCGCCCTTGGCAAACACCTGCATGGTGCGCAAGCGGAAGCCGTTGATGTTGCGCGCGGTGACGGCCTTGACCGGCACCGGCACGGCCATGCCCGGCGCGGCGACGTTGAAGGCGGCGAGGAAGGCCGGCGTGGCGTCGTCCTTGATGAAGGCAACGGCACAGGTGGCGGCGGCGAACGTGTCGGCGGCCTTTTCGGCCGAGGTCAGCTGGACGTCGGTGCCAAGGCGGTAGACAACGCTCGGCTCGATATAGTCGACGACCAGCGTCGTCGGCGCGGCGCAAGGCTTGATCTCGGCGGCGGCGTCGGCCAGCCGCTCCGACAGCCACAGCTTTTCAGCGCCGGGCAACAGCACGGCATAGGCCAGCGTGTTGATGCACATCATGGTGGCCACCAACGCCGCCACCGCCGGCCACAGCCGGTTGGCAAGCAGCAGACGCCAGGCCAGGATGCCGATGGCAGCCGCGACGATGCCCAGCGCCAGACCGATGAAGTCGGCCCGTCCCTCGGCGTAGACGAAGACGCCGTTGAGGCCGAGCCCGAAGCCGACGGCGCCGACGGCGATGTAGGCGAACACCCAGCGCCGCCAACGATCGGTGGCGGCAAGCCCTGGCCCGACCAGCGCGAAGGCGGTGAGCAGCGCCACAGCCACCATTTCCGGCAGCACGTAATTGGGCAGCTTGGTGGGAATGAACTCGAACACCAGCCAGTTGGGAATCAACCAGGCAAGCGCGTACTGAACGCGCAGCTCGCGACGATTGCGCCAGGCGTAACCTATACCGAGCGGCACCAGCGCCGTCAGCGGCCACCACAGGCCGATGGCGGCGATGAGGTACGTTCCCGGCGGCTTGCCGTGCCCCTCCTGCCCGGCCGCGACCTTGGCCAGGAGGTCACCGCCCACCGATTGGCGGAAGAAGGCGCCGTGGGAAATCCAGCCGATGGCAACGAGCCACGGCAGCACCATGGCGGCGACCCAGAGCAGGCCCTTGACTGGTGACAGCGACCGCCAGAGCGCGGTTGACCGGCCCATGAGCGACAGCGTCAGCAGCGTCAGGCCGACGACCAGCGCCGTCAGCGGTCCCTTGATCAGGGCGCCGACACCGATCGCCGTCCAGAACAGGGCGTTGCGCCAAAAGATGCGGCGACGGCCAATGTCGAGATAGGCGTGCGCCAGGGCGAACTGTCCGGCCAGCACGGTGGCGGCCAGCACGGCGTCGGTCTTGGCCAGTCGGGCCTCGACGCCGAATTCGACCACCGTCATGGCGAGGAGACCGGTCAGCAGGCCGGTTACCGGTCCGCCCATCAGCGAACCGATGCCGAAGGCGAACAGCACGACGAGGACACCGCCGATCACCGACGGCAGGCGATAGGCCCAGATGGGGGCGTCGGCGCCCTTGCCAGTCGCCTCGGCGGCCAGCACCTGCAGCCAATAGATGCCGACCGGCTTCTTGTAGCGCGGCTCGGTCTGAAAGCGGATGTCGATCCAGTCGCCGCTTTCCAGCATCTGCCGGCTGGCCTGGACGAAGAGGGCCTCGTCGCGATCGGTCACGGGCATGCTGCCGATGCCCGGCGCCAGCATGAAGATGGACAGAACCGTCAGGAGCACCAGGGCGGCGAGATTGCCGAGCCGCTTGCCGCCTCGGCCTCCGGCCGGCTTTGCCGGGCCGGGCGGAACGGCCGCCTCTTCGGCTTCGCCGCCTTCCGACGGCTCGATGCCATCGGCCTGCTCGACGGGTTCATCACTCGCACATGGGGGCGCCGCCGGAGCTTCGCTCGACGCGGCGGCCTGTTCGACGGCAGCGCCGGTCGCCTCCGGCTTGCCCTCAGCCTCTTCCTGTGCTGCGTGGCGAGTTGTCGTTTCGTCCATGTCTTCCGTCACCCGAGGGGCCTGCCGCTTGCCGGTCCGGACCGGCTTGGGTCCGTCATAGCACGGAACCACCGGGCAAAGCCAAGAGGCCGCAGGGCGTTTGCCCATGATCAACCAGCCGGCGAAAAACATGTCTGGCCATTCGTATGGTTCTCAAAAAAGTCGCCTTGTGAAATCATGGTCTTGGTTCATCAATTGATCGAGCGTGGAGACGGAGCCCCGATGGAACAGATCGCCAATGCAAATTTCGGTCTGGCTCTTGGGGCGATCCTCATCCTGCTCGGCATTCTCTCCAGCCTGCTGGCTTCACGCTTCGGCACGCCGTTGCTGCTGGTCTTCCTGGTCGTCGGCATGCTAGCCGGCGTCGATGGCCCCGGTCACATCGACTTTGCCAACTATCAGGCCACCTATCAGATCGGCTCGTGCGCGCTGGCCATCATCCTGTTCGATGGCGGTCTGCGCACACGGCTGTCGGAGGTCCGCGATGCGCTGTGGCCGAGCGTGATGCTGTCGACGGTCGGCGTCGCCGTCACCTCGGGACTGGTCGGCGCCTTCGCCATGCTGCTGTTCCACGTCAACTGGTCGGCCGGCCTGCTCCTGGGCGCCATCGTCGCCTCCACCGACGCGGCGGCGGTGTTCTTCCTGCTCAAGACCGGTGGTCTGCAGCTGCGGCCGCGCATCGGTTCGGTGCTGCAGGTCGAATCGGGCTCCAACGATCCGGTGGCGGTGTTCCTGACCATCGTCCTGACGGAAATCGCCGTTGCCCACGCCGCTCCCAGCCTGCATGCGCTGGTGGTGCTGCTGCGTCAGGCCTTCCTCGGCGCCACTTTCGGCGCCGCCGCCGGCGCGCTGGCCGTTTTTTCCCTCAACCGGCTGACCTTGCCGGCCGGCCTGCATCCGCTGTTCGTCATCGCGCTGGCCATCGCCCTGTTCGGCGTCACCTCGCTGCTCGACGGCTCGGGCTTTCTCGCCGTCTACATCGCCGGACTGATGGTCGGCAATCAGACAGTCCGGGCCTTTCCCAGCATCGTCAATTTCCATGACACGGCGACCTGGCTTTGCCAGATCGTCATGTTCCTGATGCTCGGCCTGTTGGTCACGCCGACGACGCTCATCCACTACGCTCCGCAAGGTCTGGCCGTCGCCTTCTTCCTGATGCTGGTTGGCCGTCCCACGGCCGTCTGGCTGTGCCTCAAGCCGTTCGGCTTCTCGCCACCGGAAATCAACTTCGTCTCGTGGGTCGGCCTGCGCGGCGCGGTTTCCATCTTCCTCGCCGCCATTCCGACGTTGGCCCGTGTCGAGAACGCGCCGATGTTCTTCAACATCGCCTTCTTCGTCGTGCTGGTGTCGCTGCTCATTCAGGGCTGGACCGTGGCGCCCGCCGCCCGCTGGTTCGGCATGGCCCTGAAGCGCCCTGCCCCGGCCACCCACCGCATCGAAATCGACCTGCCCGGCCAGAAGGACAAGGAGCTCGTCGGCTACCCCATCCGCCAGGACAGCTACGCGGCGCTGCGCCCGACAGCCATGCCGAACTGGCTGAAGCCGGTGCTGGTGGTGCGCGATGGCGTGGTGAAGAACGCCGCCGAGGCCGGTGCGCTCAAGCTCGGCGATTACGCCTACTTCCTCGTCTCCGAGGACAAGGTGTCGCGTCTCGACCGGGTGTTCGCGCCACTCCGCGCCGACGCCCTCATCGCCGCCAAGCGGACCTTCTTCGGCGAGTTTGCCGTGGCGCCCGATGCCGGCCTGTCGGACGTCACGGCCTTCTACGAACTGGAAGCCCCACTGTCGCTGGCCCATCTGACGGTGGCCGAAGCCTTCCACATCCGCCACGGCGACAAGCTGCGCGCCGGCAGCCGCCTGACACTGGGTTCATTCGCCGAACTGGTGGCGCGTTCCGTTGAAGACGGCCAGCTGACCAAGGCCAGCCTCCGCATCGACGATATCGTCGGCGCCAACATGCAGGCCAAGGAAGAGCCGGTTCCCAACAACCTGTTGGCCAAGCTGCGTTCGGTGCTGGCCGGGCGATAGGCCTGTCCCTCCCCAACCTTGCCCGACGACGGGCAATCACGTCCGCCCGCATAGCCGGGCTGCCCTGCGGCGAACGCAGCGCTCGGGGCCAGTCGACAGGGGCCCGTACAATCATCGTTGTTAATCAGTGGCTTGGCGGTATCCGCCATTGGCGCCACCGCGGTTTGCAGATTTTCTGAATCGCGCCTTTAGTTTATACGTTTTTGCCCTCAGAGGGCTTCGCATTATATTCGGGGTGTAGACAAAAAGACGATAGCGAAAGCCGAGAGCCCTCGGCGAGAGATGAAAGGAAACCGAAATGTTCACCACCCTGAAGCGCGCCGCCCAGATGCTCCGCACCCCGAGCCTCGTCGAACGCGAGATGGCCTACCTCAACGAGGCCGGTGACCGTTACGACCTCGAAGCCCGCGAGCGCAACCTTTCCCGCGGCGCCCTCAACCGCAATCGCAACCTGTTCTGAAGGCCTGACGGCGCCCAGCCGCCTCGCCTCGACGATGCAAGCGCCCGATCCGCGAGGATGCCGGGCGCTTTGTCGTTTATGACTTTGCCGTAGCCGGCTGCATCCGCCTTCCGGTCACGACGCCAGGGGACCGCTGGCGGCGCATGGTCCGTCGTTGGTCGTTGGTCAAGACCATGGCCGGCCGCCCGTTCGCGGCGTGCCGAGGGGCGGGTTGAAACGACGCCACCGCCAAGGACCAGCCTTGATAACGTCTCAATTGTTGTCCCTCCTGACGGCTGTCCGGACACCGACGATCGGCGATAACGGTGAGGTTCACCGCGCCGGACGAGGGTACACACATGCGGGTCTTGCTTATCGAAGACACGGAACGGCTGCGCGAACTGACAGCGGCAGCCCTGCGCAAGAGCGGCTTTGCCGTTGATGCGTTCGGTACAATCGGCGAGGCCGAACAGGCGTTGGACATGGTCGCCTATGACGGTGTTCTGCTTGACATCGGCTACCCGATGGCGACGGCATGTCCTTCCTGGCCGCGCTGCGCCGGGATGGTCGTTCGGTGCCGGTCATGCTGTTGACGGCTCGCGACGATGTTGCCTCGGTCGTCGACGGGCTGAACGTCGGGGCCGACGACTATCTGCGCAAACCCTTTGAGATGGAGGAGCTCATTGCCCGGGTAAGGGCGTTGGTTCGCCGCCCGGGGGCAGCGTTCCAGCCCGTTCTAGCGCTCGGAAACCTGCTGCTTGATTGCCGGGAGCTCAGGGTCAAGGTGGCAGGCGTTGCCATCGGTCTCAGTCGGCGCGAAGCCAGCGCGCTGGAGGTTCTGGTGCGCAATGCCGGTCGGGTCATCTCGAAATCCGTGCTCGAGGATGCGCTTTATGGGTTCGATGACGGCGTCAGCAGCAATGCCGTCGAGGTTCTGGTGCATCGCATCCGCAAGAAGCTGATGCAGGCCGGCGCCCGGCCGGAGATCCAGACCTTGCGCGGCATCGGCTACCTGATCGAGGACGTTCGATCTTGAGGCTGCTGCCCCAGCGCATCTTCAGCCGGCTGGTGTTCGGGCTGGTGATCGTCAGCACTGTCGCCATCGGCACCGGTGCCTACTACCTCTATTCGCGCTTTCACGACGTCCATTCCCCGTTCCACGAGGGCACGCTGCAGCTCTTCGCCAAGGAGATCCTCAAGGGGATCAGTGTTCGCGATGGCAAGGTTGTCGCCACCATCGGCAACGACCTCGTCAACGAGATCACCGCCGACGACGGTGCCTTCGTCATCACCGATGCCGCCGGCAACACGGTCTACGCCACGCCAGGCCAGCGCAAGCCTTTCGTCCCCATCGACGATGGGCGCTACCGCTATTTCGTACTCAACGGCAAAACCGGACAGCCTGACCTCTATGGTCTGTCCGCGCCGGTCCCGGGCGTCAACGCCCGGCTGCAGATCGTCTTTCCAGCCGGGACGACGATCGTCGAGTCCTTGCTGCACGAGTTCATGAAGGACATCGCCTGGCTGTGGACGCCGTTCCTTGCCGCGGTTCTCGTGGTCAACATCCTGCTCGTTCGCATGGTGCTGCGGCCGCTGCACCGCGCCGTCGAAGAAGCGCGAGGCATCGGTCCGATTGGAAGCAACCGATCTTTGAGCGAGGACGGGGTTCCGGAAGACCTGCTGCCGCTCGTCAAGACTGTCAACGGCGCCTTCTCCCGGCTGCGTGAAGCCTATGCCGAACAGGAACTGTTCGTGGCCGACATGGCGCATGAACTGCGCACGCCGCTGTCGGTGATGAAGTTGCAACTTGCCGAAATGGCTTCGCCGGCGGCACGCCTGCTCGAGCGCGACGTCAGCGACATGGTCCGTCTGGTGGAACAGTTGCTCGATCGCGCCCGGCTCGGCCGCCATCATGCCACGCCGCCCGAACCGCTTGTGCTGCAGGAGGTGGCCCGCGAGGCCGCCGTCTATCTCGCGCCGGAAATCGTCCGGCAGGGACGCAGGGTCGAGGTTGCCGCCGGCGAGGCACCGGTGATCTGTCTCGGTTGGCGCGATGACGTCTTCCGGGCGGTGCGCAATCTTGTCGAGAACGCCCTGTGGCACTCGCCGCCGGGCGGCATGATCTCGATCGAAGTCGGAGCGGAAAGAACGGTCACCGTACGCGACCAGGGGCCGGGGTTTCCCGCCGACCTCCTCGATCCGGCCTCGCGCGCCAAACGCGTCTTGCGCAGCGATCGGCGCGGTGGGGTCGGGCTGGGTCTGTCGATCGTCGACAAGACGATGCAGGCGCACGGCGGCGAACTGACGCTTGGCAACAACGAACACGGCGCCGCGGCCGCACTGCGCTTTCCCGCCACCTTGGTACTCTCAGGCTGAAAGCGCCGCCGCGGCAACAGCCGGCCGCTTGGCAACGGCGATCCAGCCGACAATGCCAAACGGCAGGCGCACGACCGTCAGGGCTTGATCTTCAGGGTGAAAACCGCCGTTGACCAGCATCGCCCGCAGCTCTCCCTCATCGAAGGTCCGATGCGTGGATTGTCCGGCAAACGGCCAGTGCCGCATGGTCGCCCGGTCGGTGACGTAGACGATCAGGCGGCCGCCCGGCTTGAGTACCCGGCGGATCTCCTCAACCGCCCGGCCGCCCTCGTCGAAAAAATAGGCAACATTCACCGCCAGCACGCCGTCGAAGGAGGCGTCGGGCCAGGGCAGACTTTCGGCGCTGCCGATCCTGAGATCGGGCGGTCGGCCGGCGGTGGCCTGGCGGCAGCGCCGCCAGGCGAGGTCAAGCATGGCCGGCGAGCGGTCGATGCCCGAGAGCTGGCACTGTGGCGCGCGGCGTCCGATTTCGGCCAACCCCGCTCCCGGGCCGAAGCCGACCTCCAGGTAGCTTTCGCCGGCGACAGGCGCCAGCGCGTCGATGGCGCGGCGGTTCGGATCACGGTTGAGGGGCACCATCAGGTGGCCGACAAGCCGC
>CALMMQ010000111.1 GCA_937868725.1 uncultured Pleomorphomonas sp.
CGGCGCCAAGCGTTCGATGATGGCTTCGACAAGACCGCAGTCGAGGTCGCATTCCAGGACGACGTTGGCGATGTCGAGAACGGCCGATGCCGACAGCACCGCCGGCACGAAGGCGGCGACGGCGTCGTCGATCCACTCGTCCAGCGCCTGCGGCCGGGGGCTCTGGCGGAACAGGGCGGAAATGTCGGCCAGCGTGTCGGCCTTGAGGCCATGCCAGCGGATGTGGCGCTTGAGCGAGGTAAGTGAAGAGCGGGTAAGCAGCACGTCGAACGGCCGCTCCGGCGGCGGCGCGGAGGCCAGCGTCGACCCGGGAACCGGCAGCATGGCCACGTCGCCGGCATTGCCCGACGAACCGCGCAGGCAGTCGCTGGCCAGCACCACACCACCACCGACGGCACCGCCGATGAACACATAGAGGAAATCGTCGACCGACCGGCCGCAGCCGTAGAACAGCTCGGCGATGGCGGCGGCGTTGCCGTCGTTCTCCAGAAACACCTCAAGCCCGGTGTCGCGGGCCAGCGCGCCGGCGAAATCGAAGCCGTCCCAGAGCTTGAACGACTCGGCCGGCAGTTCAAGCTCCCTGAGCCACGAGCCGAGGTTGAAGGGCTGGGCGATGCCGATACCCGCCAGCTTGGCCCGGCGCTCCGGGCCGATCTCCTCGATGATGGACTGGACGTCGGCGCTGACGATGCCGAGCAATACGTCGGGCGGCGGCAGCAGGAAGTCGTGAGCCCGCCGCGACAGGATGTGACCGGAGAAGTCGACGCACACCGTTTCGCAGCCGACGCGATCGAGCCGGACACCGAGCGAGAAGGCCCCCGACGGCTCCAGCGTCAGAATGGTGGCCGGCTGACCGCGACGACCTTCGCGCTTCTTGCCGATCTCGGAAACCAGCCCCATGGCGGCGAGTTCGGTAATGATGCCGCCGACGGCGTTGTTGGTGAGGCCGGCAAAACGCGCCAGATCGGCCTTCGAGGCGGCACCGAAACGGCGCAGCGCCTGCAGGACGATTCTCTCGTTATATTGCCGCACCTGGACAGAGTTCGACCCCTGCCCAAGCCGGACCTGACGAGCAGGCGCGATCATGGAACTCCCCGACAACACGAAAATTGGATGATGCAGACAGCGCTCCTGCGAGACCCGGCCTCCCCGCCCGATCTCCGCCGCTGCAGCGTTCTCGTCCCTATTATTAATTCACGATGATGAACCTAGTTCGACCCCGAACCGCCGTCAAGTGGGACTAGATGTGTCTTAGGGTTTGCCCGATACCGCACTTTGGATAATTGACCTGCCGGCAGTCGGTCCTCGCAATTCCCATGAATTGCATCGCCGCCTGCAGTGCTCATGAATGCTAGACCATCCCATCTTCGGAAAAACCAGACAACTGGGCAATCCGGCCTATGGGGGATTCGACGGATAACACGCGGTTTGCATGTCCATCTTCAAGTATGGACAACACTACCGCCAAATCTCGCTTGCATCAACGCACATTACTGGAGAACACCATGACCGTGCAAAGCCAACCGTCCTGGCGCTGGATCGATCGGCCCGCCCATCGCCTCTGGCTGGTCGAGCGGGCCAACGATCTGTTCGCCTTCTTCGACCATGCCGCCCGCAACCCGCTCGGCGGCTTCCTGGAACTCGATGACGACGGTCGACCGCTCGCCATCGGCGCCGACGGCGGCGCCCTGCCCGGTCGGCCGCTGCACATCACCACGCGCATGGTGCACGCCTTCGGCATCGCCGCCCTGCTCGGTCGGCCCGGCGCCGACGACATGGTCGACATCGGCATGAACTTCCTCTGGAACGGCCACCGCGACCGGCAGCACGGCGGCTACCATTGGGGCGTCGGCTACGGCGCCCTCACCGACCCCAGCAAGCAGGCCTATGGCCACGCCCACGTGCTGCTGGCCGGTGCCACCGCCAAGGCGGCCGGCCACCCCGACGCCGACCGCCTGATCGCCGACGTCACCGACGTGCTGCGGCGCCACTTCTGGGAAGACCGCCACGGCGCCGTCGCCGAGGAGTTCACCGCCGATTGGCAGCCGATCGGCAGCTATCGCGGTCAGAACTCCAACATGCATCTCACGGAATCGCTGATGGCCGCCTTCGAGGTGACCGGCGACGGTCTTTATCTCGACATGGCCCGCCGCATCGCCGAACTGATCATCGCCAAGCACGCCGCCGCCAACGCCTGGCGGCTGCCGGAACACTTCGATCCCGACTGGACGGTGCTGCCCGACTACGTCGGCAATCCCATGTTCAAGCCCTTCGGCTCGACGCCAGGTCACTGGCTGGAGTGGGCGCGGCTGCTGCTGCAACTCTGGCAGCTCGGCGGTCGCACTGTCGACTGGCTACCCGACGCTGCCCGCCGGCTGTTCGCCCTGGCCATCAGCGAAGGCTGGAACCATGAGCGCGGCGGCTTCTACTACACCATCGACTGGGCCGGCCAACCCTCGATCGCTGATCGCTTCTGGTGGCCGTGCTGCGAGGGCATCGGCGCCGCCGCCTTCCTGGCCGACATCGACGGCGACCCGCTCTACGAAGAGTGGTATCGCCGCATCTGGAACTTCGCCGCCAGCCGGCTCATCGATCGCCGCAACGGCGCCTGGATCCCACAGATCGACGAACACGACCGACCGAAAACCGACCCGTTCTTCGGCAAACCGGACATCTACCACTCGGTTCAGTGCTGTCTCATCCCGCTGCTGCCTACCACCGGCAGCATCGTCCATGGACTTGTCCACACCGGCCTCAAGATCTGAGGTCCCAAGGCGGGGCGGCGGCTAGGTCTTCTCCCCGCCGCCCGGCGCATCAGCCGAGCCAGATCGCCTGATACGGCGCCAGGTGCAGGAAGCCGTTGTAGATGTTGGCACTGCCCTCGGCCAGCCAGTCGCGCGTACCGGTGAGGCCGTTGCCATAGAGGCTGTCGAGCGGCAACGACTGCCAGTGCGCCGTGAAATTGAACAGGCAGGCGATGGACCGGACGTCTCCGGGCCGCATGAAGGCGAACACCGCCGGATTGGCAAGGCGGATGATTCGCGTCGGCACGGTGGCGGCAAACTCCGGCATGGCCTTGCGGCGGCCGATGATGTGCTTGACGCCGTTGAACACCCGTCCCTCGACCCACTCGCCGCGTTGGGCGTTGGCGGCCCGCTCCCAGTCCATGCGCGGCCGGTGCATCCACCTGTTGTCGTGCGCCTTCGAGGCATCGTCGAGATACGAGCGATCGTTGAGCAACGCGATCTCGTCGCCCATGTAGAGCAGCGGAATGCCGCTGAACGAGGCGATCAGCGCGTAGCCGAGCAGGATGCGACTGACCGCAAGGTCGATCAGCGCGTCGTCTCCCGCCTCGAGCGCCGCCTCAAGGCCGGCCAGCGAGGCGAAGGCGCCGGAGTTGCGGCGGTCGCCGGTGGCCGGGTTTTCCTGGAAGATGTCGCCGCGCGCGAACGACCCACGGAAGCGCCCCGCATAGAAGTCGGCCAGAAACTGGCGATGGCCACCGCCGGTCATGTTGGGGAAGGCGCCGGCGTCCTCTTCCGTGATGGCCCAGCCGATGTCGTCGTGGCAGCGGATGTAGGTGGCCCACGAGGCATTGCGGAACGACGCCGGGAAATGGGCCGACAGCGTGTGCGTCATCAGCGCCGTGTCGCTGGTGGCCAGCGACGACCAGTACTGCACCATGAGATTGTTGTGGTAGGCGAGATTGCCCTCGCGGCCGGCATGGGCGCCAATGCCGAGGTAGGGCACCAGATCGCGCGGCGACACGATCGCCTCTTCCTTGTGGATGACCGCCGAAGCGGCGACGCGCGTCGCCGCCCGCAGCGCCTGCAGGATGTCGTGCACTTCCGGCAGGTTCTGGCAATTGGTGCCCATGCGCTTCCACATGAAGGCGACGGCGTCGAGCCGCAGCACCTCGGCGCCCTGGTTGGCCAGGTGCAGCATGATGTCGACGACTTCCAGGAACACCCGCGGATTCGACCAGTTGAGGTCCCACTGGTGCTCGTTGAACGTCGTCCACACCCACTTGCCCATGTCGGGATAGAAGGTGAAGTTGCCCGGCGCGTTGGCCGGGAAGATCTCGACCAGCGTCCGCTCGTAGGCCTTCGGCAGCTCGTCGGTGTCGAACACCCAGTAGTAAGACTGAGCTACGGCGTCGCCGGCGCGCGCCTTCAGCGCCCATTCGTGTTCCTTGGCCGTGTGGTTGAGCACCAGATCGATGCACACCGACATACCCTCGGCCCTGAGCGCCGCCGCCACGTCGCGGAACTCATCCATGGTGCCGAGATCGGGATTGATGGAACGGTAATCCATCACCGAATAGCCGCCGTCGCTGTCGCCCGGCCGCGGCTTCAGGCACGGCATGAAGTGGACGTAGTTGACCCCAAGTTCCTTGAGGTAGTCGACATGGTCGAGCACGCCCTTGAGGTTGCCGGCGAAGCGATCGATGTAGAAGACGTAGGCGACCATCTTCTCGCTGAGGAACCAGTCGGGATTGAAGTCGCGCGCCAGGTCGAGCGTCTTGAGATCGGCCGGACGCTCATCCCAGCGCCGCTTCAGCAGCGCCACCAGATCGGTCGTGAACGCCTGATAGCCGGCGTCGGCGCCGTAGAGACGGGCGAGCGGCTCGAACAGGTCGGCGCGGCTGCGCTCCAGCCGCATTGCAAACAGGCGGTCGTCATCGATGGACGCCACCGACGGCGCGGGCGCCGCATCCTTGTTTCGCACAGCCTTTGCCATGATGAGATCACCTGATTTCCACAACCTAGATGGCGGAGCAATATCTCATTCCCGTTCCCAATCCAAGATTGGTCGGCGCGTGGGGTAAACCCGGATGCCAAAAGCGGAAATCCGCTTGCATCCGAGGCCTCGCACGCGCCGCCGGGAGACGGCTGGCCGTCACTTGCCTGTGGCACCGGCCAGGAGCGGCTTCTCGGTGATGATGCTGTCGGCGGCCTGCTCACGCAACGGCTTGATGCCGGCCTGCTGCAGATCACCATGGTAGGAGCGGACCGCTTCCTCGGGCAGGATGTGGCCGCTCGCCACGGCGCGCATGTGGCGCACCAGCGACAGCGGATCCTCGGCGAGGTTGATCTTGCGGCCGAACAGCGCCACGCGCGCCCCGTATTTTTCGGCCTGATAGATCAGCTCGAAGCAGTCACGTGTCGTGCCGGCGCCGCCGCCGAGTACGCCGACCACCAGGCCCGGATCGTAGCTCGCCAGCTCCTCGAGCGCCTTGGGACCATTGTAGACGATCTTGAGGAACTGCGGCCGATCGGCGGCCATGACGCCGGCCAGGCAGCGGGCGATGCAGTCGTTGACGTAGAACGGCAGCACCGACGGATCGATGTCGCCGTCGACGTTGGGATTGAACACTTCAAGGAAGTATTTGAAATTGTTCAGCGCCGCATCATAGCGGAAGTCGGCGAAGGCCTCGAGCGAAGCAAGGTCGTGCTCGATGTCGTTGTTGAAGGTGATGGAATAGAGCCCGAGGTCGGTGCCGGTAAGCGGCGCGCCGGGCGCCGGATCGATGGTGCCGGTGGTCACCCGCGACAGCGAGGCGGTGCGGAAGGGGCGCGACGGCTTCTTGGAATACGAGCCGCCACGGCCGAACCAGATGTCGGTGGTGTCGTTGGCGCGGATGGCCGGCTTGACGGCGCTGCCCTGGAAGGCCCCCATGGCCTTCAGCGTCTCGAAGTTCGAGGCCGACGTCAGCATGATGTCGACGACGTCCTGCTCGATGATCGCCCGCACGTTGTCGAGGAACTCCGCCCGCGTGTAGTTGCGCGTATAGCTGCCGTCCTTGTCGCGCTTGGGCCCGCACGAGGTGATCGACGGCCCCATGTCGCCATCCTTGGCGTCGGCGATGATGAAGTCGTCGCGGGTATATCTGCCGGCGCGGATGCGTGCGAGTTTCTCGTCCAGACGGTACATGTGAATCTCCAGCTTCTCCTGACCGTGCCGTGCGACGACGCGGTTCCTCAGCGTGGCGGCTGCCCGTCCCGCCGACCGGATACGGCCGGCGAGCGGCGATGGCGGACCGCTCCCCTCCCGGAAACGGCCCCGACGCAGCAACGCTGCCTGCGGCTGATCGTGCCACAGCGGACCTATCGCCTGCAAGCATCGCACTAACGCGGGGCAAGGACGGCTTGCCGCTGCCACCCTTCCACCCCATAAAATGTCATATAACTGTTTTAAAATGATTTTTTGACAACTCATCTGGTATGTCAGATGGACTTGACGTCTCCGGGCAATCGCGACAAGATAATTGCCAGCAGCCCGTCTCGCCGCGAAGCGTCTTGCGTTTGCAACCAGCCCACCATCCACACCCGGCAACCCCGTCGCCTTTCCGGCGAGGGATGCCCTCTTCTTCTCCGAGGACCCCGACATGGACATTCGCTATTCGGCCAACCAGAAGGACTTCAAGCGCTACACCACCGAGGAGGTGCGGGCCGAATTCCTGATCGACACGCTCTACGTGGCCGACAGCGTCCGAGCCGTCTACAGCCATGTCGACCGCATGGTGACGTTCGGCTGCATGCCGGTCAACGAGGCCGTCGCCCTCGACAAGGGCATCGACAGCCTGAAATCGTTCGGCACCAGCTTCATCCTGGAACGCCGCGAAATCGGCATCTTCAACATCGGCGGCAAGGGCTCGATCGAGGCCGACGGCGAGCTGTTCGAGCTCGGTTTCAAGGATTGCCTCTACATCACCAAGGGCACGCGCAAGGTGGTATTCCGCAGTGCCGACCCGGCGGCCCCGGCCAAGTTCTACATGGTCTCCGCCCCCGCGCACCGGACGTGCAAGACGACGTTCCTGTCGATCGCCGACGCCAAGAAGAAGCCGCTCGGCGACAACGCCACCGCCAACAAGCGCGTCATCAACCAGTTCATCCACCCCGACGTGCTTGAGACGTGCCAGCTGTCCATGGGTCTCACCGAGCTTGAGCCGGGCAACGTCTGGAACACCATGCCGGCCCACACCCACGAGCGGCGCATGGAAATCTACACCTACTTTGGCATCCCCGAAGGTCAGGTCGTGTTCCACATGATGGGCGAGGGCAACGAGACGCGCCACATCGTCGTCCAGAACGAGCAGGCCGTCATCTCGCCGTCGTGGTCGATCCACGCCGGCTGCGGCACCGCCGCCTACACCTTCATCTGGGCCATGGGCGGCGAGAACCAGACCTTTGACGACATGGACCACATCAAGATCGCCGACCTGCGCTGATCCCGGCCCACAAGGACAACCGACATGAGCTTTCCCCAGGCATTCTCGCTCGAGGGCAAGGTGGCGCTGGTCACCGGCGCCTCTTACGGCATCGGCTTCGCGCTGGCCAGCGCCCTGGCCGAGGCCGGCGCCCGCATCG
>CALMMQ010000112.1 GCA_937868725.1 uncultured Pleomorphomonas sp.
CTGGACCAAGAAGAACGTCCATCCGGGCAAGATCGTCTCCACCTCGCAGGAAGTGGACGTCGTCGTGCTCGAGGTCGATTCGGTCAAGCGCCGCATCTCGCTCGGCCTCAAGCAGACGCTGCAGAACCCGTGGGAAGCCTTCATCGAGAAGTATCCCGTCGGTTCGGTGGTCGAAGGCGAAGTCAAGAACAAGACCGAGTTCGGCCTGTTCATCGGCCTCGACGGCGACGTGGACGGCATGGTCCACCTCTCCGACCTCGACTGGAACCGTCCGGGCGAGCAGGTCATCGAGGAGTTCACCAAGGGTGACGTCGTCAAGGCCGTGGTGCTGGACGTCGACGTCGAGAAGGAGCGCATCAGCCTCGGCATGAAGCAGCTCGCTTCGGACCCGATGGAGAGCGCTGGCGAAATCCGTCGCAACTCGGTCGTCACCTGCGAAGTGACGGAAGTGAAGGAAGCCGGTCTCGAGGTCAAGATCGTCGACACCGACATCACCGCCTTCATCCGCCGCGGCGACCTGGCCCGCGACCGTGCCGATCAGCGCGCCGAGCGCTTCTCGGTCGGCGAGAAGTTCGATGCCCGCGTCACCCAGTTCGACAAGAAGACCCGCAAGGTCGGCCTGTCGATCAAGGCGCTGGAAATCGCCGAGGAGAAGGAAGCCGTGGCTCAGTTCGGCTCTTCCGACTCGGGCGCCTCGCTGGGCGACATCCTGGGCGCCGCCCTCAAGGCCCGCCAGGACGGCGAATAAGCGATCCGCGTCAAGCGATCCCGACAAGATGCGAAAGGCCCGCCCCTCGGCGGGCCTTTTGTTTGTTACGCAAAATTAATTAATCCTACGGGGGATACTTGACGAAACGCCGCTTCGATAAGATATTGTTTGGTACCCACTCGATGAGAGTTTGGGATTATTGACTGGCTTCACCCTTCGAAGCTGGCCGACCTTGAGCGATCTTCGGATACGCATGGTCTGGAACAGGGGCGCCGCTGAACACGGCGCCCTTTTTCTTTGTAGCCATCAATTGTTCTTTGATTCAACTTGAGCGCCACCCAGATCAGCTCGGACTGGATCGCCAGCCGCCGGGATGTGATCGCCCGGAGACGCAAGAGGCTTGCCGCGGCCGGGCGGCGCTGCTACCCCTCTCAGCAGGCGGGTTCAACCGTCCATCGCGATCATCCGGGAGCCACACGCCATGACCTTCGACGCCGATCTCATCGTCGACCGCCGTCGCACCCGTCGCAAGCTGTTCTTCTGGCGTCTCGCGGCCTTCGTCATGGCTGCCGTCGTGCTGCTGACAGCCGGCTGGCTGCTGCAGGGCAACCGCCTCGCCGGCAAGGCCAGCCCGCACATCGCCCGCGTCACCGTCTCCGGCCTCATCACCACCGACCGCAAGTTCGCCGCCATGCTGAAGGACATCGGCAAGTCCGAGGCGGTGAAGGGCGTCATCGTCGCCGTCGACAGCCCCGGCGGCACCACGGCCGGTGGCGAGGAGATCTACACCGCCCTGCGCAAGCTCGCCGCCGACAAGCCGGTGGTGGCCGAAATGGGCACGCTCGCCGCCTCGGCCGGCTACATGGTGGCCATCGCCGCCGACCACATCGTCGCCGAGCGCACCACCATCACCGGCTCCATCGGCGTGCTGTTCCAGTACGGCAACGTCGGCTCGCTGCTCGACAAGCTCGGCGTCGAGGTCAAGACCATCAAGTCGGCGCCGCTCAAGGCCGAGCCGTCGCCGTTCACCTATCCCGAGCAGCCGGGCGCCGCCGAGATGATCGGCCGGCTCATCGACGACACCTACCAGTGGTTCATCGACATCGTCGCCGAGCGGCGCGGCCTCGACCGGGCCGTGGCGGTCAAGCTCGCCGACGGTTCGGTCTATTCGGGCCGGCAGGCGCTCGACCTCAAGCTGGTCGACGCCATCGGCGGCGAAAGCGAGGCGGTCGCCTGGCTCGAAAGCCAGCGTGGCGTGCCCGCCGACTTGCCGGTGATCGACTGGGCGCCGGCGCAGCCGTTCGAACCGTTCGGCCTCGGCTCGCTGGCCGGGCTCGGCCGGCTGGTCGGGCTCGATCTTTCCGCCTTGCCGACACAGGCCTCTCTTGACGGCCTCGTTTCGGTTTGGCACCCTTGAGGCCCCAGAGCGCTTGCCGACCTGATGGAATCATCAAGTCGGCAAGAAATCGCTCCAGATTCAATAAGTTGAGCAGCCGCTTGTCGATCATGTTGCTTCAACATGATCGGCGGATGCTCTAGCATGCATTGGCTTTTTCGAGCCGGAAAGACGAACGAGGCAGGGGGAAGCGCGGCCGTTGACCGCGATGGGCCGGGCGGCGAAAGGCGGATCGCCCGATCCGCTACCGCCCATTGCCCCGATTATGCTCTGGCGTACCGGCCCAAGCCCGATTATCCTTGTGGGACAAGGCTCCTGAACGAGCGAGGAGTGGCATTCATGATCAAGTCCGAATTGGTGGCGCGCATCGCGGCGCGTAATCCGCACCTCTACCAGCGCGACGTCGAGAACATCGTCAACACCATCCTCGGCACGATCGTCGACGCCATGAAGAACGGCGACCGCGTCGAGCTGCGCGGTTTCGGCGCCTTCTCGGTCAAGAGCCGGCCGGCCCGCACCGGTCGCAATCCGCGCACCGGCGAAAAGGTGCCGGTCAGCGAGAAGTACGTGCCGTTCTTCAAGACCGGCAAGGAAATGCGCGAGAAGCTCAACGTCGAGTGAGCGTTTCGGGCAGCGACAGGAGACTGCGGCGGTGAAGACCTTCTTGAAACTGCTGATCCTCGGACCGATCGCCATCGTCATCATGGCGCTGGCGGTGGTCAACAACCAGCCGGTCAAGCTGGTGTTCGATCCGTTCACGCCGGACGCGCCGATGTTCTCGCTGACGCTGCCGCTCTATGCCGTGTTCTTCGTGGCACTGCTGGTCGGCATCATCCTCGGCGGCTTTGGCGCCTGGACCGGCCAGGGCCGCTTCCGCAAGGCGGCCCGCGACAACCGCCGCGAGGCGCAGCGCTGGAAGACCGAGGCCGACCGCCTCAAGGAGCAGGCGCCGGCCCTGCCGGAAGCGGGCAAGCCGCTGTCGCTGTCCGCCCGCTGATCCGCCGACCGCCGCGAGGGCGAACATGATTTCCTGCACCTTCGAGCATGGCGCCAAGGCGTCGCTGCGCCATGTGGTGGTCGACAACATCGTCGTGCGCGAGGAGGCGGTGCTGCTGGTCAAGCGCGCCGACTGGCTGATCGAAGGCGGCAAGTGGGCGCTGGTCGGCGGCTTCGTCGAACGCGACGAGACCATCCGCCAGGCGGCGCATCGGGAAATTCTCGAGGAGACCGGCTACGAGGTCGACGGGCTGACGCTGCTGCGCATCGTCGACACGCCGGATCGGCCGGGCGAAGATCGCCAGAACGTCGCCTTCGTGCATTTCTGCCGGGCTGGCGACCGGGTGGGCGAACCCGACGACGAAAGCACGGAACAGCGCTGGTTCCCGCTGGCGGCGCTGCCGCCACGCCAGGAGGTCGCCTTCGACCACTACGACGATCTGATGCTCTATTGCGCCTGGCGGGCCCAGCCGACGCCGCTGCCGCTCGACTGACGGGCACATCCGGCCCTGACGAGAGACCGGCGGCCGGCCGCCGGCGCGCTGCTTCATGCCGTCTCGAACGGCCTCTCAGGCCTCGACCTCGGCCGGGTCGAAATCATAGTGCGTCGAGCAGAACTCGCAGGTGACGCCGATGCGGCCATCCTTGACCATGTCGACGCGCTCGG
The DNA here is from genome assembly GCA_937868725.1 of uncultured Pleomorphomonas sp. Classification (GTDB taxonomy): domain Bacteria; phylum Pseudomonadota; class Alphaproteobacteria; order Rhizobiales; family Pleomorphomonadaceae; genus Pleomorphomonas. The sequence continues at coordinate 3,769 of CALMMQ010000112.1, forward strand.
CCGGTGAGAACGACCGGATCATGTCGGCAACGCGCTGACGCGAACAGCGGCACTGCTCGCGCAGCGGCTGGTGCGGGAAGGCGCGGGCGCCCCGCTCGTGAAACAATCGGTAGATCAGGTCGGAGGCGGCCAACCCGGGATCGGTCAGCTCGTCATCCTCGACGGTGTCGACCAGCATGCGCGCCTCGACCCAGCCATCGTCCTCGTCGGGCACCACGGCCGCGACGCCCTCCGGCCGATCGCCGGGGTGAAGGTCGGTCGGCTTCAGCCGCTCGGGCGCCTCGGGGAGAAACTGGACGAGAATGCCGCCAGCCCGCCAGCTGGTGCGGGGGCTGCCGTCCTCGCCCCGCCGCACCAGTTCGGACACCGCCAGACGCACGCGCGTCGGGATCTGCTCGGACTGGGCGAAATAGCGGTGCGCCGCCTCTTCGAGCGAAGCGCCGTCGAGCGGCACGATGCCCTGATAGCGGCTCATGTGAGTGCCCTGGTCGACGGTCATGGCCAGATGGCCGGTGCCGAGCAGCTGTTCGGGCTTGTCGTTGCCGGCGGCGATCGCCGCCGCCACCGCCTCGCGGTCGAACCGGGCGCAGGCGCGCAGCCGGTCGGGCGTCTCGAAGTCGACCACCAGCATGCCGACCGGACCGTCGGACTGCGTCTGCAGGATGAAACGGCCGTCGAACTTCAGCGCCGTGCCGAGCAGCGCCGTCAGCGCCACCGCCTCGCCGACCAGTCGGGCGACCGGCAGGGGATAGTCGTGACGGTCGAGGATGCGGTCGATGGCCGTGCCGAGCCGCACGACGCGCCCGCGCGCGTCGAGGGCATCGACGGCGAACGGCAGCACGCCGTCCGCCATCAGGTCGACGGAGCCGGCAGCGGCCGTCAAGCGATGGCTCCCAGGCACCAGGCCAGGATGCCCTTGTGGGCGTGCAGGCGGTTCTCGGCCTCGTCGAAGACCACCGAGCGCGGGCCGTCCATCACCGAACTGGTCACTTCCTCCTCGCGGTGGGCGGGCAGGCAGTGCAGGAAGATGGCATCCTTGGCGGCGACGTCCATCAGCTTGTCGTTGACCTGGTACGGCTTCAGGATGTTGTGGCGGCGGCGCTCGCCCTCCTCGTCGCCCATCGACACCCAGGTGTCGGTGAACACGGCATCGGCGCCCTCAACGGCCTCGAACGGGTCATTGGTGACCTCGACGACGCCACCGTTGGCCCGGGCCCAGTCGATCGGTGCCTGGTCGGGGGCGAACTCCGGCGGCGTGGCGACGCGCAGACGGAAGCCGAAGCGCGCCGAGGCGTGCACCAGCGAGTTCAGCACGTTGTTGCCGTCGCCGGTCCAGGCCAGGGTGCGCCCGGCCACCGGGCCGCGATGTTCCTCGTAGGTCATGATGTCGGCCATGACCTGCGTCGGGTGGCTGCCCTTGGTCAGGCCGTTGATCACCGGCACGGTGGCGTATTCGGCCAGTTCGTTGAGGGCGTTGACGTCGAGAATGCGGATCATGATGGCGTCGACGAAACGCGACATGACGCGCGCCGTGTCGGCGATGGTCTCGCCGCGGCCGATCTGCATCTCGGCGCCGGTCAGCATGATGGTCTCGCCACCGAGCTGGCGCATGCCGACGTCGAAGGAGACGCGGGTGCGGGTCGACGGCCGCTCGAAGATCATGGCCAGCACCTTGCCGGCCAGCGGCCCGACGCCGGGACGGCAGCCGTCGACGTTGGCCTTGAGCGCGCGCGACTGGTCGAGAATGGCCCGCAGTTCGGCCGACGACAGGGCGGTGAGATCGAGAAAGTGCTTGGGCTTGGAAACGATGGTCATGAACGTGCCTCGTCTATCAGGCGGTCTTGGCGGAGGCGGCGGCTTCGAGGGCGCTGGCAGCGCGATCGATACGGGCCACGGCCTCGACGATTTCCTCGTCGCTGACGATGAGCGGCGGTAACAGGCGGACGACGCCGTCGCCGGCCCCGATGGACAGCAGACGCTGGTCGCGGAAGGCGGCCGCCATCTCCGGCACCGGCCGCTTGCACTTGAGGCCAACGAGCAGCCCCTGGCCGCGCACTTCCTCGAAGATGGTCGGATGACGGTCGATGACGCTGGCCAGCGCCTGCTTGAAGCGCAGACCGGCGGCGGCGACGCGATCGAAGAAGCCGGGCTGCAGCACGACGTCCAGAATGGCGTTGCCCACCGCCATGGCCAGCGGGTTGCCGCCGTAGGTCGTGCCGTGCACGCCGGGCTTCATGCCGGAAGCGGCCTTTTCGGTGGCGAGGCAGGCGCCGAGCGGGAAGCCGCCGCCGATGCCCTTGGCAACGGCCATGATGTCCGGCGTGATGCCGGCCCATTCATGGGCGAAGAACTTGCCGGTGCGGCCGTAGCCGCACTGCACTTCGTCGAACATCAGCAGCAGGCCGTTGTCGTCGGCGATGCGGCGCAGCTCGCGCAGGATTTCCGGCGGAATGACGCGCACGCCGCCCTCGCCCTGCAGCGGCTCGACCAGGATGCCGCCCGTCGCCGGCCCGATGGCCGCCTTGAGGGCGTCGAGGTCGCAGAACGGCACCTGATCGAAGCCCTCGACCTTGGGACCGAAGCCCTCGAGGTACTTCTCCTGGCCGCCGGCGGCGATGGTCGCCAGCGTGCGGCCGTGGAAGGCGCCTTCCATGGTGATGATGCGATAGCGCTCGGGATGGCCGACCGACCAATGATAGCGGCGGGCCGTCTTGATGGCGCACTCGAGCGCCTCACCGCCGGAATTGGTGAAGAACACCCGGTCGGCGAAGCAGTTGGCCACCAAGCGGGCGGCCAGCCGCTCCTGCTCGGGAATGCGGAAGACGTTGGAGACGTGCCAGACCTTTTCGGCCTGAGCCTTCAGCGTTTCGACCAGGTGCGGGTGGGCGTGGCCCAGCGAGTTGACGGCGATGCCGGACCCGAAGTCAAGCCAGCGCTCGCCTCGGGTATCGATCAGCCACGCCCCTTCACCTCGCTCGAAAGCCACATCCGCACGTGCGAAAGTCGCATAGAGCGGAGAGGTTGAGCCGACGGCGGACATGATCTGATCCTTTCGATTTTGGGAGCTGGTGCCGGTTGGCCGGACGCCGGGCCGAAGCTCGGCGGGCACCCGGCAAAAAACATCAGGCCACCCCACCAATGGATGCGGCGGCGCGGCCCGGACGTTCGCCTATAGCATGAAGGCGCGCGGTTTTGTCAATGGTTTTGCCCGAGAAATCGCCCCCGCCGGTTGCGGGATCGGCGCGGCGTGGCCGGCGGGCGACAGCGCTGGACGACCGGCTTCGGCGCCTGACGATAATTTGGGGAAAAGTATCCGACCGCCGTCGCCCTGAGTCGCGAAGGCTTGCACGGGAGTCAATGGGTATTGTAGCGTTAGCTCGTTCACCACGACATCTCGTGGTGACGCTCTTCAGCGATCAAGGGCACACCATTTGGCGTTTCCGTACCAAATGACGGGTCGGACGTATCGCTAGGGATTCCGCCGTCGAATACGGCAACAAAGAGGGCCATGAAATGTCCTGGACCGATGAGCGTGTCGAGAGGCTCAAGACGCTTTGGTCGGAGGGGTTGAGCGCCAGCCAGATCGCCACCGAGCTCGGCGCCGTCACCCGCAACGCGGTGATCGGCAAGGTGCACCGGCTCGGTCTGTCCGGTCGGGCCAAGCCGCAGGTTCAGCCGGCCCGGCCGCAGGCCGCCGCGCCGCAGCGCGTCAAGGCGGCACCGAGCCGCACGGTCGCCCAGAGTTCCAACGCCCGCGTCATCGCCCATCCGGTGTCGGTGGGGGCCACGGCGCTCAAGGCCGATACGCTGGCCGAGCAGGTGCTGGTGGCCGCCCCGGTGGTCGAGGCCGATCCGCCGAGCTTTGAACGCGTCACCATCCTCAACCTCAACGAGCAGACCTGCAAGTGGCCGGTGGGTGATCCGGGCAAGCCGGATTTCTTCTTCTGCGGCCGCAAGTCGGACGTCGGCATCCCCTATTGCGCCTTCCACGCCCGCATCGCCTATCAGCCGTCGGCCGAGCGCCGACGCGAGCGCCAGTCGGGCTGACGGACGCCCCGCTGCCAATGCCAAGACGCCGGCCGCCGCAGGGACGCCGGCGTCTTGCCTTTCCGGGGGGCCGACGCCGCGCGATCACAGCTTGCGCAGCATCACCGTCTCGATGGCGTGGTTGCCGTTCTTGCGCAGCACCAGATCGGCGCGCGGCCGCGTCGGCTGGATGTTGTCCTTGAGGTTGACCAGATTGATGCGCGCCCACAGACCGCGGGCGATGTGCAGCGCCTGTTCTTCCGACACCTCGGCATAACGGCGGAAATACGACTTGGGATCGCGGAAGGCGGTCTGGCGCAGCCGCATGAAGCGCTCGACGTACCAGCGCTCGAGGTCGGTCTCGTCGGCGTCGATGTAGATCGAGAAATCGAAGAAGTCGGAGATGAACGGGATCGCCTTGCCGTCACGCGGCAACCGGCCGGTCTGCAGCACGTTGAGGCCTTCGAGGATCAGGATGTCGGGCTGATCGATGACGATGCGCTCTTCCGGCACGACGTCGTAGACGAGGTGGGAATAGACCGGCGCCCAGACGTTGGGCATGCCGGCCTTGATGTCGTTGAGGAAGGCCAGCAGCGCCGTCCGGTCATAGCTTTCCGGAAAGCCCTTGCGCTCCATCAGCCCCTCTTCCCGCAGGTAGGCGTTGGGAAAGAGGAAGCCGTCGGTGGTTACCAGATCGACCTTGGGGGACACCGGCCAGCGGGCCAGCAGGGCCTTGAGGATGCGGGCCGTCGTCGACTTGCCGACCGCCACCGAACCGGCGATGCCGATGATGAACGGCCGCTTGGCGTCGCTGCGGCCGAAGAATTGCCGCGTTGCCCGATGCAGCTCCTGCGCCGCCTCGACATAGAAATACAGCAGCCGCGACAGCGGCAGGTAGATGTCCGACACCTCTTCGAGCTGCACCGGATCGTTGAGCGCCCGCAGGCGGACGACGTCGTCGATGGTCAGCGTCAGCGGCAGGCCGGATCGCAGCTCCGACCACTCCGGGCGCGAATAGACCTCATAGGGAGAATGCGCGGCGCGCGCCATCGGATCCATCGGCATCTACCGGGCAGGACGCGACGACGCGGCGGCGGAAACGCTGTTCACTTGCGGCAACGACGAGCCTCGTGTTGGTTGCGTGACCTCGCGGGACACAGGACGGGCGGGGGCCGTCAGTCGGGAGCGCGACTGGCCTTTTCCTCGAGACCGGAACGTCCGGTCCGACGGCCGAGTTCTGCGACCACCTCGGCCAGCGGCACCTCCGACAGACGCAGCACCACAAGCAGGTGGTAGAGCAGGTCGGCGCTCTCGTAGACAACGCCCTCGCGCGAACCGGTGACGGCGGCGATCACTGTTTCGACCGCCTCTTCGCCGAGCTTCTGCGCCGCTTTCGGCAGGCCCTTGCCGGCCAGCTTGCGGGTGTAGGACGAGGCGTCGCCGTTGACCAGCCGGTCGGCAATGACCGCTTCGAGATCGCTGAGTGTGAAATCGCTCATGTGACTTTCCGGGAAACGGGCCGCTCAGCCGTTGAGACGGACGGGAATGCCGGCAGCGGCGAGATGCCGTTTGGCCTCGCCGATGGTGAACGTGCCGAAATGGAAGATCGAGGCGGCCAGCACGGCGGCGGCGTGGCCGTCGCGAATGCCGTCGACGAGATGGTCGAGCGTGCCGACGCCGCCCGAGGCGATGACGGGAACGCCGACGCTGTCGGCGATCGTCCGCGTCAGCTCGAGATCGAAGCCGGCCTTGGTGCCGTCGCGGTCCATGGAGGTGAGCAGCAGCTCGCCGGCGCCCAACGACACCACTTCCTGGGCGTACTCGACGGCGTCGATGCCGGTGGCGTTGCGGCCGCCGTGGGTGAACACCTCCCAGCGCGGCTGGTCGGCCGGGCCGGAGACGCGCTTGGCGTCGATGGCGACGACGATGCATTGATCGCCGAACTTCTCGGCCGCCCGCCGGACAAAGGCACGGTCGTAGACGGCGGCCGACATGATCGACGCCTTGTCGGCGCCGGCCAGCAGCAGGGCGCGGATGTCCTCGACGCTGCGGACACCGCCGCCGACCGTCACCGGCATGAAGCAGCGCTCGGCGGTGCGGCGGACGACGTCGAGCAGGATGCTGCGCTTCTCGTGGCTGGCCGTGATGTCGAGGAAGCACAGTTCGTCGGCGCCGGCGGCATCGTAGGCGGCGGCCGCTTCGACGGGATCGCCGGCATCGACGAGGTCGACGAAGTTCACGCCCTTGACGACGCGACCGTCCTTGACGTCGAGGCAGGGGATGACGCGCACTTTGAGCATGTTCGGGCAGTCCTGCTAGCGTTGGCCAACGTCTTATACGTCCGGAGCCCGGCTTTCCAGCCCCAAGCCCCACTCACAAGCTGCCTTTGACGCCTTAATGCATCCAGAAAGCATCATTGTTCGGTGTCGATCGGGTCGGGAGCGTCGGTCGCCGGCGCTGCGTCCGTGCCCTCCGGCGCTGCGTCCGTGCCCTCCGGCGCTGCGTCCGTGCCCTCCGGCGCC
>CALMMQ010000113.1 GCA_937868725.1 uncultured Pleomorphomonas sp.
CGGGCGGGACTCAAATGTCAAGTTCGTTCCACTAGCGCAAGAGGCGGTTGCGATCGGCGGGGTGTGCGATTATGCCTCTCAAGTGCCACGGCCGTCTTTGGAGTTGCCATGACTGATCTTCAGCCCCCCCGCGCCGACAAGCGCCCCGCCACGTCGAGCCACCACGGCGTCGTCCTGACGGACGACTATGCCTGGCTCCGGGCGGACAACTGGCAGGACGTCATCCGCGACCCCGCCGTGCTCAGCGACGACATCCGGGCCTATCTCGAGGCCGAGAACGGCTGGTGCGACGCCTACATGGCCGATACCGCGGCGCTGCAGGACCAACTCGTCGCCGAAATGCGTGGCCGCATTCTCGAGGACGATTCGTCGGTGCCGCTGCCCGATGGCCCGTACGCCTACGCCACGCGCTTCCTCGCCGGCGCCCAGTATCCGCGCATCGTCCGCACGCTGCGCGATGGCGGACCGGAGGAAGTGCTGCTCGATGCCGACGATCTGGCGCGCGACAAAGCCTATTTCAGTCTCGGTGGCGCCGTACACAGTCCCGACCACAAGCTGCTCGGCTGGAGCGTCGATGACAACGGCTCGGAGTTCCACGTCATCCGCGTGCGCGACCTCGACAGCGGTCTCGACCTGCCCGACGAAATCCCCAACACCTCCGGCGACATCGCCTGGGCGGCCGATTCCAGATCGTTCCTCTACACCTGGATCAACGACAACCACCGCACCGAAAAGGTGTTCCTGCACGTGCTCGGCACACCGGTCAGCGACGACCGGCTGATCTATCAGGAACCCGATCCCGGTTTCTTCTGCGGCGTTGGCAAGACGCAGTCCGGCCGCTTCATCGTCATCGATGCCCACGATCACCAGACCTCGGAAGTCCGGCTCATCGACGCCAACGATCCGACGTCGGCGCCGCGTCTTGTGGCGGCGCGTCAGGCGGAGGTCGAGTATTCGGTCGAGGACGACGGTGGCAATCAGCTCATCATCCTCACCAACGCCGACAGCGCCGAAGACTTCAAGATCGTCGCCGCGCCGCTGGCGCTGCCCGGCCGCGAAAACTGGTACGACATCGTTCCGCATCAAGCCGGCCGGCTGATCCTGTCGATGTCGACGTTCAAGGGCCGCATGGTTCGCCTCGAGCGCGTCGAGGGATTGCCGCGCATCGTCATCACCGATCTCGGCAGCGGCAGCGAAAGCGCCATTTCCTTCCCCGAGGAGGCCTATTCGCTCGGCCTCAGCGGCGCCTACGAGTTCGACACCACCATCATCCGCTTCTCCTATTCCTCGCCGACGACCCCCAGTCAGGTCTACGACTACGACATGGCAACCGGCGAGCGCTTCCTCAGGAAGACGCAGGAGATTCCGTCTGGCCACGACGCCGCCGCCTACGTCACGCGCCGCCTGCAGGCGCCGGCGGAGGATGGCGAACTCGTTCCCGTCACCCTGCTCTACCGTGCCGGCACGCCGCTCGATGGCAGCGCCCCCTGCCTGCTCTACGGCTACGGCGCCTATGGCATCGCCATTCCGGCGTCGTTCTCGACGCGCGTGCTGTCGCTGGTCGATCGCGGCTTCGTCTATGCCATCGCCCACATCCGTGGTGGCAACGACAAGGGGCATCGCTGGTATCTCAGCGGCAAGCGCGAGCACAAGACCAACACGTTCTCCGACTTCATCGCCGCCGCCCGCTTCCTCGCCGCCGAGAAGATCACCTCGGCGGGCCGCATCGTCGCGCACGGCGGGTCGGCCGGCGGCATGCTGATGGGCGCCGTCGCCAACATGGCGCCAGATCTCTGGGGTGGTGTCGTCGCCGCCGTGCCGTTTGTCGACGTGCTCAACACCATGCTCGACGCCAGCCTGCCGCTCACCCCGCCCGAGTGGCCGGAATGGGGCAACCCGCTGGAGAACACCGCCGACTTCGACCGCATCCTGTCCTACAGCCCCTACGACAACGTCGGCGCCCACGACTATCCGCCGATCCTGGCGCTGGCCGGCCTCACCGATCCGCGCGTCACCTATTGGGAGCCGGCCAAGTGGGTGGCCCGCCTGCGGGCAAGGCGGACGGGCGACGCGCCGCTGCTGCTGCACGTCAACATGGACGCGGGCCACGCCGGCGCTTCCGGCCGTTTCGACGGTCTCAAGGAAACGGCGCTCGAATATGCCTTTGCCCTCAAGATCATGGGGCGCATGTCCACTGTGACGGAATAGCCGAATGGCGCATGGGTGCCATGCTTTTCCGGGATTACCATTGCCGACATAGGGGAAAATAACTATCTATCGGTCAGGCGCTGTCGAGGAACGGCGGCACCACCCGATTTTGTTGAGCTCTTTCCCGTTGCGAGGAGACGACCATGGCTTTTGAACTTGCCGCACTGCCTTACGCCTACGATTCGCTGGCGCCCTTCATGAGCCGCGAGACGCTTGAGTTCCACCACGACAAGCATCACGCGACCTACGTCAACAATGCCAACAACCTGATCAAGGGCACCGAGTGGGAGAACGCTTCCCTCGAAGACGTGATCAAGGGTTCGTTCGGCAAGAATCCGGCCGTGTTCAACAACGCTGCTCAGCACTTCAACCATGCGGAACTGTGGAAGAGCATCAAGCCGAACGGCGGCGGCGCCATTCCGGGCGAACTGCTCAAGAAGATCAACGAAGACCTCGGCGGTCTCGACAAGTTCCGCGCCGACTTCATCCAGGCTGGCGTGACGCAGTTCGGCTCCGGCTGGGCCTGGCTGGCGCTCAAGGACGGCAAGCTTGTCATCCAGAAGACGCCGAACGCCGAGAACCCGCTGGTGCACGGCGCCACGCCGCTGCTCACCGCCGACGTCTGGGAGCACGCCTACTACATCGACTACCGCAACCTGCGGCAGAAGTTCCTTGAGGCCTACTTCGATCATCTGGTCAACTGGGACTACGTGGCCGAGGCCTACGGCAAGGCCGTCTGATCGGCCGACACGCGATTGTCGCCATGGCGGGGGAGGATCCTACGGGTCCTTCCCCGTTTTGTTTGTGCCGCGACGATAGAGGTTGCGGAGATGGCGAGCGGCAGCTACCGTGGATATAGTCTCGATGCCCGGGGGCCACCGGATCATCGGGAGACATGTCCTCAATCAGGCAGTTATCGGTGCGGCGATGTCGCAAATCGCGAATCATTCCGACCAGCGCATTGTTGTGGTCGACGACAGCCCCTCGTTTCTCAAGGTGGCGGCGTCGATCCTGCGCGAGCTGGGATTTACCAACGTCGCCATGTTCGGCAATGCCGGTGACGCGCTGGCCTGCCTCAAGGATCAGCACGTCGATCTGCTGATGACCGACCTGACCATGGAGCCGATGGACGGCTTTGCGCTGGCCGACAAGATTCGCCACTCGCCAGAAGTGGTCAACCGCGTCGTGCCGATCATGCTGATGACCGGCCATGCCGGGCGCCAGAACGTGCTCAAGGCCATTCACCACGGTATCGACGAGGTGGTGATCAAGCCGCTGGCGGCCGGCCATCTGCAGGACCGTCTGGTGTCGGTTTTTTCCCGCCCGCGCGTCTACATCAAGACGCCCTCGGGCTATTTCGGCCCCGATCGACGGCGGCGCGACACGCCGGGCTACGCCGGTCCGGAGCGGCGCGGCGGCAACCCGGCCGACCTGCTGGGCGAGCGGGCGCTCAAGGCCCTGCGCGAGACGGCCTACCTGGCCCATCGCGATCCAGTGCCGGAACCGGTCGCCCGTCCTGACGGACTGGACGCCTCGTTCGAGATGACGACCATTTCCCACCGCCGTCTGGCCAGACCCGAGACACCGATCATCGTCGATCCGGCCAGTGCGCCACAGCCCGACGTCAGTTTCCGACCGCCGCTCGTCGACATTCTGCGGCGCGGTCGCGGTGATCGTCCCGGCCCGCGCCGGGGCTGAGCCTCGTCGCCGTTGCGGAACTACAGCACCAGCAGACGCGGCACCATGTCGCTGATGGCGGCAACGATTTCGGCGTCGAGCACCCGCATCCAGCGCCGGGGAATGCCGGCCGTGCCATAGGCGGCGCCGGCCAGCATGCCGACAATGGCGCCGGTGGTATCGGCGTCGCCCCCCTGATTGACGGTGGAGACGATGCAGGTCTCGAAGCCGCGCGTCGAGAAGAAGCCGTGCAGCACCGTCTGCATGGTGTCGACGACGTAGGCCGACGACAGGCCACGATAGGGTTCGAAGCGGAAGGTGGGGAACGCGGCGACCAGAGCATCGGCGCGCGCGGCCGCCGCCGCGCGGTCGCCCTCGACGATCAGCAGGCGCAGCATGTCGACGAGCGCCACGCAGGCGGCGTCCGACAGCGGATGGTTGTGGGTGATGTGGGCTTGAGCCAGCGCCCAGGCCGCGCCACGCTCGGCGTGGTCGAGACAGGCAAGCGCCACCGGCAGCACACGCATGGCGGCACCATTGCCGGCGTCGCCCTCGTTGAACGGCCCCGCCACCGTGCCGCGCTGGATGTAGCGGCGGATGCCGCGCCGACAGGTGTTGCCGACGTCGGGCGGACCGGATTTCAGCCAGCGGGCGAACTCCTCGCAGACGTCGGGCAGGTCGAGTTCGGCCTTGCGGACCAGCGACCGTCCGAGAGCCAGCGACATGGCCGTGTCGTCGGTGATCTGCCCTGGCTTGAGGCGCAGCCAGCCGCCGCCGACGATATCGCGCAGCACGCCGTACTGATGGACGATCTCGCCCCGGGTCATGAACTCGACGGTGGCGCCCAACGCGTCACCGATGGCGAGGCCAAGAAAGGCGGCGAACGCCCGATCGAGGATGTCGGCTTCACTCGTCATGGCTGGCTCTCCCCGCCGGGCGGATAATGCTGTGGCGATGATGCCGTCATCGCGAGGTCGTCACCTGATAGTCGCCGCCGATCACCAGGAACTCCCCCTCGCCCTTGAGCGGATGTGACGACATCAGGGTGTTGAAGAACAGAATCTTCTGCACCGGCACGCGGGCGGTCAGGATGATGTCGCCGAAGCAGTCGGCGATATCGCGATTGGCGGTGAACGACGACAGACTGTTGAGGCGCATGACGACGTTGCGCCGGTCGAGGCGCACGGTCATCGGGTGTTCGTTGAAATCGTTGGTGCCGCGATAGAGCGTCACGTGGCTGTCGCCGGGAAAGGCGAAGCGCTCGATGGCCCATTGGCAGAATTCGTAAAGCAGGTCGAGCTGGGTGTAGATCGAGTTGTTGTGAAAACGGCTCGACATCTTCTCGACGACGTAGGTAGCCCAGGCATCGGGGGCACCACGATCGAGCACCGCCTTGTGAAAGGTCGGGAAAATGCCGAAGCGGCTCTCCACCCAGCCTTTCAGTACCGCCCCTTCGGGCGAGTTGCTGTCGTAGCCCCAGCCCTTGATGAGGCGCAGATAGGACGAACGGAAGCGGCGACCGGCGGCCTTGGCCTCGCGCTGTTCCTGGTCGATGCCGAACATCGCCATCATGTAGTTGGTGAAGGCGTCGCCGGCCTCGTCGAGGTCGGCGGCCAGCCCCAGCATCTCGAACAGCGGCCCGTTCATTTCGCGCACGCCGGAGATGTGCAGCGGCTGCGGCCTGGCATTGAAGGCGACATCGGCGAGGAAAGCTGTCGACAATCCGACATGGTTTGTCGAATGACCGATGTGGCGTGGCGGCTGCGGCTCATGACGCGACAACCGGGTTTCGCCGTCCTGCTCGCCCGCCTGGTGTCGCTCCCCCGCTGCCACGATCAGCCTTTCCTCAGTTGCCCGTTCCCTTCTTGCAAAAGGCGGACCATACCCGGTCGCGGTAGGTGCTCTGCATATTGTAGAGCCAGTTGCGGCAATCGACTTCGCTGGCAAAACACAGTTGCTCGAAGGTCGATTCCTTGCGGCCCCAACCACGCTCGAGCTCCCGCGAGCCGTGGAACTGGCCGAACCAGGCCTTGGCGCCGAGGGCTCGCGCCTCGGGGCTATCGCAGCGCAGCGGCGTCGTCGGCCGGGCGTTGAAGAAAGCGGCCTGCGCCGAACCGCCGCCGAAGGCGGCGGCGAGCGTCAATGCCGCCAGAACAAGGGGGATTGTCTTCATGGCTGTCACTTCCCGTGGGCAAAGCGCCAGTAAAGGTCGCGCGCCCGTCTGGTCACCGGTCCCGGCTCGAACAGCCGGTCTTCGAAGCGGTTGACTGGCGTCACCTTGCCGTAGTTGCCGGAGGCGAAGAACTCATCGGCTTCATAGAGATCCTCGATGCGCAGCGAGGCTTCGCGCACATCGTAACCGTCCCCCCGCAGCAGGCCGATGAGGCGGGCGCGGGTGATGCCGGCAAGGTAGACGCCCGTGGCGGCCGGCGTCTTGACGACGCCATCCTTGACGATGAACAGGTTGGCCGTAGCCAGCTCGCAGACGTTGCCGAGCGCGTCGGTGAGAACGGCGTTATCGAACCCCTTGGCCTTGGCCTCGTTGATGGCGCGCCCGCCGTTGGGGTAGAGGCAGCCAGCCTTGGCGTTGACCACGGCCGTCTCGGGCAGCGGCCGGCGGTATTGCGTCGTCGTCGCCGAGAAGCCGTCAAAGCCGGGCATCGGCAGTTCGTAGATGCAGAGCGCGAAGCGCGTCGTCGCCGGATCGGGCGGCACGCCCATGAAGCCGCCATCCTCCGACCAGTAGTTGGGACGGATGTAGAGGCCGACGTCGCCGGAAAACTTGGCGCAGCCTTCCAGCGCCAGCCGCACCATGTCGGTGGTAGCCACCGTCGGCTCCATGCCGATGGCCCTGGCGCTGCGATTGATGCGGGCGCAGTGCAGATCGAGATCGGGGGCGACGCCTTCAAAATGGCGGGCGCCGTCGAAAACCGACGAACCCAGCCAGAACGAATGGGTGCGCGGCCCGATGATCGGCACGTTGCCCTCGAACCACTCGCCGTCGAGCCACGTCCAGGTTTTTGACCAGTCGACCATCACGTTTTCCCTGACTTGCCTTATGGTTGCCGTTCGGAGAAAGCACTGGCATCCGGACGCCCCTTCGGCCCGATCGTACGGACGATCGGCCGGCAACCACATGGAATTGCACGCCGCAGACGCCAAATCTCTCATCTTCGGCATATATCCAAAGGGTATGTTGCGGAAGGGAGATGATTCCCAGATCATCGTTTTCCGTTGCCAGGACCGACCATGCAGCACGCCATCTATCTGTTTGACGCCTACGGAACGCTGTTCGACGTGCACGCCGTCGTCCGCCGCCACGCCACTGCCGTCGGCCCGGATGCGCAGCGCCTGTCCGAGTTCTGGCGTGCCAAGCAACTGGAATATTCCTGGATCCGGTCGATGACCGGTGCCTACAAGGATTTCTGGGCCCTGACCAAGGACGCGCTCGACGCCGCCTTCGTCGCCCATCCCACCGTCGACCCGGACCTCAGGGAAACGCTGCTCGAAGCCTATCGTTCGTGCGATTGCTTTCCGGAAGTGCCAGCCGTGCTGCGCGATCTCAAGATGGAGGGCGTGCGCATCGCCATCCTCTCCAACGGCAGTCCGCTGATGCTCAATCGTGCCATCAGGGCCGCCGGCCTCGGCGACATCATCGACGACATCCTGTCGGTCGATACCATCGGCTGCTACAAGCCCGATCCGCGCGTCTACGAAATGGCGACGACGCATTTCCGCGTCTTCCCGTCCGCCATCTCGTTCCAGTCGTCCAACCGCTGGGATATCGCCGGCGCCAGCCGCTACGGCTTCCGCACCGTCTGGCTCAACCGCACCGGCGCCATTGACGAATATCCCGACATGCCGCCGTTCGCCGAACTCAAGGACCTGACGGGGCTGGTGTCGCTCGGCTGACCGCCGCAAGGGCGGGCGGAGGCGCCGGCAGCGCCTCCCACTCCATTACTTCAGCAGGCTACCCAGCACGCCACGGATCAATGCCCGGCCGATCTGCGAGCCGACCTGACTTGAAACCGAACGCACCACCGACTTCACCGCCGCCTCGGCGATGGTCTGGCGGCCACCATAGCTCGACCGTTCCGCAGCGCGGGCCTCCCGCTCCTCGCGTGCTTCGCGGCGAGCGCGGGCGGTCGGGCTCTCGTACTCGTCGAGGCGCGGCTGGCGAGGGTCATCGCGCACCTCCGGCTGCGGTGCCGGCTCGGGCTGGCGGCTCGACGAGCCCCAGCCGAAATCGGGCACATGGAAGCCGGGGCTGGTGCGCGACGTCGTCGAGGTCGTGGCCGCCGGCCGCTCGGTGGCGCGGCCTTCGGCGCGCGCCTTCAGCACTTCGAATGCCGACTGACGATCGACCATCTGTTCATAGACGCCGGCCACCGGGCTGGCACTGATGACCTGGCGGCGTTCGTCGTCGCTAAGCGGTCCGAGGCGCGAGGACGGCGGCCGGATGAGCGTACGGCCGACCATCGAAGGCACGGCCTTGCCTTCGAGCATCGACACCAGCGCTTCGCCCTGGCCGAGTTCGGTGATGGCCTTGAAGGTGTCGAAGGCCGGATTGGGGCGGAAGGTTTCCGCCGCCACCTTCACCGCCTTCTGTTCGCGCGGCGTATAGGCGCGCAGCGCGTGCTGCACGCGGTTGCCGAGCTGGGCCAGCACGCTCTCCGGCACGTCGAGCGGGTTCTGCGTCACGAAGTAGATGCCGACGCCCTTGGAGCGGATGAGCTTGACCACCTGCTCCACCTTGTCGAGCAGCGCTTTCGGCGCTTCGTCGAACAGGAGGTGCGCCTCGTCGAAGAAGAACACCAGCTTGGGCTTGTCGGGGTCGCCCACCTCCGGCAACTGCTCGAAGAGTTCGGACAGCAGCCACAGCAGGAAGGTGGCGTAGAGGCGCGGTGTCTGCATCAGCCGGTCGGCGGCGAGCACGTTGATGGCACCGCGACCGTCACCAGTCACCTTCATCATGTCGGCGAGGTCGAGCGCCGGCTCGCCGAAAAAGTTTTCGCCGCCCTGCTGCTCGAGCACCAGCAGCTGGCGCTGGATGGCCCCCACCGTCGCCTTTGCGACATTGCCATAGCGGGCGCCAACGGCATCGGCGTTGTCCGACAGGTAGGTCAGCATGGCCCTCAGATCCTTGAGATCGAGCAGCAGCAGCCCTTCGTCGTCGGCGATCTTGAAGGCTATGTTGAGGACGCCTTCCTGCGTGTCGTTGAGTTCCAGCATGCGCGACAGCAGCAGCGGCCCCATTTCCGAGACGGTGGTCCGCACCGGATGGCCTTTTTCGCCGAACAGGTCCCAGAACACCGTCGGGGCGCCCTCGAGCTTGTACTCGTCGGAAAAGCCGATGTCGGCGGCGCGCTTTTCCAGGAAGTCCTTGACCTCACCGGGTGCGGCCACGCCGGCCAGATCGCCCTTGACGTCGGCGCAGAACACCGGCACGCCGGCATCCGACAGCCCTTGCGCCATCACCTGCAATGTCACGGTCTTGCCGGTACCGGTGGCGCCAGTGATGAGACCATGACGGTTGGCCAGCTTCAACGTCAGGTATTCCGGGCGCGTGCTCGTTCCGAGAAAGACCTTGCCTGCCTCAAGCATGTTCGTTCCTCTTTTCCCTCGCGGCGTGTGGCTTCCGCAGCCTTGCTGGGATTCGATCTAAAGCGCTTCGAAAGAAAACGAAATCGTTTTGTGCGCGCCCGTGATGCGAAGGCGGGACTTTACGCCATTTGTCTGCCCCGTCGGCGACCCGGGACGGAGGCCACGCGGCTGCCGATCGGAGCGGCGGTCGACCCGTTTGCTTTGTGGTCGCAGTTGTCGCATAACGGCGCCCGCCGGCGCTTGGCCGGCAGGACGCTTTCTGGAGGTTTCATGCTGGATGTCGTCAATTCGGTCGTCGAAAAAGTCGGCATCACGCCGGACCAAGCCGACGGCGCCCTGCGCATCATCATCAATTTCCTGCACGCCGACGGCCCCTCGGAAACCGTGGCTTCCATGGCGCAGGAACTCGGTATCGCCCACTATATCGGCGAAGCGACGCCGCGTGGCGGCCTGCTCGGGGCACTCGGCGGCCTGTTGGGGTCGGGTGGTGGCGCCATGGCCGCCTTCGGCCAGTTGCAGTCGCTCGGCCTGAACTTCGGCCAGATTCAGGCCGTCGTCCGCCACCTCATCGACATTGGCCGCAGCAAGATCGGCAACGAAGAAGTCGACCGCATCGTCGCGGCCATCCCCGGTCTGTCGCAGATCGTCTGAAGATCGATCGGTCGCCGCCTACGCAAAAAGGCAAGAAGCAGCTGTCCGCGCCAAGCGCGGACAGGCCACGGACGGAGCGCAATCGCTCAGCTTTCGGTCAGCGAAATCTGGCCGTAGCGCAGGGCTTCGACGACCGCCTGCGTCTTGTTGGAGGCGTCGAGCTTTTCGCCGGCGTTCTGCAGGTGGGCATGCACCGTGCGCTGGGAAATATTGAGGTTCTCAGCGATTTCCTGCGCCGTCATACCGAGAGCCGTCAGCTCAAGCACCCGCCGCTCGCGGGTCGACAGATCGCCGGGCCGCGAGTCGATCAGATAGCCGAGCGCCCGCAGGCGGCGGAAGGCCTGATTGCACAGAAAATCGAAGGCCACGAGATCAAGCTCGGTGAGCGACAGCGCTTCACCGAGGCCGATGACCGCCGCCTGATAGGGCGGGATCGAAGTGATGGGAACGGCAACGATGCGCGCCGACGCCTCCGGCCCGGCGGCCGCCACCAGATCGGAATGGCCGGAAATGGACACGCCGTCGATCAGGCAGGGGCGATGGGCAACGCGGCAACGCTCCAGCACCGGATCGCCACGGTTGATGGCAATGAGCTGGCCGCGATCGCTGCGTACGTCCGGCCACTTGATGTGCAGGACCAGCGGTTCGACAGGACGGCCTGGCATCGGCAGGCCGGAAATCAGGATATGGCTGGCACCGTGCCCCACCAGGCGACGTTCGATGACGTCGAAGATCCGGTTGGCACTGGAACACGTCCGCAAACCGACCGCGTCCGCCAGAATGTCGTCCGGTGTGTTCATGGTTCCCCGATCCATTTTTCGACCACACGCTATTTATGGCAACTGGCCTAGAACCGTTCTCGACAGATTGGTTCAATGACCATAACGCTCGTTCTAAATCAGCAGAAATTTAGCCCATTTCCGTGAGAACTAAAAGTGCCTATTCGTCGCAGAGTTGCCGCTTTCCAATAATTCACGATTACCCAATGGTATACGCCCTCAGCTTTTAAGTCAGTTTGCGTTCGATTTTCATGAAACAGTATTCCCGTTTTTGCAATGGAAAATCGGCCCATGCCCTACGACCCAGGAGTGTGCGCCAAAAAACGAATGCTCTATATCTGGAACACAATTAGATCACAAACAAAAATCTCAAATCCATCTCGATAACGTCAAAACTATCATTGATCATTGTCACCTCTGCATACGTAACTATCTCGAACTTTTTCTATAATCTCTTCGATTTTTATGCCATTTAGCAGATTCTATTTCTGCGATTTATCCAGAGATTCAGAATAATGCGAATGTAGAAATGTTACGCAATATATGTAAGAATAATCAAAATATGATTATGTCATATGTGCTTCTTACTGAGAATGAAACACAGCTGAAACAACCCCTTACATGAAAT
Organism: uncultured Pleomorphomonas sp.; assembly: GCA_937868725.1. Taxonomy (GTDB): domain Bacteria; phylum Pseudomonadota; class Alphaproteobacteria; order Rhizobiales; family Pleomorphomonadaceae; genus Pleomorphomonas. The sequence goes on from CALMMQ010000113.1 coordinate 11,548, forward strand.
ACCATTCCGCTCACGCTCCTGGCTGTACTCCATGGCCACCGTCATCTATTTCAAGAATGTCGATCAATTCTTGTCAGCATTGAGTGCGAAAAATATTCCCTCGCAGGTTGATTCCATCCACGCGCCGACGCCTTGTGAGCGATCCAGCCATCGTCGCCGGCGCCACCGAACGCGGCGAGGCTGTATATACTCGTCGTCCGATTCTCGCCGTTCGGGCGATCAGGCGTTGCGGCCAACAGCCGGAAAGCGCGCGATCCTGCCGTTCGACCTCAGATCCGATCCGTTCAGCCGCCCGGCCAGCACGCCACCGGGGTGTGTACAAAGAAAGGCACAGCATGTTCCCGTCCGCCGTTCTCGACCATATCGACACCCACCTGCAGGAGAGTCTCGACAGGTTGTTCGCCCTGCTCCGCATTCCCTCAATCTCCGCCGACCCAACCTTCAAGGCCGACGTCGACCGCGCCGCCGACTGGCTGGTCGCCCAGCTTGAGGACATCGGCTTCTCGGCCAGCAAGCGGCCGACGCCGGGCCACCCGATGGTCGTCGCCCATTACGACAAGGCTGGGGCGGACAAGCCGCACGTGTTGTTCTACGGTCATTATGACGTGCAGCCGGTCGACCCGCTTGAGCTCTGGACGACGCCGCCATTCGAGCCGCGCCTCGAAAAGCAGCCCGACGGTACCACCCGCATCCTCGGTCGCGGCGCCGACGACGACAAGGGCCAGATGATGACCTTCGTCGAGGCTTGCCGCGCCTACATCGCCGCCACCGGCGCCCTGCCCGTCAACGTCACCATCCTCAGTGAAGGCGAGGAGGAATCTGGTTCGCCCTCGCTCGTCGGTTTCCTCGAAGCCAACAAGGCCGAGCTGTCCCGCCATCTCGCCCTCATTTGCGACACCGACATGTGGGACCGCACGACACCGGCCATCACCACCATGCTGCGCGGCCTCGTCGGCGAAGAAGTGATCATTTCCTGCGCCGATCGCGATCTGCACTCGGGCATGTTCGGCGGCGCGGCGCTCAATCCCTTGCACGTGTTGACCAAGGTGCTGGCCGGCCTGCACGACGATGACGGCCGCGTCACCCTGCCCGGCTTCTATGACGGCGTCGTCGACATCCCGCCGGCTCTCGCCGCCAACTGGCAGGGCCTCGGCTTCGACGGCGACGCCTTTCTGGGCGCCGTCGGCCTGACGGCTCCGGCCGGCGAAGTCGGCCGCACGGTGCTGGAGAAGATCTGGGCGCGTCCGACCTGCGAAGTCAACGGCGTCAGCGGCGGCTACGCAGGCGACGGCTTCAAGACCGTGCTGCCGGCCAAGGCCATCGCCAAGGTGTCGTTCCGCCTCGTCGGCCAGCAGGATCCGGACAAGATCCGCGCCGCCTTTCGACAGTACGTGCGCGCCTCGTTGCCCGCGGCGGCCCGCGTCGCGTTTCACGAGCACGGTGGCAGTCCGGCCGTGGCGCTGCCCTTCGACAGCCGCGAGCTCGCCGCCGCCGCTGGCGCGCTGACCGAGGAATGGGGCAAGCCGGCGGCCATCACCGGCTCGGGCGGCTCCATCCCGGTGGCCGGTTACTTCCGCCACATCCTCGGCATGGACACGTTGATGATCGGCTTCGGCCTTGCCGACGACCGCATTCACAGCCCCAACGAGAAGTACGAGCTCACGTCCTTCCACAAGGGCATGCGCTCGTGGGCCCGCATCCTGGCGGTGCTGGCGAACTGATCATCCCTCGCTGGAAGCCCGTCACCGGCCCGACTCCGTTCTGGAGCCGGGCCGTTCGTTTGAACTCCAATTGATGTAACGCCATCTTTGACGGCCGGCTTGATCTCATTTCGGCATTTTTCCAATCATTTCGCTCATACCTGAGCGTGATATACGTCAAACTCCCAGATTGTACCGATTCAAAAACATGGCCAGATGGATGGTGACGGCGTTAGGCGTTGCACGGTTCGAGCGGGCGATTGCCAGCATTTTCTGTGCGAACAAGCCACAACTGGTAGAGATGTCACCTTGACGAGGTGATTTCATATTTGTATTGAGTTGATGAACTCAAGATGGAGGGCGACCCATCAATGAAAGCCACCTTGCGCACTGTTGCCGAAGCCGCCGGGGTCAGCATTGCCACCGTCGACCGGGTGCTCAACCGGCGCGAAGGCGTGCGGCCGCTGACCATCGAGAAGGTCGAGGCGGCCATTCGCGATCTGGGCTACGCGCCATCCAGTCTGGTGGCCCGGGTCCAGACGGCGCCGAGCCGCTTCATTTTCGTGCTGCCGCGCGGCCATAATCCGTTCTTCGCCGCCCTGGAGCGGGCCATCGGCCAGTTGGCCGAGCAGTTGCCGTTCAAGAACTCGTCGTTCGACATCCGTCACGTCGACGTCTTCGACGGCGAGGCCATCGCCGCGGCGCTGAAGGACATCCGCCAGTCCGACTGTGACGGGGTCGCCGTGGCGGCGCTCGACCACCCCTCGGTGCGCGAGGCCATCAACACGCTCAAGGCCGGCGGCATCGCCGTGGTGACGCTGGTGTCGGACGTGCCGAGCTCGCGCCGTGACCGCTTCATCGGCATCGACAACACCGCCGCAGGTCGCACCGCCGGTTCGCTGCTCGGCCGCTTCCTGCCCCATCGCACCGGCAAGGTGGCCATGCTGGCCGGTTCGCTGGCGCTGCGCGACCACGCCGAGCGTCGCTTCGGCTTCGAGCAGGTCATCACCCAGGACTTCCCCGGCGTCGAGATCATCGCGCTCCGGGAAGCGCGCGACGACCCCAACACCGTGCACGGCATGATCGAGGAGATCCTCAAGGAGCATCCCGATCTGGCCGGTATCTACAACGTCGGCGCCGGCAATGCCGGCGTCATCTCGACGCTGGAAGCCAGCGGCCGGGCGCGCGACATCGTCTTCGTCGCCCACGAACTGACCGATGAGAGCCGGTCGGCACTGATCCGCGGCACCATGGATGCGGTCATCCACCAGGACCCCGGCCACGAGATCCGGTCGGCGGCCCGCATCCTGCAGTCGCTGACCTCCGATTGGACCATCGTCGACGATCAGGAACGCATCCGCATCGACATCTTCCTGCGCGACAATCTGCTCTGACAACGACAACAACTGAACCGGACGTTCAATCTGGGAGGAACTGATGAGCACATATCTTGGCCTCGACATCGGCACGTCGTCGGTGAAGGCAGTTCTGATCGGCGAGGGCGAAGTGATGATCGCCACCGCCTCGGCCAGCCTCGAAGTCACCCGTCCGCATGCCGGCTGGTCCGAGCAGGACGGTGACAGCTGGATTGCCGCCACCCAAAGCGCCATCGATCAGCTCAAGGCCAGCCACCCGGTCGAGCTGTCGGCGGTGGCCGGCATTGGCCTCAGCGGCCAGATGCACGGTGCCACGCTGCTCGACAAGGCCGACAAGCCGCTGCGCCCGGCCATTCTCTGGAACGACGTTCGCTCGGCCGCCGAGTGCGCCGAACTCGAAGCGCGCTGCCCGTCGCTGCGCTCCATCGCCGGCAACATCGCCATGCCCGGCTTCACCGCGCCCAAGCTCGCCTGGGTGAAGAAGCATGAACCCGACATCTTCGCCCGTACGGCCAAGGTGCTGCTGCCCAAGGACTACGTCCGTCTCTGGCTGACGGGCGAATACGTCTCCGACATGTCGGACGCCGCCGGCACGCTGTGGCTCGACGTCGGCAAGCGCGCCTGGTCGCCGGACCTGTTGGCTGCCACCGACCTGACGCTCGATCACATGCCCGGCCTCGTCGAGGGCACCGAAGTCTCCGGCAGCCTGCGCACCGAACTGGTGTCGCGCTGGGGCATCGCCAAGGCGCCGGTGGTGGCCGGTGGCGGTGGCGACAACGCCGCCAGCGCCGTCGGCATGGGCGCCGTCAAGCCCGGCGCCGCCTTCGCCTCGCTCGGCACCTCCGGCGTGCTGTTCGTCTCCAACGCCCGCTTCTCGCCCAACACCGAGGGGGCCGTGCACGCCTTCTGTCATGCCGTGCCGGGCACCTGGCATCAGATGGGCGTCATCCTGTCGGCGACCGACAGCCTGCAGTGGCTGTCGCATCTCTTGGCCACGCCGGCGCCCGAACTGACGCGCGGCCTTGATCCCAAGCCGACGCAGCCCTCGTCGCTGTTCTTCCTGCCCTACCTCTCCGGCGAGCGCACGCCGCACAACGACGCCGCCGCCCGTGGCGCCTTCGTCGGCCTTGCCCACACGTCGGACCGCAGCGAGATGACGCTGGCGGTGCTCGAAGGCGTCGCCTTCGCCTTCCGCGACTGCCTGCGCGTGCTCAACGACGCCGGCACCGACATGACGCGCGCCTTCGCCGTCGGCGGCGGTTCGCGTTCGGAAGCCTGGTTGCAGATCATGGCCGCCGTGCTCGATCGGCCGCTGGACATCACCGCCGAGGGTGACTTCGGCGGCGGCTTCGGCGCCGCCCGCCTCGGTCGCATCGCCGCCACCGGCGACGATCCGCTGTCGACGCTGACGGCGCCGCCGATCGCCCGCACCGTCGAACCCGACACGTCGCTGGTTGCGGCCTACGCCGAGCGCTACGCCAAGTATCGCGCTCTCTATCCCGCCATCAAGGCAGCGCTTGCCTGATCATTGACGCCCTGAAATACCTGGAGGAAAGACATGACCAACTTCTTCGCCGGCATCGAACCGGTCAAATACGAAGGCCCCGAGAGCAAGAGCCCGCTGGCCTTCCGTTATTACAACAAGGACCAGGTCGTCCTTGGCAAGCGCATGGAAGATCACATGCGCTTCGCCATCGCCTACTGGCATTCGTTCGCCTGGGGCGGCGGTGACCCGTTCGGCAACGGCACCTTCGCTCGCCCCTGGTTCAACGGCTCGGACGAACTGGGGCTCGCCAAGCTCAAGGCCGACGTCGCCTTCGAGCTGTTCCAGCTGGTCGGCGCACCGTTCTACTGCTTCCATGACCGCGACATCGCGCCGGAAGGCAAGACGCTGGCCGAGTCCAACAAGAACGTCCGCGCCATAGCCGAAATCTTCGCCCGGAAGCAGGAAGAGACGGGCGTCAAGTTGCTCTGGGGCACGGCCAACCTGTTCTCCAACCGTCGCTTCATGGCCGGCGCCGCTTCGAACCCCGATCCGGAGGTGTTCGCCTACGCCGCCGCCCAGGTGAAGAACGTCTTCGACGTGACGCGTGAGCTCGGCGGTCAGAACTACGTGCTGTGGGGCGGTCGCGAAGGCTACGAAACGCTGCTCAACACCAACCTGCGCCAGGAACTCGACCAGCTCGGCCGCTTCCTGACCATGGTCGTCGACTACAAGCACAAGACCGGCTTCAAGGGCGCCATCCTGATCGAGCCGAAGCCGAAGGAGCCGTCCAAGCACCAGTACGACTTCGACGTCGCCACCGTCTTCTCCTTCCTGAAGTCCTACGGCCTCGAGAAGGAAGTGCAGGTCAACATCGAGCAGAACCACGCCATCCTGGCTGGCCACACCTTCGAGCACGAACTGGCGCTGGCCAACGCGCTCGGCATCTTCGGCTCGGTTGACCTCAACCGTGGCGACGACCGCCTCGGCTGGGACACCGACCAGTTCGCCATGAACGTGCCGGAACTGACGCTGGCCATGCTGGAGATCATCAAGGCGGGCGGCTTCACCACCGGCGGCTTCAACTTCGACGCCAAGATTCGCCGGCAGTCGCTCGACCCGGTCGATCTGGTCGTCGCCCACGCCGCCTCGATGGACGCCGCTGCCAAGGCGCTGCTCAACGCCGCCGCGATCATCGAAGACGGCCGGCTGGCCAAGTTCGTCGATGACCGCTACGCCGGCTGGAAGGGTGCCGAGGCGCAGGCCATTCTGGCCGGCAAGCGCAGCCTTGAGGACCTCGCCGATTACGTTGCCAAGAACAACGTCAATCCCGAGCCCAAGAGCGGCAAGCAGGAGTGGCTCGAGGCCATCGTCAACCTCAACACCTGATCGATCGGCGATTACTGTCGCCTGCCGATCGCGTGGCAACAGGCGGTTGGCAATGCTAGGATCAGCACGGCGGCCGGGCGCAAGCCCGGCCGTTGTCGTCTGGCGGGCGCAGTGCTTGTCCGCCCCAGCCCTGGTTCGATGCGGAGTCCGGTCATGCCGTCAGTCGCAACCGCAGCCCTGCGCTGCCTGACGTTTCGCCGCTTCGAGCCGTACGCGACCGAGGCCGGGCCGCTGGCCGTCGGGCTTGGCGTGCTCGCCTGCTTCGTCGCCGGATTGGCGCTGCAGTGCACCCTTGCCCTTGGCGCCGACGGCCGGATCGATGGCAACGGCATCGTCTTGGCGCTCTGTCTCTGCGCCGTGCTGGCGCTGGTCATGCGGGCACTGATGGCCGGGCCCTTCGCCTGGGCCATGATGGCCGTGACCTTCTGGGGCTATGCCTTCGCGGCCCTGCTGCTGGCGCTGCCGCCTCTCGCCCTGACGCTGGCCATGCGGGCAGGCCTCGTCGCCGGCCCCGAACTGGTGCTGCTGTTCTCCGCCCTCGTCTGGAGCGCCGAGGCCGTGATCGGCCTCGCCACGCTGGCGCTGCCGGCCATGGTGGTCCGATCGGTTGATCCGTTCTGTTGGTGGCGGCCGCTGGTCGTGGCGCTGGCTTTGCTGGCCGCCGGCCTGGCGACGCCGTTGCTGGCGCCGTTGCCGACGCTGCTCGAAAACGCGGCGACCGACGGAGTGGCGGACTGAGGTCAGCTGGCCGGCGTCCAGATCATGCGCTGCAGCGAGGCGGTGGCCAGCGTGGCGTCGTCGGGCAACCCGACGGTGGAGATATAACCGGGAACCGAGAACACGAAGGAGACCGACGGAGCGTTGTGGGCGTGACAGATGGCCATGCCAAGCCAGTTGCCGTTGCCTTCGCGGCAGTCGGACCGGGCCATGCGCGCTTCGCGGAAGCTCATGCCGATGCGTTCGCCGTTCGGGCCGACGATGCGCTCGGAGACACCGTGCACGGCGGCGATGCGGCCGCCCTGCGCCGGCAACACCTGCAACACCTGCAAGCCGTCCTTGAACAGGGCGAGCGCCGAAACGCTCTCGCTCGATTCGGTGGCCATGGTGACCGACGACACTTCGTAACCGGGCATCACCGCTTCGATGGACTTGGCCGAATAGGCCGTGCTCGCCCCCAGAGCGCCGATACCGGCGTCGGTCAGGCGCAAGCCCGGCGTCTGCGGCCGGGCGGGAGCGGCAAATTCACTGTCGCCACCAATGGCCGAGCAGGCGACGCCAAGCGCGGCGACGGCAAGGACTGGGACGATGCGGAGAAGAACGGAAAGGCTGGTCATTCCTCCCGATAGCACAGCTCCGGACCGGTTTGAAGAGCACCACCGTCAGGCGCCTGGGCGCGCGCCGCGCCGGCGGCCACCAGCGTCTCGACGAAGGCGGCGAGCGCCGGCTTGCGTCCCTCCCCCCGACGCACGGCGACGGCGATGGCCCGGCCGATGGGGGGTTCGATGCGGCGGAAGCGAAAGTTACCGGGAAAGCTCGTCACGAGCAGCCCCGGCATCACCGAGATGGAGACGCCGGCCTCGATCATTGCCGTCACCACCTCGAAACCGTTGCAGTAGCCGTTGACCGTCGGCTCGAACCCCTGGCGGCGGCACTCGTCCATGATGGCCGAGAAGTAAGCGCTCGAGGCGGTGTCCAGCGCCCAGCGTTCGCTGGCCATGTCGGAGAGCGACAGCGCCGGCCGCTGGCACAGGCGATGGCCGGCCGGCAGCACGGCATAAAGCTGGTCGTCATAGACGGCGGTGGTGTCGATGTGGGCACTCTCGCCGCCGCTGCGCGCCGCGAAGCTGTCGATCAGCGCCGCGTCGACCTGCCAGGCACGCAGCGCCGCCAGTGCCAGATCGGGTTCCATGACGTCGAGCGTCACGGTCAGGCGCGGATAGCGGGCGGCCAGGTCGCGCATGACGGCCGGCAGCAGCGATACCGCCACCGACGGAAAGGCGGCAACGCGGAGATCGCCGGCCACTTCCGCCCGCATCTCGGCGAGATCGGTGCGCGCCTCCTCGATGATCGCGAACACCCGTTCGGCCTGTACGACCAGCCGCTCGCCGCCCCGCGTCAGCCGTACGCCGCGGCCACGCCGCTCGACCAGCGGCAAGCCGAGCTCGTCTTCGAGCTGGGCGATCTGCTGCGACACCGCCGATGGCGACACGCGCAACGCCTCGGCCACCGCCGTCATGGTGCCGCGCTTGGACAGTTCGCGCAGCGTCCGCAACCGATCGAAATCCATGCCGCCTCCACTCTTAAGTCACGCTTATCATATATTGCAGTTTATTTAAGTGGACCTGACTATTAGGCACGCCTAAAGTTGATGCAGGTCGAGCTCGAACAACGATTTCCGAGGCGCTTCGCGCACCATTGGAAACCGGATCCGCGAGGGTCCGTCGCGGGCCGGCCACGCGATGAGGGGTGCCGGCAAAAGGCCGGCGGCGCACCGGTCTTCGGCGCGACGCCAGCCGATCTCGGGGAGCCGCCGCCCCCTCTCGCGCTCTTGTTCGGGAAACGTCCAGGCAGGACCCTGAGCGCCATGCGCTCGTCCCGCAGCCCGTCCGGAAGGCCGGGGAAGCTGCGCAACACGAGGTTCTGTTGAGATGAAAGTCGCGGTTCTGGGAAGCGGCGTGGTCGGCGTTACCACCGCCTATTATCTCGCCAAGGCCGGCCATGAGGTGACGGTGTATGACCGTCAGCCCGGTCCGGCGCTCGAAACGTCCTACGGCAACGCCGGCGAAATCTCGCCGGGCTATTCGACGCCGTGGGCGGCACCGGGCATCCCCTTCAAGGCGATGCGCTGGCTGTTCATGAAGCATGCGCCGCTGATCCTGCGCCCCAAGTTCGACCCGCACATGGTCACCTGGATGCTGTCGCTGCTGCTCAATTGCACCTCGTCGGCCTACGCCATCAACAAGGGGCGCATGCTGCGTGTTGCCAATTACAGCCGCGACTGCCTGGTCGCCCTCCGGGCCGATACCGGCATCACCTATGACGAACGCAGCCGCGGCACCGTGCAGCTGTTCCGGACGCAGAAGCAGCTCGACCACGCCGGCCATGACATCGACGTCCTGAAGGCCGACGGCGTGCCGTTCGAGGTGCTCGACCGTGACGGCGTCGCCGCCGCTGAACCGGCGCTCGCCGCCGTCAAGGACACGTTCGTCGGCGGCCTGCGCCTGCCGCTGGACGAGACCGGCGATTGCTTCAAGTTCACCAACGCGCTGGCCGCCCTCGCCGAGGGGCTCGGCGTGGTGTTCAAGTACGGCACCGAGATCAAGTCGATCACCACGGCGGCCGGCGCCGTAACCGGCGTCGTCACCGCCACCGGCACCATCACCGCCGATCATTACGTCATGGCGCTCGGCTCCTATTCGCCGATGCATGCCCGCAAGCTCGGCCTCAAGCTGCCGGTCTACCCGGTCAAGGGCTATTCGCTCACCGCCGACATCGTCGACGAGACACGGGCACCGGTTTCGACCGTGCTCGACGAGACCTACAAGGTGGCGATCACCCGGCTCGGCACGCGCATCCGCATCGGCGGCATGGCCGAGATCTCCGGCTACACCACCAACCTGCCCGAGGCGCGGCGGGCGACGCTGGAATACGTCACCAACAGCCTGTTCCCCGGCGGCAACCTCAAGCAAGCCGAGTACTGGTCCGGTCTGCGACCGATGACGCCGGACGGCACGCCGATCATCGGCAAGACGCCCTACGCCAACCTGACGCTCAACACCGGTCACGGCACGCTCGGCTGGACCATGGCCTGCGGTTCCGGCCGCGTGCTGGCCGACATCATCTCCGGGCTCACGCCGGAGATCGAAACGGCCGACCTGACGGCCGATCGCTACCGCTGAGCCGACCGCCGTCCGGCCCCCTTCCGCCGGACGGCCGCCTTGCCTTGTCCCCCTTCCACCAGCATAGTCGGGTCCGCGCATTTCCTCATTCGACATTAGGAAAGTTGAACCGCGTTCAATTATTCGCTAGCAAGGTGGCAGGCCTTGAGGGAGAGGAAGGGAGACTCGACATGCTTCTGTCATGCGGTGACGCACTCATCGATTTCGTGCCGGTCAAAACGGCTGATGGCCGCGACGGATACGTTCCGGCGGTTGGCGGGTCCTGCCTCAACATCGCCGTGGCGATGTCCCGCCTCGGGGCCAAGGCCGGTCTGGTCGGCGGCGTTTCGAACGACATGTTCGGCGCCATGATCGCCGACCACCTGACGGCGTCCAACGTTTCGCTCGAGTACGTCCGCCGGACCAATCTCGAGACGACGCTGGCCTTCGTCCGCTTCATCAACAACGAACCCCACTACGCCTTTTACGACGAGACCACGGCGGCGCGCCTGTGGAGCTACCAGTCGGGCTCGATCCCGTTTGCCAAGGTCTCGGCCGTTCACGTCGGCTCGACGACACTGATTAACGATCCGGTGGCCAGCCAGACGCTGACCATGGCGCGCGAGGCCAAGGGTCAGACGACGGTGTCCTTCGACCCCAATTGTCGGCCGTCCTTGGTCTCCGACAAGCCTGGCTATGTCGCCCGCATGGAAGAGTTCGCCGCCAACGCCGACATCATCCGCATGTCCGACATGGACTTCGACTTCATGTTCGGCGGCAACGACTTCGACGCCAAGGCCGCGGCCTATCTCGCCGGCGGCGCCGAACTGGTCATCGTCACGCGCGGCGGCAGCGGCGTCATCGCCTGGCACAAGCAGGCGGGCCGGTTGGAAGTGACGGCGCCCAAGATCACCGTTGCCGACACCATCGGCGCCGGCGACACCTTCCAGGGCTCGTTCCTGGTGGCCCTCGAAGAGCGCGGCCTGATCGCCCGCGCCGCTCTGGCTACCGCCACCGCCGAACAGCTGACTGAGGCGCTGGCCTTCGGTACCAGGTGCGCCGCCATCACCTGCTCGCGCGCCGGCGCCAACCCGCCGTGGCGGCACGAACTCGCCTGATCGCCCGTCGACTGTTCGATCTTCGCACCCCTGTCGTCATCCGGCCCGCCCGGACTGGCGGCAGGGGTGATGTTTGTGGGGCGCCGAGCCAGCACTCGCCTCGATTCAGGCATGCTCTTTCCTCATGCCCCACGCCGGCCTTTCAGCCCTGGCCCTTTCGGGTGCATACCCAATTCACTGCCTGGAATACCGATAACCCTGGTGTTTTCATCAGGCCGGACCACCACTTTTAATTGTTTCTTCCAATCGACGACTTGCCAAAAGCCACTCAGACCGGTTCCAGCCGGAACAAAAGCACGCGAGTCCTTGACTGGTATATCAGTTTGATCTCTTGCATACGCATTTACCCCAAGTTCCCCTTGCCGCCGAGAACCCATCAACTATGCAAACAAGACTAAGTAGCGCGATGGTCCGCTAACGAGAGTCGCATCGCTGACGATGCGCGCGGAAGAGACGATGACCGCTTGAAGAACCTGGGGAATCGCCAGGCGGTTGTTGAAGTGATGGTTTCTGGCAGAGGCAGCAGCCGCCCTCGCGGGTGCCGCTTGTGCAGGATGTTCGACTCGCAGGTGCGCCATGCCCGGAACTGGCCCGGTCCTCATCGTCGGTGGCAACATGTATCTTGGCCACCTTGTCCGCGAATTGCTGTCGACTGGACACCGACTGCGCCGCGTGCTCGACACCGAACCGGTCCGACCAATGTACGACGGCGAGGACCTGATGTGTGGCGACCTCGCCAGTCTGCCGCTGCTGGTTGACGCCTGTCAGGGCGTCGAGGCCGTCGTCGATGTCTCCAAGCTCGACACCAACCGCGTCGCTTCCGAAAGCGTGCCCCGCAGTGCCGAGACTGTTGCCAACATCTGGGAAGCGGCGCGCATCGCCGGCGTCAAGCGCGTGGTGACAGTGCTTTCCAATGGCGTCGTCGGCTTCTATCGCCGCTCAGCCATGCTCGACCATCTGTCGTCGCCCCGCCCCGACAGCCCCATCGGCCTCATCGGCGCCATGACGGAATCGATGGCTTCGCTCTACGCCTTCAAGTACGGCATCCGCGCCATGTGCATCCGCATGGGCGATTGCTGCGAGCGGCCGCGCGACGAGCGCATGCTGTCGACATGGCTGTCGCCGGGCGACTTCGAGCGGCTGATCTGGACCGGTCTGACGGCCGACTATCTCAACGAGATCGTCTACGGCGTCTCGGCCAATGCCGACCGTTGGTGGGACAACGCCAACGCCCGGCGTCTCGGCTATCGGCCGCTCGACAATTCGAGTCGTTTTGCTTCCGATCTGCGCGGCCTGCGTTCGGCCAACTCCATCGAGAACGCATTTCAGGGTGGCAAGGGGGCTGCCGACCAGTTCGCCGGCGATGTCCGCCGCATTCCATGAGCCCTCGGAATCGCCCAATACTTTGAAAAAAGTTAACTCATGTCTGCCACACTGTTTCCAATAACAGGATGAAGGACATGGGCGAAGAAAAGCGCGCGACAACACGGCGACGTACGCTGCGAGCCGCCAAGATTGTCTATGGCGACTATCGCTATATCGTCGATTGCGTTGTCCGTGATGCAAGCGCCGCCGGAGTGCGCATCCGCTGCAACCATGCCAATGAAATTCCGCATGAGTTTTACATCTACGACCCAACCGAGCACACGCTACGCAAGGCCGAGGTGGTCTGGCGGCGCGAGATGGAATTGGGCCTGCATTTCGTCGCCGGTCCCGTCAATGTACTCGAAAGCCCCGACCCACGTTACGCCCGCTTCCGCTTCATGTAGCGGCCCGGCCGGCCGGTGGCGGGGGCGCGGTCAGCCGTTCAGCTGTCCTGCAGGGCGGCCGGCACGTAGCGCAATGCCCACTGATAGACAGCATCGGTGACCGGGCGCAGGGCGCGACCGCTTTCCGACATCTCGTATTCAACCCGTTGCGGCGCTTCCTGGTAAACGCGCCGAATCACCAGACCGGCGTTTTCGAGCGCCCGCAACTGCGCCGACAGCATGTGCTGGGTAATGCCGGGGATGGAACGCTTGATCTCGTTGAACCGCATCGGGCAAAGCGACAGCAGACAGAGAATCTCGGTCTTCCATTTGCCGCTGACGGCCTTGTAAGCGCGCTTGATCACCTCAAGACGTTCGCGGACATCGGCGGGGCAGGCCAGCTCAAGAGCGGGCTTGCGCCCCTTGTCGTCGTCAGCGTCCATGAGCGCTCGTCTCCATCAGCCTGACGGACCGCCGTGTGGATCGGCCCGATTGTGAAGCCGCAGCGATGCTTGTCCGACGGTCGCAAGCCCAGGGGCCTGGCCATTAGGCACACGCATTCGCCCACGAATGGCAAAGCATACGACGGCCAAACCGGTCGATCCAGAGGCAATGTTAGGCATGGACTGCAAATACTGCCGGCGCCTGCCCCCGGAAATCCCGTATCCTTTGCCCTGCGTATTGTACTAAAGTCGCGCCGCCGTTCAGCGCCGAAACCCCGCCGACCAGTCCGGACAATCGGCCGGCACGGGGCCGCCAACGATCGACCCAGACCTGTCCGGAGCCGGAGACCCGCCCTTGGCCAATCGACCGACGTCCCCGTCCCGCCTCATCCTCAAGGGCAGAGTGCTCTCCTTCAACCGCCGACCTGCCGGGGCCGGCGACCGCGCGGCCTGCGACTATCACCGGCACGGCATCATCGTCATCGATGATGGCCGGATCACCGTCGTCGACGACGCGGCGACTATCGAGCACCATCGCACGCCGGACGTCGTGATCCACGACCACGGCGACAAGCTCATCCTGCCCGGCTTCATCGATACCCACATCCATTTCCCCCAGACGCAGGTCATCGCCTCCTACGGCGCCCAGCTCCTCGACTGGCTTGAGAAGTACACCTTCCCGGCCGAAGCGCGCTACGCCTCGCCCGAACACGCCGCCCGCCAGGCCACCTTCTTCATCGACGAACTGCTGCGCAACGGCACGACAACGGCTGTCGCCTACGGCTCGGTGCATCGCATCTCGGCCGAAGCCCTGTTCGCCGAAAGCGAGAAGCGCGGCACAATGATGCTGGCCGGCAAGACGTGCATGGACCGCAACGCACCCGCCGTCCTCTGCGACAGCCCGGAGAGCGCCTACGACGACACGGCGGCGCTGATCGCCGCTTGGCACCGGCGCGGACGGCAGCGGGTTGTCATCACGCCGCGTTTCGCCATCACCTCGACGCCGCGTCAGCTGGAACTGCTGGGCGCCCTCGCCCGCGCTCATCCCGATTGCCTCGTCCAGACGCACCTGTCGGAAAACCGCGACGAGATCGCCGCCGTCGCGCGGCTGTTTCCCGAGCGCAGCGATTACCTCGACGTCTACGACCATTATGGCCTGCTCGGCGAGCGCAGCCTGTTCGGCCACGCCATCCACCTCTCCGAGCGCGAGCGGACGCGGTTGGCGGAGACAGGCGGTGTCGCCGTGTTCTGCCCCACCTCCAACCTGTTCATCGGTTCGGGCCTGTTCGACGCCCATGGCCTGACGCGCGGCAACCCGCCGGTCCGCATCGCGCTCGCCACCGATGTCGGCGGCGGCACCAGCTATTCCATGCTGGCCACGGCCGCCGAAGCCTACAAGGTGATGCAACTGCGCGGGCAGACGCTGTCGGCGCTCGAAGCTTTCGACCTGATGACGCGCGGCAACGCCGAGGCGATCGGCGAGGCGGACATCGGGCGCATTGCGCCGGGCTGCTACGCCGACCTGGTTGTCCTCGACACCGGTGCCACGCCGGCCATGGCTCACCGGCTCGCGGCAGCGGACGACGACCTTGAGGAAGAGCTGTTCGTGCTGATGACGCTGGGTGACGACCGCAGCGTCGCCACCACCTACGTGGCCGGCGTCGCCGCCCATAGCCGCGCGGCGCGCTGAGACGGCGCGACCCTTTGGAGCAGCGGCACCCCCGGGGCCGCCGCCGCGGTGCCGGCATCGACAGCCGGCACAATACTCGGCGCCGACAAGCAACGACCGACGGCGGCCTGCTCGACAGGCGGACCAAGCACGATCTCCGGCCCGAGGGCCTTGAAATTTCTGTTATATTTGGGAAAGCCGACGATGGTCGGAGTGGCGTGATTCGAACACGCGACCCCCTGCTCCCGAAGCAGGTGCGCTACCAGGCTGCGCTACACTCCGTAACCGTTCGGTGGGCGGTGTATAGCGTCCCTCCAGAGGCTCCGCAAGCCCTAAATCATCGAAAATTCAGGGGCCGAGTCTGGCTGTGGACAGCGCTTCGCCTCGGCGCCACCGATCGGCACGGCCGCCCTCGACCCGGCGATCCCGCCGCTGCCGCGGTTTTCCGGGAAAATTCCACCACATTGAAATGTCGTCAGGATTCGCCGAACCGGCCATGGCTGGCCGAAGGCTCGTCTCCTGGCGCGACGGCCGCCATCGCCTGGCCCGACCTGACAGTCCGCCCGGCGCGACGATCTGTTGCACTTGGCAATCCGACTCGCTATATCGGCGGACACGTTGGGGTGTCGCCAAGTGGTAAGGCAGCGGATTTTGATTCCGCCATTCGTAGGTTCGAATCC
>CALMMQ010000114.1 GCA_937868725.1 uncultured Pleomorphomonas sp.
CCGAGCAGCTTCTTCAGGTTGGCGAGCGCCAGATCGTCGGTGGTCGGGGTGAAGATCTGTCTCGACGTGGTCTGAGCGACGGCAGGGGAGGGGAGAGCGGCGAGGACGAGAAGGATGCCGAGACGGCTGAGACGGTCCATCAGAGATCGCCTCCGGCCTGAACGGCGACCATGGTCGCGAAGAGGGCGGCGAGGCGGGCCTGCTGCTCGGTCTGCGTCTGGCGCAGCGTCAGAGAGATCGAACGGAGCCGGGCGAGTTCGACGAGAAGACCGTGTTCGGATTGACCGGCCAATCCCGCCGACCACGCCTCGAAACCGTCGCCGCCACCATATTGTGCGATGAGCTGGTCGAGGGCGACGAAGGCGCCGACATCGGTGGTGCCGGTCTCGTGGGCGGAGGACGACGACATCGCGCGGACGGCATTGAGCGAGACGAGGGCAGGGGAGCGCAGGGCTTCGACGCGACGCGCGCGCATCAGCATGAGGTCGGCCGAGGCCTGCGGCATCGAAGCGTCCGGAAGGGGGAGAGGGAGACCCGCGAGATGCTGGATGAAGGCCTTGCGGGCGTCGTCGGAGGCGGAGGGGTCGAACAGCGGTTCGGCATCGGTGAGGGAGGTCGTCGCCAACCTCGTCGCCGTCGCCGAAGCGACTGAGGTCGCCTTGCCGGGCGAGACGTCGACGTCGGTATAGAGCTTGCGGCCGGTCTCGCCGATGGTGGAGAGCGACTGGGTGACCGTCGCCGTGAGATTGACCGCCGAACAGGTGTTCACGCCCTGGCCGGTTTCGAAGGAATATTGCTCCTGAGCGTCGACGATCGCCTCGCGGCGTGTCTGCTCGCTAAGAGTGGTGGCGAGCGCCTCCTGCGACGACTTCACCATGGTCGCCTCGCGGCCGCCGTTGGTCGCGCCCTGGGCGGTGTTCACCTTGGCTGCCGAGAGCAGCATCTCCAAGGTGATGGCGCGCTGGGCGGAGAGATCCGTCCCCATCAGGGTGACGCGCGCTTCGAGCGCCGTCTCGGCGGCCTGATGGCCGGCGCGCCAGATGGCGTCGTTGACGCCACACCACCAGGCCTGCGCCGGCAACGGCACGGCGACGATCGCGAAGGCGAATGCTGCCACCTGCAGAAGACGGGGCATCGGGGGAGAGATCGTCATTTCGGGCCTCCGGCTTCAGGCGAGGGCAGGCGAGCACCGACCTTGGCGTTGATCATTGCGAGAAGAAGGGTCGCCGCAGCCGTCTCGGTCCGGGCCCCTTTCTTCACCTGCAGGGCGAGGAGCGAGAGGTTGGCGGCCTCCATCCGGACGGCGTCCTGGAGGATGCCGCGCTGGTGATCGCCGGCGATCGAGGCGGCCCAGGTCTCGCCACCGTCGTCGCCGACCCAATGTTTGCCGAGCGCCTTCGCCTGCTCGACGGGACCGCCGGCGGCGTTGTCGGCGGCGATGTCGGAGAGCACGACCGTGCCGACCGACTTCATCGCATCGCGCTCGGCCTTGCCGAGACGATCGGCGTCGCCTCTCGCGGTTCCGCTCGGTCGGGTCGGATCCTGCTTCTCCGGGGGACCGATGACGGCATTGATGAAGGCGGCGGCCGCCGCCGTGTCGCCGGAGAAGAGCGACGTCCCGTCGGTGACGGTTCCCGAACGAACGGCAGCCGTCCAGGACGCGGGATCGCCGTATTTGCCGGGCTGTGAGACGACGCTCGCCGCGATCGTCTTGCGGGCGGCAGGCGCTGCGGCGATCGCCTGATAGAGGGTCGATGCCTTGGTGTTCGACCCACAGGGATCGTAGCCGACCGACTGGTAGCGGTGGGACGCCGCGGCGACGGCGAGATTGCTCGCCTGGGTGACGGTGGTCGAAGCGGTGGCACTCGCCGCCTGTTTGTGGGCGGTCGTGACCTGATCGCTCGCCGTCGCCGACTGGGCGGTGATCACCTTGAAGGCAGAGAGGAGTTGGTTGCGCTGCAGGAGTTCCTGGGCGATCAGCGCGCTCTCGGTCGTGTCGATGACGCCTTCGACCGCGGCCTGCAATTGCCCGGTGCGGACGTTGACGCGGGCTTCGACGCCGGCGCAGGACTGAGCGAAGGCGGAAGTCGTACCAGCGAGTACGGCCACGACGGCGACGGCGGAAACGCGGCGGAGCATCAGTGGGTCTCCCTCTCGTCACCGGCGGTGCCGGCGGCGATCACCGTCGTCAGGGCGGCGCGAGCACCGCTCAGAAGGGCGCCGCCACGGCGGTTCTCGACGAGCCGGGTCTGGTCGACGGCGGTCGACGCCGCGGGTTCGATGGTCGGCAGCGGCGCGATCACGTCGAGGAAGTCGCCTGCGGTCGTGATCTCCTCGGCCCCGTAGTTGCGCGAATAGAGCCAGGGGCTCGCGTCGGAATCGCCGGCGCCATAGCCTCCGGAGCCGGAACAGACACCGGCCGTCCGCTCCGCCTCGGAGCAATAGAGGGTCTTCCTGAGATCGAGCGAGGCCCGGAGGCGGGCGGCGCCGTCGCCACCCGATTGCAGCCAGGACCGATCGGCGGCCCCGAAGGCCGCCATCACCGTGGCGGCGGAGGCGCCGGCATCCCGCTCGTCGGTCAGCCCGAGCGAAACCGTGCAGGCGGCGTAGCCGGTGCCGGTCTCATAGGAATAGTCGTGCCGGGCCTTGGCGACGAGGAGCCCCTGACGGGTCGCCGCGACGGTCGATGCCGCGGCGCCGGCACTCGATTTCACGGCCGTCGACGTCTGATCGGCCGTGGTGGTCGTCTGCGACGCATCGACCCTCAATCCCGACAGCAGCCGGACGAGCGAAGCGTACCAGACGGCGGTGATCGGCGAGGTCTGGGCCGTCGCCGGCAACGACGGACAGACGAGCATTCCGAGAAGGAGAAGGGAGGCACGTTTCATGGGGCGGGGGCCGAAGAGGGGAGGGCGGTGACGAGGACCAGTTCGGCGAGCGAGGCATCGAGCGCCGATTGGTGGTCGAGGGTGCCGGCGACGAGAGACGTCGCCGACTGCTTGGCGAGGCTGATCCAGAGCGAGCGGATCGGTTGCTCGGCCGACTTGAAGGCGTAGTCCTCGGTCCCGGCGATCGTGGCGTCGCCGGCGACGGCGCTCTCGCGCGAGCGCGTCTCGCCGGCGCTCTGCGGATTGACGGCGACGGCGGAGGAGGAATCGGCGGTGCAGGATTGGGGGAGGGTGGTCGTGTGTACGCCGCCCGGCATGTCGGGGTAGGTGTGGACGATCGGAATGCGGCGCGACAGAAAGGTCTCGGGATTGACGTAATACCAATCGCGCGGTGCCGCCGAGCGGATCGCCTCGGAGGTCATGGGCGCGCCATGTTTGCCGGCAAAGTCGTGCCAGGTTCGGCCGGCGTAGCCGTTCGCCGCCAGTTCCGAACCGCGCAGCATGGCGTAGAGGTGCAGGTGTGGGCTGCAGGATTTCATGCCGGCGCAGCCCATGGTGCCGACCTGCGTTCCGGCGGCGATCTCGCGCGTCTCACCGTTCGTCGCGTGATTGCGCATGTGGAGGTAGCGGAACATCGTGTCGCCGGAGGGCACGGTGACCTCGGCGACGAGACCCGAGGCGTCGGCGCCACCGGTGAAGGCGCGATAACGAACGGTGCCGCCGGAGCCCGAGTAGATCGGTGTGCCGGCGCCTTCGCCGTTCACCATGTCGAGGCCTTGGTGATAGCCGGCCGAGGCGCCGGAATGTCCGGTGCGATCGACGCCATAGGGCGAGGTCACGACCCAGCCCGAGGCATTCATCAGATCGACCGACAGGCAAGTGCCGGCGTTCGCCGAAGAGGCGACCGGGATGAGAAGAAGTGCTCCGACGAGGACGCGGAACCTGATCGGCGAGACGCGCTTCATGGACAGCGTCCGAAGACAGCGGCCGCGTCGTATTCGATGCGGTCGGCGGAGAGGACACGAATGACGAAGGTCGAGGCACCGCCGCCATCGTCGCCATCGCTCATCTCGGCCGGCGAGGGCGTCGTGCCCGTCCAGGAGCAGGCATAGTGACCCTCGATGCGATCGCCCTTCTTCTTCCATGCGGTGATACGGCAGGTGTTGGTGCCCTCGGGCATGTAGGCGTCCGGCCCGAAGTCGGCGGCATGCCAGTGCTCGACGATCCGGTCGGCGGAGATCTCGACCCTCGTGGCGATCGTGCAGGAGAACGGCCGGGCCGGAGACCGGGGATCGGGTGCGAGGGCGAACGTGCCGGTGATCGGCAGGGGACCGGCGGCGAAAGCATCGCCGGCCATGACGAACAGGGCGGCGGCGAGAAGGATCGACGAGCGGGGCATTGCCACCTCAGTTGTTGTTGAAGATCGTCGAATAGTTCGACGTCGTGCCGGAGCCCGTCGACGACGACCCGGACGAGGTGTCCGTCGTGGTCGTCGTCGTGGTTGCGGCACTGCCGACACCGAGGACCGACCCGAGCGAGGAGGACGAGGAGTTGAAGGTGTAGGTGCCGATCCCCGGGACGTTCGGCAGCGTGATGGTGCTGGTGCTGCCGTTCAGGAGCTTCGAGAGGTCGGCGCTCAGCGTCGAGCGGAAGGCATAGAGCTTCGAGTTGATCTGGTTGATCACGTTCTGAAGCTGGCTGTCGAGGATCGAACAGACCTGCTGCTTGGCGGTGTTCAGAGCCTGGGTGATGAGGTTCTGCGCCGCCGAGGTGAGAAACCCGGACAGGTCGGGAATGAGGTTCGAAAGGTCGAACTGCTGCAGGAGGTTGGTGGCGATGCAGGAGTTCGCCCCGTCGAAGAAGTCGGACGGGTTGACCTTGGCGGCGTCGATCAGGGTGATCTGACGCTGCACGGCGGCGTCGGCCGCCGCCTTGACGGAGCAGGTCGAGGCGGCCGACGCGGGGAGCGGTGCTGCGAGCACGGCAACGACGACGGCGATCCGTAGGAGGGAAGGGGAGGGGACAGGCATCGACATCATCTTTCAGAAGGCGGGCCAACGGCCACGGCGGACCCAACGAGTGTCGAGGCTGGCGATCATCGCGAGCGGCGTCCGTCCGGCGCGCCGGCACCACCAGAGGAAGGCGACGTAGAGCGCGAGCGCGACGAAGGCCCAGCGCGAGAGACCGGTGACCACGAGAAGCGGTCCGAAGGCGAGAACGCTCGCGTGGAGCCCGGCGATGCGGAGGGGCTGGGCGGTCCAGCGCCACTGAAGATCGGTCACGACGGATTTCCTTTTCCGGAAAAGGGGCGGGGGGCTGTCGGCAGGGCGGTGCCGACGTCAATCTTAGGATCCACCCAGAAGCGGCGCCGCCAGACGTCGATGTGGACGTGGTTCGGATAGAGCCCGACGCCGCCAGCGCCGCACATGGCGGCCGCCAGCGCGACGACCTTCGGCTCGATGCCGGGAATCCGGACGTCGCCAGCGAGCCCGTCGATGTGCGTCGACTGACGAGCCGCGCCCTCGGTTGCGGCATTGTGGGCGAGCGACCGGCAACCGCTGGTCAGAACCAGAGGGAGAAGCGCGCCGTTCGCGCGGCCGATCCCGACCTGAATGGCGGCGAGCGCGTCGAAGAGGCGTGGCTCGATCCAGATGGCGCGACCGTCTTCGTTGTCCCGCCAGAGCCAAGAGAGTTCGAGCACAGCGCCGTGATCGTAGCCGCCGCCATTGCGGAACGCGGTCACGATCTCGGTGCCGTCGCGCTCCCGCACGAGCCAGAGCAGGGAGGGCATTTCCGCCGGCGCCGGCATCGCCGCGGCGACGGTGCTCGAAGAGGAGCAGAGGTCGACGAACGGGAGGAGCCCCGCGAGGAGTTCACGCCGCGAGAGGGTCATTGCGGTAGCCATAGCGATAGAGGACACGCCGTGCGGTCTCGGCATCGATGGTGCCGGCCGCATGGGCGAGGTGAACGGTGGAACGCATCGAGCGTCCGTCGACGTCGCGAGCGACGATGTCGCGAATGATAGCGGTGGCATGTTCGGGGCCGGCCTCCGAGATCTCCCGGCGCACCGGGTCGGTCACCACCTGCCATTCCCTGAGACAGGTCCGGCCACCGCCGACGCGAGGAACCAGCACCTGACTGATCAGCAGGCGCACCGTGCTCAGCACGTCGTGGAAGGCCTGGAACTGCATCTCGGCCGGGAATTTCAGCGTCAGACGGCGAATGATCGAGGCGACGTCGTTGGCATGCGTCGTCGTGTAGATCGGATGGCCGGTATTCGAGGCCTCGACCATCGCCGCGATCGTCTCCCTGTCGCGGACCTCGCCGACGACGATCAGCGCCGGCTTGCGGCGCATGGCGCCGCGCACACCGTCGGCGAAGGAGCCGAGGTGAACGCCGATCTCGTGCTGGGAGATCGTACAGGTCGCGCTCGAGATCCCCTCGAAGACGAACTCGATCGGCGCCTCGAAGGTCAGCACGTTGCCGACGATCGGCGTCGTCTCCTCGAGGACGCGACGGATCAGGGCGGCGAAGGTGGTGGTCTTGCCCGATCCAGTCTCGCCCGCGATGACGACCGCGCCTTGCGCCGGCGTGCTCTCGGCGACGATCCCCGGCTCGATGCCGATCTCGGCGACCGTCGGCGGCATGAAGGGAATGTGCCGGCAGACGAGTTGGACGCCGATGTCGCCCTCGTAGTGGTTGGGCGTCAGGTTGACGCGGAAGCGATGGCGCAGCGGCTCGCCGGCTGCATCGACGGCGGAGCGATCCTCGATCGGCACCGCCCGGTCGGCATCGCGCCCGGAATAGAGCTTCGACATCATGCTGTCCGTGCCGGTGAGGTCCACGCTGATGCGCGAGATCGTCGCCGGCTGCAGCCATTGCCGGGTGAGCGCCAGTAGGTGGCCGTGGATCTGCGCCAGCACCGGACGCCCGGTCTGGAAGATCACCTCCGAGGCTTCGAGCGCGACGGCACGCACCAAGAGGCGGGTCACGTCGTCGCGGCCGACGATCGGGCGGTCGACGATGTCCGAGACGTCGAGAGGGCCGGTCCAGGCGGGCATCGGCCGATCCTCACCTGAACGCGGCGGGCGAGGCCGCCTTGAAGCTCGGGGTCACCTTCAACTCGACGACCCGCTCATCGACGTCGGCGCGCCGGCCGTTCTTCGAGATCCTCAGCTTGGTCTTGCCGGTCGTCACGATCGGCAGGCTCAACGCGCCACGGGCGGCGAGTTCGTGGTACCGGCGCATGCCGGCGAGGTCTCGATCGAGCCGATCGAGGTTCTCGGTGAAGGTCGCCCGGGCCTCGCGGATACCGATCTCCTTGGCCGAGCCGTAGGACTCGTCCCAGGCGGACTGCTCCGCGCCGTTGCGCGGGCCGACGGCGGTCGGCGCCGGCGCCGAATAGGCCTCGACGAGAAGATAGTCACGCCAAGTGGGCGGCCGGGTCGAGAGACGCGCCGGTCGGACGATCTCGAAGCTTCCGAGCGTCAGGATCAGCCGGCGGTCGGAGGCGACCTCGGCGACGTCGTGGATCTCGGCGACGACCGGCGGCACGATCCCGTCGGTGACTTCGGATGCGAAATCGTAGCGGCGATCGAGATCGGCGACGAGTTCGCCGTCGCGCAGCGAAGCGGCGATCCGCTCCATCTCTTCCGCGAACCCGGCGCGGATGCCGGCGCCGTGCGCCGCCTTGGTGACGAGATCGAGCCGGGCTTTGTCGCCGTAGGAGGTCGGCGAATAGCGCGAGAGATCGGGATTGCGTGGATCGGTGACGACGACGGTCGGGGTCGTCCCGGACTGGCCCGCCGTACCGGCTGCTTGTGCCTGCGCCGTTCCGGCCTGTTGGGCGGCCAGCGCCTGTTGCTGAGCGAGCTGGGCCTGCTGAAGCTGGAGGAGCTGCGCCTGCTCGGCGGCGACGAGCGGTGCGATCGTCGGATTGATCTGCGATCCGGCATAGCCGGGACCGAGATAGGCGCCCTGGTTCAGAAGATAGGCGTTCGGATTGTAGGCGACCTGGGCGCCGGCCGTCAGCGAGGAGGTCCCGAGGAGCACGACGGCGAAGACGGTCGAGTGAAGTGGTCTCATACTAATACCCTCAGTTTCCGTGCTTCTTCAGTTCCGATCGAACGAATTCGCTCGTCGACACGGAACTCCCAGAAGTCGCACAGCCGGAAACAACGGACAACAAAAGCAACACGGACATGATCCGTAACGACATATTCATTCGTCTTTTTCCTTCAATTGACACGATGTCTTCTCGATTATAGATGTTCGACACATTCGACATCGAGGCATCGTCGGTCATGACTCTATTTGGAAAGCTTCTCCCTCGCGTCGGTGGCGCGGAGACCCGGACGTTTCGGGCGGCGGTCGCCGACGTGCTCGGCCCGCGCCGAGCGCCTTGTCCGGCCTGTGACGAGGGCACGCTCGTGCCTTCGACGACCGATCTCGGGGCTCGCATCTGCGAGGCCTGCGGTTCGTCCTTCCCGCTCGAGGTGTTGCGGCAGACGATCGTGGCCGACGACGAGACGGTCGCCCGTGTCGCGGCGGCGAGCCGCCGCGAAGCGCTGATCGCCTTCCTCGCCGCCGACGGGGTCGCCATCGGGTCGGCCATTTGGGCGGTCGCAGCCGGCGGTCTGCCGACCCTCGTCGGCGGCACGATGTTGGCGCTGCTGCTCCTCGCCTTCGCGGCGACCGCGCGCTATCGCGCCTGGCAGGTCGAGCACCGGCGTCTCTTCGAGGCGCGGCCGCCGATCGGTGCTTGGCTGCGCGCCGAGACGAGAGGCGACTGACATCAGCTCCCTCCCATGATCGTGCAGACGTTGGAGAGGGTGACGTTCATGCCGGTCGTGTTGGAGACGAGTTGGGCGACGTCGTTGACGAAGAAGGCGAGGGTGCCGCCGATCACATAGAGGACGGCCGACCCGGTGCGGCCCTGCGCACCGCCGGCCGCGTCGTAGAGCTGAACCGCGGCGAAGCCCCAGGCGATGGCGCCGAGCGCCATGAAGAAGGTGGAGACCGCGTAGTAGATCTCCATGCAGTAACTCGACGACGACCCGCCGTAGCCGAAGAGGCCCTGCGTGGTCGACCCGCCGGCGACGAAGGTGTCGGCCGAGACCCACAGCAGCACCGGCGCGACGATCAGCGCGCCACCGAGCGCGATCCGGGCGAAGGCGCCTTCATAGGAGACCGAGCGGTTGGCGAATTTGAACTCGCCGGAGACGATGTTGTAGAGCGCGTAGAGACCGCTCCCCGTCGCCCACAGGCCGAACACGCCGAGTCCGACGAAGACGAGCTGGACGATCCGGGGGAACACCTCGGTCAGCGAGATCAGGAAGTTGCCGAGGTCGGGAACCGTCA
Organism: uncultured Pleomorphomonas sp.; assembly: GCA_937868725.1. Taxonomy (GTDB): domain Bacteria; phylum Pseudomonadota; class Alphaproteobacteria; order Rhizobiales; family Pleomorphomonadaceae; genus Pleomorphomonas. The sequence goes on from CALMMQ010000114.1 coordinate 9,249, forward strand.
TCGGGCACTCCCGGCCGGTGCGCTCGCTCCGAGCCGCCGCTCGAGCGCTTCGATCCGGTCCTCGAGTTCCGTCTGACGCCGGCGCAGCTGCTCGACGGCGAGTTCGATCTCCTCACGCCCCTCATTGCCCGGCCGCGCGTAGCCGGCGTCCGGTGCCTTCTGTCCGTCGACATAGCGGAACGGCGAGTTCCCGGCGCCGGCCGAAGCCGCCGCCACGACGGAGCGATCGGACGACACCAAAACAGATAAATAAGTTGTGTTGCCGTTCACACCAGATTCCTGAGCCGGCGACGGAGATGCGCCGAGGCAGGCAACAACCGGAAACAGAGAAATCGCCGCGACGACCCCGCGCACGAATCTGACGCAATCCATGCGAAGGTTCGCGCTCAAGGAAGAACACATCGGGTTTCCAGACACTTTCCGGATTATAAAAACTGTCATTACCGAGCCAGTATCGAAGTTTATAACGCACATGTACTGGCCTTCTGTTCGTATTCGATTTACTTTTTGCCAATACATGACGAACCATAGCGAAGCATATTCGCTCAGTATAGGGCTTTTCGATCAAAACAAACGCCGATATGGTCCGGCCTTGCTTTGATTCGAACCGGGGCAATCACGAGAAATGTCGGACATTCTGAACAAGCACGTCGTCTGGGCCTCGGCCGCGGTTCTCCTCGGCATCACCGCGACGACCGGGTTCGTGCTCGGCGGACGCACGCCCGTCCCAGTCGGCACCGTTGCCGTCGACCCGCGTCGGCCGTCCGAGTCAGAGATAAACAGATTGTCGTCGCAGGTCGAAGCTCTCGGTGCGCAGGTGGCGCAGCTCACGGCCAACCGGACGCCAATCGTGCAGCCGGCCTCCGAAGAAGAACGACTGCGGCAGGAGGTCGCGCGCCTGCAGGCTCGGCAGGCGACGACGAAGACGGCACCGGGAGCACCGACCACGATCAACGCGACACCGGGGGTCAATACCGCCACCATCGACAATCCGGCGATCGGCGGCCAGGTACTCGACTCCCTCGCCCAACTCGAAGGCGCTCTCGATGCGCCGGTCGGCACCGAGGCTCGCAAGACGATCACCGTCTTCTTCGATCCGCGCTGCCCCTACTGCCATCAGGCCTTCACCGAGCTGCACGGCAAAATGGCCGTGCGCTGGGTGCCGGTGCTGGCGCTCGGCAATCCCGGCGAGGGCACGCCGCTCGCTCTCTCGGTGCTCGCCGCCGACGACCGCGTCGACGCGCTGGCCCGAGTCTTCGCGACGAAGAAGGCCGCCGTCGGCCCCGCCGTACCGGCGGAACTCGGCGCCAAGCTCACCGAGAACCTCGAAGCCTTCTCCGCCGTCTTCGCCGCCGCCGGTCGCGGCCTGAAGCCGGGTGTTCCCACCCTCTTCGTGCCGCGTCCGGACGGGCGCGTCGTCATCATGGTCGGCTACGAGAAGGGCGACGACGCCCGGATCCGCTCGATCCTCGAGGGCGCGTGATGGCGAAGACCGTTTCCCTCGGGCGGTTCGGCGCGCCGTCGCCGCATCTCATGGTGCCGCCGAGCGTGCGCAGCGAAGAAATCGCCAGACTGATGCACCGCGCCTCCGTCCTCACCGGCATCCTCGCCGCCTCGATCGGCGCCAGTGCGTTGCTCGTCCCGCTGGCGCTCGCCCGCGCCGACGTGAAGCCCTTCGTCGTCGACGGTGGTCTCTTCGGTTGTGAAGCAACGGTCCTTCGGGAGGAGCGCCCGTGAAGACCCCCGATCAGATCGCCGCGGAGACGGCCTCGGCCGTCGCCATGGCCAATCGGCTGTGGATCTGGATCGCCTTCCTGAGCCTCTTCCTCGCGCTGTCGCTCCTCTCCAACGCGACGCTGATCTACAACGCCTTCTGGCGAATGCCGATCAAGGCGTTCCTCTGGACCAGCGACGGCGCAGCGGTCTGCGAAGCGATCCCCCTCACAGAGCCGTCGGTGTCACAGGCCCGTCTCAAGGACCTCGCCGCCTCGGCCGCCGTCGGCCTCAATTCCTACGACTATGCCAACTGGCGCAAGCTGATCGACAACCAACTGACGCAGTATTTCACCGCGCGCGGGCGCGAGCAGTACAAGCAGGCGCTCTTCGCCTCCGGCATCATCGAGAAGGTGGTCCAGAACTACCAGACCGTCTCGGCGGTCACGTCCGACGCGGTCAACATCGCCGAGGAAGGCCGGATCCGCGGTCGCTACTACTGGAAGATCGAGGTCCCCCTCCAGGTCTTCTACAAGACCAACGCCGAGACCAAGCGCGAGAACCGCCTCCTGACGATGACGGTCGTCCGTGTCGACCCGAGCCCGATCAATCCCAACGGCATCGCCATCGACGGTCTCGTCTCCACCCAGCTCCTCGTGACCCAGGGGGTCTCCCCGTGACCATTCTTCGCGTATCCGCGTCCGTGATCGCCTTTGCGTGGTCCTCGGCTGCCGCCGTCGCCCAGACCGTGACGCCGGAGGCGCCTCCGACCGCCGTGGTGCCGCCGCCGATCGTCGCTCCACAGCCCGTCGTCGCACCGCCGGTCGCGCAGAACGGGCGGCCACCGGTGCGCGAGCTGACCGCCGGCGAACTCGCCGAACTGCGCGACCGCATGGTGCGCCAGTCCGGAGCTCAGATCCTCTCGCCGGGCGACATCGGCGTCATCCGCGATCGGGTCGTCGCCGCCGACGGGGCGGCGCGGCTCGGCACCGGCACGCCGCCGCAACCTCGCGCCCGCGTCCTCACCATCACGCCGGCCGCCGCGACCGCCGCACCCGATCAGTTGAACCTCGCCTTCGGCGTCGTGACCCCGGTCACCTTCACCGACGCAGCGAACCGGCCCTGGCCGGTCGCCTCCGTCGCCTACGATCCACGAATGTTCGCCCAAGACGGTGCCGGATGCGGCGGCGGCACCGGCGGCGGCGGATCGGGCGGCCTCACCGACCGTCCTTCGACCGTCAACCTGATGCCCTGCCGCGTCGACACTTGGGGCAACGTCTCGATCCAGCTCGAAGGCTACCCCTGGCCGATCGTGCTGATGGTGCGCTCGGGCGCCCGCGAACCGATCGTCGACGTGCCCGTCACCGTGCGCATCACCAAGTCCGGCGCGTCACCGCTCGCAGCCTCCGGCGTCGCCGGCCTTCCGGCACCGACGACGACGGCGACCATCCCGAAGATGCCCCTGGCCGGTGTCCCGAAATCGCCCGCCGGCATCGACGGCTCCCTGATCGCCTTCGCCGCTGGAACCCCGCCCACCGGCGCTCACCGCATCCGTGTCGCTGGCGACGGCGACGTGCAGGCCTGGCTCTTCCGGGATCGACTCTACCTGCGCGGTCGCGTCACGCTGATCAATCCGGTTCACGAGGCGACCGCCGATCGCGACGACGTCCACGTCTGGCGCCTCACCCCGACCGCGCGCGTTCTCGTCGCCCGCGAGGACGGGGCCGAGGTCGCACTGACGCTCGCCTACTGATCCGAGGACGTTCCATGAACAAATATCTCGTCATCGGCGGCCTCGTCGGTACCTTGTCGGTCGGGACCGCCGGCATTCTGCTCATCCCGAAGAAGAGCACCGATCTCGGCGGCACCGCCAACTCCGAGCTGAGGGGAACACCCCCCAATCCGCAGAACGAGCCGATGAAGGCGGTCGGACCCAAGGAGGCCGACCGGCGCGCCGCCGTCAACGGTGAGCAGGCTCGGGCCGCGGCCGACAAGGGCCAGTCCTATGTTTCGAAACCGGTGATCTCGCGGTCGTCGAATGCCGAGCTCGGCGAGATGCCGGAACGTCCGGTCGCTCCCGCCCCGGCGCCGGTGCCCCCACCTCAGCCGCAGATCGTCTACGTCCAGGTGCCGGTCCAGCCCGAACCGAAGCCCGACCAGTCACAGGTCGCCGCGATCAACAGCCAGATCCAGGCGCTACTGACGCCGCCGACCGGACAGTTCACGGTGCGTACCTACCAGAAGGGCGAACGGCCGAAGCCGACGGCCGCGGTTCAGCCGGTGCGTCTCCGCATGGTCGCCCGCGCCGGCGACGTCGCCACCGCGACCCTCGATCGCGGCTTCAATTCCGACGATCCTGCCGCGCCGATCTTCGCCACCATCCAGGACATCGACGAATACGGTCGACCCGGGCCGCTCAACAACGTCCGCATGATGGGCAAGATCACCTACACCAGCGAACAGGGCGCGATCGAGTTCGATCAGGCAGTGCTGCAGGACGGCCGATCGCTGAAGCTGAAGGCGGTCGCCATCACTTCCGGGACGGGGCGCACCGGCATCGCCACCGACGTCGACCACCACTATCTCGAACGCTACGGCAGCCTCGCCTTCGGCGGTCTCATCCAGGGTGTCGGGCAGGTCGGGCAGATGCTGGTGGCTCAGAACTCGACCACCACCTCGACCGCGTCGTCGACCACCACCTCCGGCAACTCGGTCAACTGGGGACAGGCGGCAATGGGCGCGACCCTGCCGCTCGGCCAGGCGCTGACCGCAGCGGCGAGCCAGAACTTCAGCCGCAAGAACACGATGTCGGCGGACGGCCAGACGATGATCGGCGTTCTCTTCCTCGAACCCGTCACCGTCCAATGAGCACGATCCAGTCGGTCCTCGACGGGATCATCGGCTACGGCGAAGGCGCGGCCGCGGTCGTCGCCGGCGGGCTCGGCGTCGTCGGCATCGCGCTCGCGGGACATGCCGGCATCGCCCTCTATCGGGCGATCGACGAAGGCCGGCCGGTCCTCGGCCACCTCGTCGGCCTCCTCGTCGGCGCGACCATGACCATCGCCGCGATCGTCGCCGGCTGGGTCAGCCTCCAGATCGTGGAGTGAGCATGCACACCGCCGATCGCTTCTGCGACCTCGCCGGCTTCCACCCCGACCGGCTCGAACCCGTCGTCTATGCCCACGACGGCTCCTGCTGCACTCTGATCGAGGTCGACGGCACCCGCACCATCGTCTCCGACGAGGAGTTCGAGGAAGCCGCGATCCTGCGCATCGCCGGATCGCTCGCGCAGATCCTGAAGCGGCCCGGGCACAATCTCTCGATCTCCTTCGAGAGCTCGCTCAACACCCATGCCGACATCGAGACCCTCGCCACCGCCCAGCTCCGGTCGGCCGACCAGAAGGGGCTCTCGCTCGAGGCGATCGTCGAAGAGGGGCGCGTCGTCCTCGAACGCCGTGCCCGACGTGAACGCATCCTCGTCGCGGTCTGGACCCGGCCGGACGCCGCGATCTCCGAGGAACTCGCCGAGGAGATCAGAGAGACCCGCGCGCTCTGGCGATCGCTGCCACCGGCAAACGAAGCCCAGAACCCGTTCCTGAAGCTCGATGCCCTCGAAGGCCCCCACGCGGCCTTCGTGAAGAGGGTGGTCGAAGCATTGACCGATGCGCGACTTCAGGTCCGCGTCCTCGGTCCCGAGGACGACGGATCCCGACGCGACCTCGCCGAGATCCGCCGGGCGATCCTCTTCCACGAGACCCCGACGGTCTGGCGGCCCTTCGGCCCGGGCACCCGCGCCCATCCGGCGGCGAAGGAGCGGATCGACGACGATGTCGGCGCCTTCTTCGCCCCGACCGTCGCCCGCCAGATCATGACCGCCAACGCCGAGGCGTCCTCGGACCTGCGCACGATCGCCGTCGGCGGCCGCCGCTACGCGCTCGCCGTCATGCGCATGTTCCCGGCGACGATCCTCGCCTTCGACCGACTGCTCGAAGCCCTTCTCCAACGCTCGTCGCGATCGGCCGACCTGCCGTTCCGCGTCTGCCTCCACATCGAGGCACCGAACGACGGCGGCATGACGATGAAGCTGCGCAAGGTCGCGGCCGGTCTCATCGCCTGGGCGAGCCCCTCGAACCGCAACCTCTTCGAATCCCTGCGCACCCTCGAGGAGATCATCGGCCGCGACAGCGAAGCGATCGTCAAATGCCGCCTCACCGCCTGCACCTGGGTGGAGCCCGGCGAGGAGCCGGGACGGCTCGATCAACGTCGCTCCACCTTGAAGAACGCGCTGATGACCTGGGGCGACGCGCTGATCGCCGATGCCCCGCACAATCCCCTTCGCGCCCTGTGCGAGACGATCGCCGGCATGAACTACCGGGCGAGCATCGCCCCGGCCTCGCTCGCGCCCCTCGGCGATCTCGCCGTCATGTTCCCGTTCCACCGCACGGCGGAGATATTCAGGCAGGGGCAGACCATGCTCCTCAATCCCGATGGACGGATGATGCCCTACGAAGCGCTGAGCCCGGAGCAGCTCTTCTGGCTGACACTGATCTTCGCCACGCCGGGGTCCGGCAAGTCGGTTCTGATGAACCGCCTCAACGTCGAGTTCGCCGCCTTTCAGCCGAGCCGCGTCCTCCCCTTCCTCGGCGTGATCGACGTCGGCGTCTCCTCCTCCGGTCTCATCGAACTCATCCGGAACGCCCTGCCGCCGGAGCGCCGGCACGAGGCCTATTACGTCCGCCTCCTCAACGATCATGCCCACGCGATCAATCCGCTCGTCCTCAGGCTCGGCCGGCGGCGGCCGTTGCCGCGCGAGCGGGTGTTCGTCGAGAACTTCCTCGCCACCCTCCTCGATCTGAAGCAGGACGGGTCGGAGCAGCTGATCTCTCGCCTCGGCACCCGGCTCTATCAGCTGAAGTCCGATCTCGAGTTCGGATCCTCGCCGGCGATCTACCAACCCGGAATCGATGCCGAGGTCGACCGTGCGATCCATGACGCCGCCATCGGCGTCGGCGAGCGCACCCGTTGGTGGCGAATCGTCGACGAGTTCGTCGCACTCGGTCGCATCCTGCCGGCGATGCGAGCCCAACGTTACGCCGAGCCGATCCTCGAAGATCTCGCTCGCGTCCTCGGCGAGCGGATCATGACCGAGGACTTCGGCGAAACCCTCGTGAAGTCGGCGCAGCGCGCGCTCGAATCTGCCATCGAACGCTTCCCCGTCTTCGCCCGGCCGACCCGCCTCGATCTCGGCGAGGCGCGCGTCATCGCCATCGACCTCAACGACGTGGCGCTGCGCCACAAGGCGCCCGACGCCGAGCGCAACAACGCGCTGATGTTCATGATCAGCCGTCACGCCTTCCTGTCGAAGATCTCCGGCCATGCCGAGGAGATCGGTTCGATGGATCTGCCGACCGAACCCGACGTCCGCGCCAAATACGTCGCGTTCTGGGAGAACCGCTACGCCGAGATCGCCGAGACGCCGAAGCGCCTCTGCATGGACGAGTACCACCTGACCGGTGGCGTCGCGACCATCGCCAAACAAGTGCTCTCCGACGTGCGCGAGGGCCGCAAATGGGGGCTCGAGGTGATCCTCGCCTCGCAGCTTCTCGCCGACTTCGAGGTCCTCGCCGACATGGCCTCGACGGTGATGATCCTCAATGCCGACAGCAACGAGCTGCGCGAGGCCGCGCGGAAAACCTTCGGCTTCTCCGATGCGGTGAAGCGAGCGCTCGAGCGGCAGGTTCACGGCCCCCGAGGGTCACGCGGCGCCAACTTCCTCGCCCGTTTCAAGCTGCGCGACGAGGAACGTTGGGTCGTCCTCAACAACTCGCTCGGACCACGCATGCTCTGGGCCCTCACCACCCGCGCCGAGGACCGGCAGGTGCGCGACGAGCTCTACCGCCGGATGGACGTCAACGAGGCCCTCCGCGTCCTCGCCGCCCGCTTTCCCGAAGGCACCGCCCACGACACCTGGAAGAAGGTCGCCGGCCGCCACCACGACGCCGACGACCGGATCGCCGCGATGCTCGCCGACGAGATCGTCGCTCAGATCATGCGCGGCGAGATCCGCACCTGACCCTCTCCTCCCGATCCCTCGACCAGCCCCCGAAAGGTATCCTCATGCGCATCCGCGACCTCGTCCCGATGGCGACGATCTACCTCCTCTCCATCCTTCCGGCCGGCGCCGTCGACCCTTCCGCCCCGCTCGACGTCCTGAACCAGGCCCGTACCAAGGCCTCGTCGAGCTCGCTCAACACCACCTCGCTCACGAGTTCCTTCTCCAACATCGGCCTCTTCATCATGGGCGCCTTCGGCCTCGCCGGCATCGGTCTCGCCGGGATCTCCGGCGTGAAGCTCTATCACGCCTCCCAGAACCCCGATGGATCGCGCGAGCACGTCGGTCGCTCGATCGCCGGCATCGTCATCGGCGCCGGAGTCACCATCATCGGCGTCATCATCGGCGTGATCACCAACTACATGACCGGCTCCTGAACCTGCGGGTGGGGCCGGCTCGCCGGCCCTCCCTTCGGAAGGAAGATCGCCTACCTCCCTGCAGAGATCCTTGGAGTTTGCCGAACATGCTCGTCGGCTACATCCGCGCGTCGTTCGACGACGGTCGCGAGACGACGGTCCTCCAGCGCGATGCATTGATCGCGGCCGGGGTCGATCCGAAGCACGTGTTCGAGGAGCCCTCGTCCCCGCCATCCGACGGCCGCGTCGCGATCGAGAAATGCCTCGCGATCCTCGAGCCGGGCGACAGTCTCGTCGTCTGGCGGCTGGATCGGCTCGGCCGTTCCATGCCGGATCTCCTGCGAACGATCGAAGATCTGCGACGGAGAGAGGTCGAGCTTCGATCCCTGATCGAAAAGATCGACACCGGCTCCACCCACGGCGGCGCGTTGTTCGACGTGTTCGGCGCGCTGTCGCAGTGCGAGCGCACCATCAGCCGCGAGCGCATTCTGGCTGCAGTCGCAGCGATCGGGCGGAGGGACCGAAGGGGAGGGCGCCCCAATGCCATCGATCCACGCACGATGGAAGCCGTGCTCGATGCCCTCGACAAGGGTGTCGGCAAGTCGGAGATCTGCCGCAGCTTCGGGATCGCTCGATCGACGCTCTACGAGACGCTCGGGCGGATCGGTTGGGCGGTCTCGAGGGAAAGACGGGGCCGCTCGATAGAGAATTCTGGCGGAAGTTCGTGAGCTTTGCTCCCGTCGACCCAGCCTTCAACCGGCGACGACGCGCCGAAGAAAGGTGATGACGGCATTTTGAGCCGTGTCCGGCAGTTCTTCGAAACCGCTCTGGATCATCAGCTTACTCATGATGCTCGTTGCTGATGGCGGCGAAAAGCGCTCGGCGGCCGAAAGGGCTATACGACATGCGTCGATGTGCGACTGCAAGCCTGCTTCGAGTTCGTCGGAACCTTGCCGCGAGAGGACGGCGGCAAGATCGAACATGTCGCGTGGTTGCAGGTGGGAACCGCGATAGACGAGCTTCTTCGTGATGATCTCCAGCGGGGTCTCGACCCGCACCATCCGCCCGCGCACCTCCATCTCGACCGTCGGGCTCTCCGATAGGGAACCGGTGCAAATGAAGTCGATTTCTCCGATCCCATCGAAGGACAGCTTGAGAGACCGCGTTCCGTCGCTGTCATAGGATGACGGTGCCACATCCATCCGATAACCCTGAGTGTTGGGGTTCAGGTAGGGCAAAATCTGCGGGTCGTCGATGAAGATGTCTATGTCGTGGCTCTGTCGGTGCCGGATCTGCAGCATCAGAGCCGTACCGCCCCCGAAAGTCCACGCGCCGACGATATCGCCTTGGCCGTTGGCCAGGTCGATGATCAGCATGGCTTGATCGAACAGTTCACCCCATCGGCTGGGGTTCGGCATGTTCACGAGCGAACAGCCAGAGGCAGCTCATAACCGGCCGCGTCGGAGAAAAGGGTCGCAACCACGGCCGCAGCGGCCTTACTCACACCCATTTCTTCGATGAACGCGGCCTGGAGCCTGGGGCTCACCTCGGAAAAGAAAGCAAAAGTCGGTGCGTCGAAGACCGCAGCGCTCGCCGGATCCTGAAGCCTGTCGGCGAGTTCACGCGCCGACACCTTCACGCCATAAGGCGCGGTCACGGTCGTCAGCACCATGGAAGCCACCGGGGACATCGTCGTCACGCTCTCCGCATGCTCTGCTCGGCCACGAGCCGATTTCTCCCGCATAATATAGACCGAAGACCTTGCTGGAACAAGAATACGGC
>CALMMQ010000115.1 GCA_937868725.1 uncultured Pleomorphomonas sp.
AGTTTGGCGCTGGAGTCAAGTCCATGCTGGAGAAGAACGGGGTCGGTTGGTCGGCCTGGCAATGAGAGGGAACGCTGGCGCGGATCCATTATTTGGCGTTGCCGAGAAAGAAAAAGCGAAAGCGGAACCACCTTAAATAGCTGAAAGATATAATACAACTTAATAAATTAACTACCCTCAATCAACAAAAGAAACGCTTGCTCTATCTAGTCAATATCGAAGAATAGAACTCCGGACAACCAAATACAATCGAACATATATCCTAAAAATCTCCAACAAGAATCAATATATAAAAATATTATTGACCACTTGGCGAAAATGGCTTCAAGTCGTCAATTGATAAACCGGAATTCTTCTCATGAATTTTGTTTCCAAACCCTGGCGAGAGGTGGTCGGCTCCGCCGGCTTTGCCGTCATTCGCCCGGCCGTGGCGGGAGCGGCGGACCCATGTAGGCGGGCGGCAGCCTGAGGTTGCCGCCGCAAACAAATCCGGCCCACATGATCCTCTCCCCCCATGGAAACACTGCCATGAGCATCGACAACACGCCGCACGGTGCGCTCAAGCGCGACCATCTGACTTTCATCGACGTCGTCGCCCAGGCGATCGGCACCATCGCCCCCTCGGGAACGCCGGCCTTCGTCATCCTCGGCGTCTTCGCCATCGCCGGCAACGCCACCTGGCTCGCCTACCTGTTCGCCACGCTGGCACTGCTGGTTCTTTCGTTCAACATCACCGCCTTTTCCAGCCGCTCGGCCTCTCCCGGCGCGCTTTACACCTTCGCCGGCCAAGGCCTCGGTCCGTTCTGGGGCAGCATCGCCGGCTGGTCTCTGGTCATCGCCTATCTGTTCACCGCCGGCGCCGTGGTATCGGGCTCGGTGAACTACGCCCTGCAGGTCTTGCACCTGATCGTCGGCGATCTCAACGACTACAGCGCATCGATCGTGTTGTCGCTCGTCGCCATCGGCCTGGCCTTCTGGATCGCCTGGCGCTCGATCAAGCTGTCGACGCGCCTGTCCCTGACGCTTGAGGCGATCACAGTGGCGGCCATCCTGATCGTCGTCGTCGCCGCGTTCGTCCACGGCTCCAGCGTCGTCGATCATGCCCAGCTCAGCCTCGAGGGTGTCTCCTCCGACAGCCTTCGCCTCGGTCTGGTGCTGGCCATCTTCAGCTTCGTCGGCTTCGAAAGCGCCACCGTGCTCGGCCATGAGGCGAAGGACCCGCTGCACGTCATCCCCCGTTCGGTGATCACCACCGTGCTCGCCATCGGCGTGTTCTTCATTATCTCCGGCTACATTCTGGTCGCCGCCTTCCAGGGCGCAGAAACCGGTCTTGCCGCCACCACGGCACCGCTCTCGGTGCTGGCCTCCAAGCTGGGGATCGGCGTCCTCGGCCCGGTGATCGACGCCGGCGTCTCCGCCAGCTTCTTCGCTTCGGCTCTCGCGTCGATCAATGCCGCCGCCCGCGTCATCTATCTCCTGTCGCGCCATGGCGTGGTGTTCGCCAAGGCTGGCGACGCCCACCAGCGGTTCGAAACGCCGCATGTCGCCGTCGCCCTGTCGTCGCTGGTTGTTCTCGGGCTGTCGGTCCCGCTGATCATCGCCGGCACCGGACTGCTCGACGCCTTCGGCTACCTCGGCACCATCGCCACCCTCGGGTTCCTGGTGTCCTACAGTCTGGTCGCGGTCGGCGCGCCGTTCTTCCTCGCCAAGCGTGGTGAGCTCAGGGCGCGGCATGTCGTCGTCTCGGTGGTGTCGGTGCTGCTGCTGCTCCTGCCGTTGATCGGGGTGCTCTACCCGGTGCCGCCCTATCCGCTGAACCTGTTGCCCTACATCTTCCTGGCGCTGCTCGTCGTCGGCGCCGTCCACTTCCTGCGGCTGCGCAGCCGCACGCCGAAGGTGCTGGACCTGATCCAGGGCGATCTCGACGCGGCGGCAGCGCCGGCCGCGGCCGAGTGACGGCAGGCGACTGGAACCATGGATCATCGTCCTGATACCCGGTCGCTTGCGGCGACCGGGCCGGTGGAGGCTGACCGCCGCCACCTCTTGCATCCGCAACACCACCCCGCCGATCACACCGACCCGATCTTCTGGGAACGGGGCGACGGGGTCTACCTGATCGATCGCTCCGGCCGCCGTTACATCGACGGCCTGAGCGGCATGTGGAATGTCCACGTCGGCCACGGCCGGCAGGCTCTTGCCGACGCGGCCGCCGAACAGATGTCCCGGCTGGCGTTCGCCAACGTCTACGCTGGCGCCAGCCACGGCCCGGCGGTCGACCTGGCGGTGCGGCTCGCCCAACTCGCCCCCGATCCGATCGAGGCCTTCTTCTTCACATCCGGGGGCAGCGAGGCGACGGACACGTCCATCCGCACCGCCCGCTGGTACTGGCAGGCGCTTGGCCGTCCGGAGAAGAGCAAGATCGTGTCGCGGCAGCTGAGCTATCACGGCTCGACCATCGGCGCGGCCAGCGCCACCGGCGTCGACGAGTTCTCGGCCACGTTCGGCCCACGGCTGCCGGGCTTTTTGCATATCCCCTCGCCGTACCCCTACCGCTTCGACGGTACCGGGCGGCAAGCGGCCGATCTCCTCGAGCAGGCGCTGATCGAGGCGGGGCCGGAAACGGTGGCAGCCTTCATCGCCGAGCCCATCCAGGGCGGCGGCGGTGGCGTCATCGTGCCGCAGGACGACTACTTCCCGCGCATCCGCGACATCTGCGACCGCTACGACGTGCTGCTGATCGCCGACGAAGTCATCACCGGCTTCGGGCGGACCGGCCGCTGGTTCGCCGTCGAGCATTGGGGCGTCGCGCCGGACATCCTGCAGTTCGCCAAGGGTATCACCTCCGGTTACCTGCCGTTCGGTGGCATCGGCGTGTCCCGGGCCATCAAAGCCGCCATGGACGCCGCGCCCCCTGACCGACGCTGGTGGCACGGCTTCACGGCCTCCGCCCATCCCGTCGCCGCCGCGGTGGCGCTGGCCAATCTCGACATCATCGCCAACGAAGGCCTCGTCGCCGCCGCCGAGCACCTCGGCGCCCGACTGCTGGACCGGCTGCGGGCGGGGCTGGCCGGCCATCCGCACGTCGGCGACATTCGGGGGCTCGGGCTGCTTGCCGGCATCGAGCTGGTGGCCGACCGGGCCGCCAGGACCCGGTTCGCCGCCGATGCGGGACTGGCCGCCCGCCTGCGCTCCGAACTCCGGGCGCGCGGTCTCTACACGCGCGTCCTCACCGACGTCGTCTGCCTGGCGCCGCCGCTCTCGACCCCGCCTTCGACCGTCGACGAGATCGCCGACATCACCATCGCGGCGATTGCCGCCACCTTCAACTCCTGACCGGAGGGGCTTTCATGTCCCGTGTTGCCAAGGTCGATCTGTCGACCGCTCCCGACGAAATCCGCGCCTGCCATGACGAGCTCATCAAGAGTCACGCCCTGACCAACATGAAGGCCGTGGCGCTCAACTCGCCAGTGGCGCTCAAGGCCATCCTCGAATGGTACAGCCTGTTCGCCCAGGTGGTGCCGTATCTGACCAAGCGAGGAGCCATCCTGCTGAGCTTCGCCATTTCGCGCGCCAATGCCTGCGAGCTTTGTAGCACCTTCATGCGCAAGGAAATCATCGGTTGGGGCGAGGATCCGGAGCAGCTGACGCTGACCCCGCGCGAGCAGGTGATCTGGGACTTCGGCCATCAGCTGGCCAAGGACGCCAACCGCGTCTCTGACGCGCTCTATGCCCGCCTCGCCGCCGAGTTCAGCCCGACCCAGATCGTCGAACTGACCACCTTCGGCGCCCTGATGATCGTCAACAACGTCTTCAACAGCGCCCTGCGCATTGATGTCGACGAGGTGCTCGATCCCTATCGGATCGATCCCGAGCAGTATTTCGCGTGAGGAGGCGGCTTTGAGCGGAAGACAATTTGGCTTCGCCACGCGCCAGCTGCACGCCGGCCAGTCACCCGACCCCGCGACCGGTGCCCGCGCGGTGCCGATCTACCAGACGACGTCCTTCGTTTTCAAGGACTTCGCCGCCGCCAGGGCCATCAGCTCCGTCGAGGAGTTCGGCTTCGACTACAGCCGCATCACCAACCCGACCAACGAGGTTCTGGAAAACCGCGTCGCCGCGCTCGAAGGCGGCACCGGCGCCCTGTCGGTGGCATCCGGATCGGCGGCGACCGCTTACTCGATCCTCAACATCACCCATGCTGGGGATGAGATCGTCGCCGCCAAGACCCTCTACGGCGGCTCGTTCAACCTGTTCGTCAACACCCTTCCCAAGCACGGTATCCGCGTCGTCCTGGTCGACCCGAGCGATCCCGAGAACTTCCGGCGGGCCATCAACGACAAGACCAAGGCGATCTTCATCGAGACCATCGGCAACCCCGACATCAACATCATCGATTTCGAGGCCGTGGCCCGGATCGCCGAGGAGCACGGCATCCCCGTCATCATCGACAACACCTTCGGCACGCCCTACCTGTTCAAGCCATTCGACTACGGCGCCAACGTCTCGGTGCATTCGGCGACCAAGTTCATCGGCGGCCACGGCACGTCGATCGGCGGGCTGATCGTCGATGGCGGCAACTTCAACTGGGCCAATGGCAGGTTCCCCGACTTCACCACGCCCGATCCCGCCTACAGCGGCTTCGTCCACTGGGAGAAATGGGGCAACTATCCGGGCGCCGGCAACATCGCCTACATCATCAAGGCGCGCTTGCACTACCTCCGGGACTTCGGGGCATCGCTCAGCCCGTTCAACGCCTTCCTGTTCCTGCAAGGGCTGGAGACGCTGTCTTTCCGCGTCGCGCGCCAGGTGGCGAACGCGCAGATCATCGCCGAATGGCTCGAACGCCACCTGGAGGTCGACTGGATCGCCTATCCCGGTCTCAAGAGCAGCCCCTACCACGGGCTGGCGCAGAAGTATTTGCCCAAGGGCGCCGGCTCGATCCTGACCTTCGGCATCAGGGGCGGCTTCGAACGGGCCAAGCGCTTCATCGAGGCGGTCAAGCTGTTCTCGTTCCTCGCCAACGTCGGCGACTCCAAGTCGCTGATCGTTCATCCGGCGACGGTGACGCACGGTCAGCTGACCGAAGCCGAACAGCGCCTCGCCGGCGTCAAGCCGGAGCAGATCCGGTTGTCGGTCGGTACCGAGGATGTCGAAGACCTCATCTGGGACCTCGACCAGGCGTTCGCCGCCGTCTCCCGCTGACGGTCACGGGCCAGCGGCGGCGCTTCCTGCAGGGGCGCCGCCGCTTCACTCCAGCCTCAACGGCGGCTGTCGGCGATGGCGGCGATGTGTTCGGGGCCGATACCGCAGCAGCCGCCGACGATGGTGGCGCCGTCCTCAAGCCAGCGGTTGATCCACTTGAGATAGTTGGGCGGATCGAGGTCGGCCCGCAGCTGGGAAATGCCGGCGTAGGGTTCGTCGGACGGCGGTTCCGGCTCGAAGGCGTTGGCGTAGACGCCGAGACCGACGCCGGGCTTGCCAAAGGCGTCGATGGCTTCGCGCGCCGCCCGGATGGCCGCGCTCATCACCTCGGGCTGGCTGCAGTTGAACAAGATACTCCCCGCGCCGGCTGCGAGCGTCTTGGTTGCCGCCGCCCCGACCGGCTCCCATGACCGGAGTTCGGCCGGCCCTGTCCGCCCGCGTTCGTCGCGGAGCGTGTAGGAGATGTAGATCGGCTTGCCCGTCGGCTTGGCGGCGGCCAGAGCGGTCAGCGCTTCGGCCGTGGAGCTCTGGGTTTCCACCAGCCAGATATCGACATGTGGCGCCAGCCCGGCCACCAGTTCGGCCAGCACCGGCGGCGCCTGTTCCTCAATGAACTTGTCCGGACGGTAGCTCTCGAAGATCGGCGGCAGCGAACCGGCGACAATCACCTGGCGCGGCGCGGCATCGGCGACGGCGCGGGCGATGCGGCCGGCCCGATCGGCCAGTTCCCGGCCGCGTTGCCAGAACCGCTCGTCGCCCAGCATGTGGGGCACAAGACCATAGGAGTTGGTGGTGATGATCTCGCTACCGGCGTCGACATAGGCCTGATGCGCCTGACGCACGTAGTCGGGGGCTTCGATCAGCGACAGCGCCGACCACTCAGGCAGGCGAAATGGGGCGCCCAATCGTTCGAGCAAACGTCCCATGCCGCCGTCGAGAATGGTGAAAGTTCGATTTGAGGTCATTTCGTGACTCTTGCAGGGGTTTGAGGCTAGAGCATCCGCCGATCAGGTTGCACCAACCTGATCGATAGGCGGCTGCTCAACTTATTGAATCTGGAGCGATTTCTTGTCGACCTGATGTTTCCATCAGGTCGGAAAGCGCTCTAGGTGCGACTGGCGCCATAGGCCCGACCGAACCGGACTTCGAGCCGGTGCTGGACGATCTCGAAGATGATCGACATCATCCAGTAAAGGCAAGCCGCGGTGAGCAGCATTTCCATGTAGTGATACGTGGAGCGTCCGTAGGACTGGGCCAGGAAGTTGAGTTCCCAGAGCCCCATGAGCGATACCAGGGACGAGTCCTTCAGCATCGACACGAACTGCGCCCCGGCCGGCGGGATGATGACGCGGGCGGCCTGCGGCGCCACGATGCGGGTTGCGATGATGTAGCGCGACAGACCGAGCGCCATGGCCGCCTCGCGCTGGCCGCGCGGGACCGAGGCGATGCCGGCCCGAATGGTCTCGGCCAGATAGGCGGCATAGTTGAGCGACAGGGCCATCACCCCCGACGTCAGCGCCGACAGGATGATGCCGAACTGCGGCAGCGCCAGATAGATCAGCAGCACCTGCACCAGCAGCGGCGTGCCCCGGAAGAACGAGGCGTAGAAGGTGGCCGTGGCAAAGGCCAGTGGCTGCTGCGACAGCCGACCAAGCGCAGTCAGCACCGCCAGGGCCATGGCGCAGACCATCGACAGCGCCGTGACCAGCAGCGTCAGCACGATGCCCTGCACAAAGCCGGCTGGCGACAGGCGCAGACCAAGCATGAACGGCAGCTTGGACCGGATCAGTCCGAAGTCGAGGCCAAGCCGCTGCAGCCCCAGCGCCAGCACGGCCAGCAGGATGGCCCAGGTCAGCCAGACGCGGCCACGAAAGCCAAGACGCGGCCGATGCCAGGGGACCGACCGCTCCAGGCGCGACGATGGCAGTTCGCCGGCCTCACTGGACATCTTTGGTGATGTCCGTGTGGAACCACTTCTGCGAGATGGCGGCGATCGTGCCGTCGGCATGCAGGTCCTTGATGACGCGCGCCACCTCGGCGTTCCACTCGGCGTCGCCCTTGTCGGTAACGACGGCGTTCGGCTCGGCGAACAGCGGCTTGCCGACGATCTTCAGCTTGCCCGTCGCCTCGATCTGCCCCTGGGCCGTACCGGCCGAAGCGACGATGGCATCGAGGCGCACCCCCGGCCCCAGCGCCAGATTCTGGAAGTTGACGGTTTCGTCACCCGGCACCGCCTGCACGTTGTCGAAGGGAAAGGCGATGGCCGCCTGACCGGGGATGGAGAAGTTGCGGTTGACGTAGGCCTCGTAGGACGAACCGGTGCCGACGCCGACCTTCTTGTCGGTGATGTCCTTGACCGACGTAATCGCCGTCTCGTCCTTGTTGACGACGAGAACGGCCGGCAGCGAGTAGTAGACGGCCGGGAAATCGACGACCTTGGCCCGCTCGTCGGTTGGCGTCGCCGAGGAAATGGCGACATCCCAACGCCCGGCCCATTTGCCGCCGATGATGGTTTCCCAGCCCGGCGTCTCGATCCGCAGCTTCACCCCGAGCTTCTGGGCGAAGGCCTTGGCCACGTCGACGTCGAAGCCGTCGAGATCGTTGTTGTCGTTGATGAACCCGAACGGTGGGTAGTCGTTGACGACAACGTCGACGACCTCTCCCCTGGACTTGACGCGGTCCAGCGTTTCGCCCGCCATGGCAGATGAGGCGACAAGGGCAATCGCAGCGGCAAGGCAGATGGTCTTCATGGCAGGCAGTCCCTCTTGGAATGGGTAGGTGGCCATCTTGCCGCTTCACTTCGCCTTTTCCCAACATTTGCCGACCAATATCGGCCAAGGGCAGGGAAGATTATTGCGGCCGATGGCCCCGCCGGAGCAGGCGCCGACGCCAGACGCCGCGCCCAGTCGCAAACGCCGGGACGGGACCGGCGCCAGCCGATCCCGTCCGCGGAAGGTACCGCCACGGGCGGCCGCAGCTCAGAGGCGCGCCAGCGCCTGATCGAGATCGGCGATGATGTCGTCGGGGTTCTCGATGCCGATCGACAGACGCACCAGCGCCGGCGTCACGCCGGCCGCCAGCTTGGCTTCGGCGCTGAGCTGGCCATGGGTCGTCGACCACGGATGGATGGCCAGCGAGCGGGCATCGCCGATGTTGGCAAGGTGATAGATCAGCTTGAGATTGTCGATGAGCGCCAGCGCTGCGTCCTCGCCGCCCTTGGGCTCGACGCCGATCAGCGCGCCGAAACCGCCGGACAGATAGGTCTCGGCACGGCGACGATCCTCACCGGTCTGCAGTCCCGGGAAGACGACGCGATCGACCTTGGCATGGCCGTTGAGGAAGTCGGCCACCTTGATGGCGTTGTCGAAATGGCGGGCGAGGCGCAGCGGCAGCGTTTCCAGCCCCTGGATCAGCTGGAAGGCGTTTTGCGGCGCCAGCGCCGGCCCGAGGTCGCGCAGGATGGCGGCGCGGGCCCGGACGAGGAAGGCCACCGGCCCGCCGAGCGCCGCCGCCAGATCGACGTAGGAGCGATTGTCGTAGGCCGGGTCGGGACGGTTGATCAGCGGCTGACGATCGGGGAAATCGGCCCAGGGGAAAGTGCCGCCGTCGACGATGGCCCCGCCGATGGTGGTGCCGTGGCCGCCGATGTACTTGGTGGCCGAATAGACGACGATGGCGGCGCCGTGCTCGATCGGCCGGGCAGCGAGTGGCGCGGCCGTGTTGTCGATGATCAGCGGAATGCCGAGGGCGCGGCCGATGTCGGCGACCTCGCGGATGGGAAAGACGTTGAGGCGCGGGTTGGGCAGGCTCTCGCCGAAGTAGAGGCGGGTGCGCTCATCGCTGGCCCGACGGAAGTTCTCGGGGTCGCCGCTGTCGACGAAACGTGTTTCGATGCCGAACTGCTTCAGCCGCTCCTTGAAGAAGTTGACGGTGCCGCCGTAGAGACCGGTCGAGGCGACGATGTTGTCGCCCGCTTCCACCAGCGACAGCACGGCGACGGCGGTCGCCGCCTGGCCGGAAGCGACGCCGAGCGCCGCCACGCCGCCCTCCAGCGCCGCCAGCCGCTGCTCGAACGCGTCGGTGGTCGGGTTGGCAACGCGCGAATAGGTGTAGGCGATCTCCTCGAACCGCGAGATGCGCGCCGCCTTGGCCGTGCTCTCGAAGGCGAACGACGTCGACTGATAGATCGGCACGGCCACCGCTGCCGTGGCGGGATCGGTGCGGAAGCTGCCGCCGTGCAGGACGAGACTGTCCTGGGCAAGCGTGGACTTGCTGGAAACCGGCGCGTTCATTCTGTTCTCCATGGTTCGTGGGCTGAAATGCGGGCGGGCCGACGCCGGGACAGCACGGCGCTCGCCACGAGCAGCCCGAAGGCTGCCCAGAACGCCTCGGGATAGAAGCGGGTGATCCCGAGAAAATGGCTGCGGGCGCACAGCGCCTGAGCCAGCGAACAGACGGCGCCATCGCGCGCCAGGCAGACAACGGCGTTGCCGAATGGCAGGCTGCCGCTGCCGATCAGCTCGCGGAAGACGATCCACCACCAGGCGAGGGTGGCGGCCACGGCCAGGATGGCGCCCCAGCTCAGGACGGGCAGCAGGCGGCGACTAGCCATTGTCGACCCCCAGTTCAGCCAGAATCTGCCGTCTCAGCGCCACCAGATGCGGATCGGCGCGGTTGCGCGGATAGGCCCTGTCGACCGGGAACTCGCTGACGATGCGTGCCGGCCGGTCGCTCAGTACGACGATCCGCTCGGCCAGCAGCAAGGCTTCCTCGACGTCGTGGGTTACCAAGAGCGCGGTGAAGCCCACCGAGCGCCACAGCCGGACGAACTCGGTCTGCATGGCCAGGCGCGTCAGGGAATCGAGCTTGCCGAACGGCTCGTCGAGCAGCAGCAGTCCGGGATCGTTGACCAGCGCCCGCGCCAGAGCGACGCGCTGGGCCATGCCGCCCGACAGTTGCCGGGGATAAGCATCGGCGAAGGCTTCGAGCCGGACCAGCGACAGCGCCTTGTCGATCCGCGGCGCCTCGGCCGGCAGCAGTCCGCGCGCCTCGAGACCGGTGGCGACATTGCGCCGCACCGTGCGCCAGGGGAACAGCGTCGGGTCCTGAAACACCAGCAGCCGCGACGGATCGGGGGCGACGATCGGTCGCTCGTCCTCGAGGAGACTGCCGCTGCGCGGCGGCTCCAGCCCGGCGGCGAGGCGCAGCAGCGTCGACTTGCCGCAGCCCGACGGTCCGAGCAGGGCGACGAACTCGCCCGGCGCCAGCTTGAGGTCGATGTCGGCCAGCACGTCCAGCGGATGGCCGGCGATGTCGTAGGCGTGCGAGACGCCACGGAACTCCAGCGCCAGCGCGCCTTGCTGCCGGGCCGGCGACGGGGATTGCAGCGCGCCCATCAGATCAACTCCTTTTCCTGCCAGGAGAGCAACCGACTGCGCGCCACGAACAGCAGCTTGACGAGGCCCGAGCACAGCACGGCCATGATGATGATGGTGGCGTAGACGTTGGCGTAGGCCGAATAGGCGCTCTGGAAGGAGATGTACCAGCCGAGCCCGTATTTCGAGCCGAGCATCTCGGCCACCACCAGCACCGCGAACGAGTAGTAGAGGCCCATGAACAATCCGACGAAGACATGGCTGAGAGCGGCCGGCACGGCCACCTTGGCGACCAGGAACCATCGGCTGGCGCCGAGCGTCCGGGCGACGTCGTAGTACGACCGGTTGACCGACGACACGCCCGAAGCGGTCAGGATGGCGACGGGAATGCCGCCGGCCAGCGCCACCAGGAACACCGAGGCCAGAAACGTCGTCGGAAAGAAGAAGAACATCGCCGGGATCCAGGCGGTGGCCGGCACCGGCCCGATCAGCTTGAGCACCGGCATGCCCCAGTAGTTGACCCGCTCTGACCAGCCGAGCGCCACGCCGAACAGGAAGCCGACGGCAGCGCCGGAGAAGAAGCCGAAGGCCCAGAGCCGCAGCGAATAGCCGACGCAGATCAAAAGGCGCGGCCCGTCGACGACGTAGACGTTGAGCAGACCGTGCGGCGGCGAGAAGAACGGCTTGGGCAGCCAGCCGGTCTTGGCCGTCGTATACTCCCAGACGAGAAACCAGACGCCGACGGCGATCAGCCACGGTCCGTAATGGACGAGCCGCCGGCCGACAGCGCCGAGGCGGTGCACACCGACCGACAAGGCGATGAGCCCGAGACCCACGGCGGCGGTGAGACCGGCGAACAGGCCGGCGCTGCCCCAGGGGATGACGTCAGGCAGACCGACCGTCACGCCGGCCGTCGCCAGCCACAGCACGGCGGCCAGCAGGCCCTGACGCCACAACGGCAAGGTTCGGTCCGACGCGGCGATGAGATCCCCGTCGGCCGTGGAAGCAACATCGCTCACGGTCCATTCTCCGGCTCTGATGATGGTAGCGGCGACCTCGGCGAGGCCGCTCAGGCAAGGATGTTGACGGTCACCCGCTCGGCCAGTTCCCTGGGGTCGGTGGTCGCATCCAGCACCTTGACGAACTTGAGATCCTCGGCCCCGAGCCGCACCTGTTCGATCAACTCGCGCCCGATCGGGTGATTATGGGTGACGAGGTTGCCGATGATCTCGGTCAGGCTCTGCTGATCGAGGCCGGCCGGCTTGAGGTTTTCAAGATACCAGGCCGCCACCTCGTCCGGATGGCTGGCGGTGTATTCGTGCACCTCGATGTTGGCGGCGGCCAGACGGCGGATGGCGTCCGTATTGTCCTTCAGGAACGGACCGTTGGCCCCGAGCACGCAGCAGCTGCGGTTCTCGAAGTAGCCGGTCTGGGAATCGGCGATGAGCCGGTAGTTGTGCTGCTTCTGGATCGAGTAGGCCCAGGGGTCGAGATGGGCGACGAGATCCGCCTCGCCCTTGGCCACGGCCTCGCCCACCAGCTCGAACGGCGCCACTTTCCAGGTGATGCTGTCGGGATCGACGCCAGCCTTGGCGATCGCCACCTGAAACTGCAGCTGCGGCGAGGTGCCGAGGCCGTAGACGGAGATCGTCTTGCCGCCGACGTCAGCCAGCGTTTTGACCGGCGAGTCCTGCGGCGCCAGCAGTCGCAGGCAACCGCCGTGCGAACCGACGAACAGCTTGACGTCGAAGCCCTGTTCGAGCGGCTTCAGCCAGTCGCCGATCAAGCCAGCGCCGGCGTCGGCCTTGCCGGTGGCGAGCGCCTGGATCAGCGTCTGACCGCTGGCGCCCTGATAGAACAGCTCGACGTCGATGTTGTGCTTGGCGTAAAGCCCCTTGGCCACGCCGAAACCGAGCGGCGAATGGCAGGCGGCGACCTCGGTCCAGGCCAGGCGGATTTTCGGGGCCGGGCCGGCGATGGCCGGGGAGAACAGCCGCCCGGCCCCCGCCGCGCCCGCCGTTGCCGCCACGGCGATGGCCGCCGCCGACTTCAGAACCGAACGCCTGTTTACCTGCGGCACGCCAGCTGCGTTGCTTGCCATCGGCCCCACTCCTTCAATCGGGGTTCCGGAATAGCGGAACGGATGGAAGTCTAGCCCAAGGCCGCGTTTGATCAATATAACCTATCAAATTTCTATTCTATAGTTCGTCCAACGGCGCAATCTCCGCCCACCGCAGCCGCCCTGGCTAGAAAACGGCTGCAGCCACGTACGAATGCGGACGGGACAGCGTCGCCGCCGCGATCACAGACGCTTTTCCGTTTGAACGGACGGAACCGGCCGCCAAGTCGCCGGGCCGTCCAATGTCGCGGAGCAATCGACAGCTGCCGGTCGCTCCGTCGTTGAGCCCGGTCTGCCCGGGGCCTATCACGGGGTCATCGAAATTCGCAGCGCCACGCTGCTCCAGGAGCTCCCGAGATGACCCCCGCCATGAACATGCAGCCGATGATGCCCCAGATGATGTCGATGCCGATGATGAACGGCATGATGAACCCGATGATGGGCAACATGATGAACCCGATGATGATGGGCGGCATGATGCCCCAAATGATGCCCGTCATGATGGCCAAGATGAGCTGCGAGATGACCAAGACCGGTATGACCTGCGAGATGATGCCCATGGACGGCATGAGCATGGACATGTTCATGGACGGCTGCAAGCGCATGATGGCCATGATGCAGGGCGGCATGCCCATGATGATGATGTGCGGCGGCATGCCGATGATGTGCTGCTGCGCCTGCTGAGCGGCGCGCGCCTGACCAACGCCAGAAGGGCCGTGGGCGATCCGCCCCGGCCCTTTTCCGTCTCCGGATGACGCTCAGACGCGCACTTCCTCGACGTAGGTCATGACCAGATACAGCACCGCCTCGCCGGTGCCGAGGTTGCGGTAGGCGTGCGGCACGTCGGCGTCGAACAGGACGGCATCGCCCTCCGACAGCACGCGCGGCGCGCTGTCGCCCACCGACACTTCGACGGTGCCGGCGGAGACGACGAGGTTTTCGACCGTCCCCTGCTGGTGAGCCCCCGCGACCTCGCGATGCAGTCCGGCGAGGCGCAACTCGTAGAACTCCACCTTGCGTTCGCCATCGAACGGAAACAGGGCGCGCGACTGGAAACGACCTTCCGACGAGGTCAGCACCTTGGACTTGGTGCGCGACAGCACCACCACGCCCCGCTCGGCCTCGCTGGCCAGCAGGGTGGCGAACGACACGCCGAGGGCGGTGGCGATCTTCCACAGCACCGATATGGTCGGCGCGCTCTTGCCGGTTTCGATCTGCCCCAGCATGGCGCGGCTGACGCCGCTCAGCCGGGCGAGCCGCTCCAGCGAGTGACCGCGCCGGGTGCGCAGCTTTCTGAGATTGTAGCCGACGATGGCCGGGATTTCCTCGGCGATGTCGGCTTTCACCGCCTCGTCGTCCCGGGGGACGGGAACGGCGCGCAGGTCCATGATCAGCGACCGAGGCTGAAGGCCGGGACGTAGGTCCAGATCGGCACCCAGACCACGCTCGGCATCACCGGCGGCACCGTCATGCACGGCGTCTCGACGCGGGCGGCAGCGGCGCGAGCGAGACGAACTTCCGTGAGATCGATGACCTTGGCAGATTGAGCCGACATGATGATACCCTTGCAGCAGGACCCCTTGGCGGGATGGGAAAAAACTACCGATTGACTAGGATTTCCTCAAGCTCGGCCATTGCGCCCGCCGCCGCCGAAGAGAAAAAGAAACCCTGCCCTGGCCGCTTTCGCACATCAGCCGTTATGCCCGCCCGACCGGAGCCCACGGCCGTCCTTTTCCCCCGGGTGATTGATGGCCGCCCCCGGCAGGGCCGGCGACCCCGGCCCTTCGCCGCGGCGCCGCATAAGTAATATATATTAAGTATATATATTTATTGGACTTTTTGGGAACCGAATTTTGCTGGCGACAGCTGCCGCGGGCAAAAACTGTCCATGCCAGCCCAGAATTAGAATACAAAATCTATCGTCTTTTATGGCGGCATGATTTGTTGACTGTGAAGGCTGTCATTCGCCGAGCGCGATCCCCCAACACCGGCAGCCGGTTGCGCAGACGCTGTCGGGTTCTCGTCTGACCGGACCGTCGACACCAGTGCAGGAAGCGACGCATGGCCATCAATCTTCGTACACCGCAAGCCGAGACCCGCGACCAGCGCCTCGGCACGATCACCCAATGGGACGGCAGCGCACTCGAGCTGGCCAGGGATTCCGCCTTCACCTTCGGTTGCGGTCGCGATTGCGGCCCCGGCGGCAAGCGTCTTTGCGAGGCGAGCAGCCCGTATTCCCAGGCCTCGATGTGTGCCGAGCAGATCGCCGTCACCAATGCCACCATCATCAAGGATACGGTGGTCATCCAGCATTCTCCGATCGGCTGCGCCTCCAGCCAGTCGCTGACCTCGCGCTATTCGCGCGATCTGGCGGCGCGGCGCGGCTGGAAGCCGGAGGATCCCCGCACCATCTGCACCAATCTCGGCGAGCAGGACATGGTGTTCGGCGGCGTCGAGCGCCTGGCCGACACCATCCGCGAAGCCTTCGAACGGCATCATCCGCGCGTCATATTCGTCGCCACTTCCTGCGCCACCGGCATCATCGGCGACGACGTCGACGGCACGGCCAGCCAGCTTGAAAAGGAACTCGGCATTCCCGTGGTGCCGCTGCACTGCGAGGGCTTCAAGTCGCGCCACTGGTCGAGCGGTTGGGACGTCATCGAGCACGGTATCCTGCGGCGGCTGGTGCCCGCCAGCGTCGACAAGCGCGACGACCTCATCAACGTCATCCACCTCGGCGGCCCCGACGTGTTCTCGCCGCTGCTCAACCCGCTCGGCCTGTCGGTCAATCTGGTCATGGGCGGCAATCCGATCGAGCGCCTTGCCGCCCTGTCGACGGCGTCGGCCACCATCACCATGTGTTTCGTGCTGTCCTATCTCGCCACCGGCCTCGAACAGGAATACGGCGTGCCCGAGATCAAGGCGCCGCTGCCCTATGGCCTTGAGGCCACCGACAACTGGCTGCGCGATATCGCCCGCGTCACCGGCCGCGCGCCGGAACGGGTGGAGGCGGTCATCGCCGCCGAGCGGGCGCGCATCGCGCCGGAACTTGCCAGCCTGCGCGCCGCCCTCAAGGGCAAGCGCGGCTTCGTCGCCGCCGGCGCCGCCTTTGCCCACGGCCTGATCGCCGACCTCAGGGAACTCGGCATCACCGTCGACGACGCCTACTCCTTCCACCACGACCCGGTGGCCGACAGCCGCGATCCGGAACAGGATTCGCTCGGCCATCTCGTTCAGACCACCGGCGACATCGAGCACTTCACCGTCAGTCCCGACCAGCACTTCCAGGCCCACGCCGCGCTGCTGCGCGCCAAGCCCGACTTCGTCATCTGCCGCCATTCGGGTTCGATGGCCATCCTGGCCGCCCGCATGGGCATTCCGGTGCTGCCGATCTTCTATTCCAACGACGGGCTTGGCTACGAAGGCCTCCTGACCATCGGCCGGGCCATCAAGCGCGTGCTGCCGCGCCGCCGCTTCTACGAAGACGTCGCCGCCCATTCCGCCTTCCCCTACCAGCGCTGGTGGCTCGACGAAACCGATCCCTACGCCGCCATCGACACCGCAGCCGCCGCCGAGTGAGCCGGAGACCGACATGAACATCCATTCGACGCCGGACACCGAGTTCGCCGGCAACTTCACCACCTCGCCGGGACCGATCGAGCAGGTGCGCTACGCCTGCGCGCTCGGCGCCCTCACCTCGGTCATCGCCATCGAAGCGGCCATTCCGATCACCCACTGCGGCCCCGGCTGTGCCACCAAGCAGTTTCATGCCCTCTCCGGCATCTCCGGCTATCAGGGCGGCGAATTTCACGTGCCCTCGACCAACATCGGCAACAAGGAAGTGATCTTCGGCGGTGCCGACCGGCTCGACGAACTGATCGCCGCGACGCTGAAGGTCATGGCGGCCGAGCTTTACGTCGTCCAGTCCGGCTGCATCCCCGGCCTGGTTGGCGACGACGCCGAAAACCTCGTCAAGAGCTACCAGCGCCGTGGCATTCCCATCGTCTACGCCGATACGCTCGGCTATCGCGGCAACAACTTCAACGGCCACGAGACCATCGTCCGGGCCATCATCGACCAGTATGTCGACAAGGCGGCGGGCGCCAATCCGGCCAAGCGGCGGGGCCTTGTCAATGTCTGGGCGCTGCTGCCCTACCAGAACCCGTTCTGGCGCGGCGACCTTACCGAGCTGCGTCGTCTCCTTGAGGGCATCGGCCTTGAAGTGAACATCCTGTTCGGCCCCGCCTCGCACGGGCTCGACGAGTGGCGGGCCATACCGACCGCCGAACTCAATCTGGTGCTGTCGCCCTGGCTCGGACTGTCGATCGCCCGACATCTGCAGAAGACCTACGACCAGCCGCTGCTGCACCTGCCGGCGCTGCCGATCGGCGCCCGCGCCACGGCGACCTTCCTGCGCGCGATTGCCGCCGCCACCGGCCTCGACAGCGAGCGCGTCGAAGCGTTCATCGCCAGTGAAGAGAAGCAGTATTACCATTACATCAGGGATTTCGCCCACTTCTACTCGGGCTGCACAAGCCAATACCGCCTGCCGTCAGAGATCAACGTCGTCGGCGAAAGCGCCTACGTCCTGGCGATCGCCAGGTTCTTCGTCGGTGATCTCGGCCTCAACCCCGGCGTCTTCGTCATCACCGAGAACCCGCCGGACGAAGAGCGGGCCGGCATCATCGCCGCCTTCCGCGATCTGGCGCCCGGCGTCGACGCCACACCGGTGTTCGAGCCCGACGGCCACAAGGCGCGCGCCCTGATCAAGGCGCATCCACGTACCGGCGAGTACCCAATCGTCTTCGGCTCAACCTGGGAAGCGGCCATCGCCGGTGAAATCGGCGCCCCGCTGGTCGAGATCTCCTACCCCGTGACCGACGAAGTGGTCATCGCCCGCAGCTACATCGGCTATCGCGGCGCGCTGCAGCTGCTCGAGCGCACCTATACCACCGTCGTCCGCCAGTCGACCGAGGAGAACCCGGAGGCGGCCGGACTATGACGACCGCCCCCACACCGCTCCCCGCCACCGTGCGCGTTGCCATCGGCACCGCCTCGGGCGCCCGCGTCTCCGAGCATTTCGGCCACGCCACCCGCTTCGAAATCTGGGATGTCTCCGCCAAAGGCAGTCGCCACGTCGAAACGCGCAACAACCGTCCGGCCTGCGGCTCGGGCTGCGACCGCGCCGACGAGGCGATGGACGCCTCCGTCGCCCTCGTTGCCGACTGCCGGGCCGTGGTGGTGTCACGCCTCGGCGAATGCGCCATCAACCGCCTGACGCGGCTCGGCATTCTGGCCTTCGAGACCGACGACACGGTTGACGACACGTTGCGTCAGCTCGGCCGGTTCGACGGCCTGTTCGCTACGGAGACGGCGGCATGAGTGACCCATCCAGCAGCGCCTGCGCGGCGCACGCCATGCGGCAGGCGGCCATGGTGCCGGCCTTCCCCGACCTCGAAGGCCGGCATCCCTGCTTTTCGACCACCGCCGAAGGTCACGCCAAGGCGGCGCGACTGCACCTGCCGGTATCGCCGGCCTGCAACATCGCCTGTGCCTTCTGCCGGCGCGACTTCAACCGCGTCGAGCATCGTCCGGGCGTGGCGGCCCGGCTGCTGACGCCCGAGGACGCCGTCGGCGTCGTCGAGCGGGCGGTGCGCCTCATCCCCAACCTCGCCGTCGTCGGCATCGCCGGGCCCGGCGACCCGCTCGCCAGCCACCACGCCATCGCGACGTTCGGCCGCATCCATGCCCGCTGGCCGGACCTGACGCTCTGCGTCTCCACCAATGGCCTGATGCTGCCCGCCCGCGTCGGCGAACTGCGGGCCGCCGGCGTCACGACGTTGACGGTCACGGTCAACGCCGTCGATGCGGCGATCCAGGCGCAGATCACGCCAAAGCTGGCCTGGGAGCGCCGGCGCCTCGACGGCGTCGAGGCGGCCCACCGCCTGATCGCCAACCAGCTCGACGGCATCGCCAGAGCAGCCGAGCTCGGCTTCACCATCAAGATCAACACGGTGCTGATCCCGACCGTCAACGACCACCACATCGGCGACATCGCGGCGGCGGTGGCTGGCGCCGGCGCCCGTATGATCAACATCATCCCGCTGATCCCCGAGCATCACCTCAAGCACCTGCCCGAGCCGACCTTCGTCGAGCGCCACAAGGCGCGCGCCGCCGCCGCCGCCCATCTCAAGGTGTTCACCCACTGCCAGCGCTGCCGCGCCGACGCCGCCGGTGTGCCTGGCCTCAGCGACTACACGCCCGAACTCTACGGCGACGACCTCGTGGCCGAGCCGACCTTTTCCCACGGCTGAAACGTCATCGCCTACCAACAGGAGCAGTCTCATGTCCCGCAAACCCAAGCAGATCGCCATCTACGGCAAGGGTGGCATCGGCAAGTCGACCACCACCTCCAACATCTCCGCCGCGCTCGTCGAAGCCGGCTACAAGGTGATGCAGTTCGGCTGCGACCCCAAAGCCGACTCGACGACCACCTTGCGCGGCGGCGAATACATCCCCTCGGTCCTGGAGCTTCTGGCCGAGAAGCGCCGGGTCGACGCCCACGAAGCCGTGTTCAAGGGCTTCGGCGGCATTTATTGCGTCGAGGCCGGTGGCCCGCAGCCCGGCGTCGGCTGCGCCGGCCGTGGCATCATCACCGCCGTCGAGCTGCTGAAGCAGCAGCGGGTGTTCGAAGACCTCGACCTCGATTTCGTCATCTACGATGTTCTCGGCGACGTGGTGTGCGGCGGCTTCGCCGTGCCGGTGCGCGAAGGCATCGCCGAGCACGTGTTCACGGTGTCGTCGGCCGACTTCATGGCCATCTACGCGGCCAACAACCTGTTTCGAGGCATCGAGAAGTTCTCGTCGTCCGGTGGCGCGCTGCTCGGCGGCATCATCGCCAACTCGATCAACACCGACTTTCAGCGCGACGTGATCGAGGACTTCGCGGCCAGGACGTCGACGCTGATCGTCCAGTTTGTGCCCCGGTCGCTGACGGTCACCCAAGCCGAGCTGTCCGGCCGCACGACCATCGAAGCGGCGCCCAAGTCCGAACAGGCCGACGTCTACCGCGCGCTCGCTCGCCACATCGCCGCCCATGAGACCTCGAAGGTGCCGACCCCGCTCAGCCAGTCGGAGCTGCGCGACTGGTCGGCACGCTGGGCCGAGCACATCGTCCGCCTGGAAAAGGCCGAGCACGAACGTCCGCGCGTCGTCGCCTGATCGCCCCGATCAGGGAGCAAAAAAGAACCGGCCGGAACGAGCGTCCCGGCCGGCCATCTCAGGACGATCCCTCAGGCGTCGAGGGCCGCCTTCAGGTCGTCGATGAGATCGGCGCCATCCTCGATGCCGGCGGAGATGCGGACCAGCCCGTCGGAGATGCCGAGCGCCGCCCGCGTGGCCGGCGGGATCGAAGCATGCGTCATGATCGCCGGATGCTCGATCAGGCTTTCGACGCCGCCGAGGCTCTCGGCCAGCGTGAACAGCCGGGTGTTCTCGAGAAATCGCCTGGTTCCCTCGAGATCGCGGTCGAGCTCGACGGTGACGATGCCGCCGAACGCCGACATCTGCGCTTTGGCCAGCTCGTGCTGCGGGTGGCTGGCGAGACCGGGATAGATGACCCGCCGGACGTCGGTACGCGCTTCGAGGAAGCGGGCAATGGCGAGACCGTTCTGGCTGTGACGCTCGACGCGCAACGCCAGCGTCTTCAATCCGCGCAGGGCGAGAAAGCTGTCGAACGGCCCGGAAATGGCGCCGACGGCGTTCTGTAGGAAGGTCAGGCGCTCCCGGAGTTCGGCGTTGCTGCCGACGACGACGGCACCGCCGATCATGTCCGAATGACCGTTGAGATACTTGGTCGTCGAGTGGACGACGAGGTCGAAGCCGAACTCGATCGGCCGCTGCAGCGCCGGACTGGCGAAGGTGTTGTCGGCAACGGTGACGATGCCATGGCGGCGGCCGATGGCGGCGATGGCCTGCAGATCGGCGATCTTCAGCATCGGGTTGGTCGGCGTTTCCACCCAGATGAGTCGTGTCTCCGGCCGGATGGCGGCCTCGATGGCAGCGGCATCGCGGAAGTCGGCAAACGACACCTCGAGGCCGGCGCTCCGCCGCTTGACCTTGTCGATCAGGCGGAAGGTACCGCCGTAGAGATCGTCGGAGGCGACGATGTGGGCGCCGTGATCGAGCAGTTCGAGAATGTTGGCGATGGCGGCCAGACCCGAGGCGAAGGCGAAGCCGGCGCTGCCCCCCTCGAGATCGGCGATCGCCCGTTCGAAGGCTTGCCGGGTCGGGTTGTGAGTGCGGCCATATTCCCAGCCCTTGTGCACGCCGGGGCTCGACTGGGCAAACGTCGAGGTGGCGTAGATCGGCACCATGACGGCGCCGGTCAGCGGGTCATGGCTCTGGCCACCGTGTACGGTGCGGGTTGAAAACGCCAGATGATGGTTGTTGCGGTCGGCAGGGTCGGTCACGAGTGCAGCCTCAGGTGGTTGATGAGATCGACGCGGGTCACCACGCCGAGGAAGTCGGTGCCGTCGAGCACCAGCGCCACTTCGCCGCGCTCGAACAGCGGCAGCGCCGCCGCAACGGGTTCGGCCGACTGCAGGGTGTGCAGGTCGGTGATCATGTGGCGGCCGACCAGTTCGCCGAAGCGCGACGAGCCGGTGGCGGCGCCGCGCCCGAGGGCGACGTAGAGATCGCTCTCGTCGATAATGCCGACCAGCCGGCCGGCCGCCACCACGGGCAGCTGCGACACGTCGGCCTGGCGCATGCGCTTGTAGGCGGTGGCCAGCGTGTCGTCGGGCGCGACGGTGATGGTGGCGCCGTCCTGCTGGCGGCGGATGACCAGATCGGACAGGTTGCCGTTGAGTGGCCGGCCGGAAATGCCCTGCTCGATCAGCCAGCCGTCGTCGTAGACCTTGGAGAGATATTTGGCGCCGGTGTCGCAGACCAGCGTCACCACCCGCTGCGGCGTCGTCTGCTCGCGGCAGTAGCGGAGCGCCGCCGCCAGCAGCGTGCCGGAGGACGAGCCGGCCAGAATGCCTTCCTTGGCCAGAAGCTCGCGGGCGGCAGCGAAGCTCTCGCCATCGGTGATGGTATAGGCCGTCGACACCAGGCTGAGATCGCAATTGGGCGGCACGAAGTCCTCGCCGATGCCCTCGACGGCCCACGATCCGGCCTCGATTATCCGACCGGTGTTGACCAGCGGCGCCAGCACCGAGCCGGCCGGATCAGCCAGGACCATCCGGGTCTTCCGCGAAACGCGCCGGAAGTAGCGACCGATTCCCGACAACGTGCCGCCTGACCCGACGCCGACCACGATGGCATCAATGTCGCCGTCGAGCTGGGCGTAGATCTCGGGCGCCGTGGTCGTCTCGTGGGCGCGGGGATTGGCCGGGTTGGCGAACTGGTTGGCGTAGAAGGCGCCGGGAATCTCGGCGGCGAGGCGCTCGGCCATGTCCTGATAGTAGGCCGGGTGCCCCTTGCCGACATCCGATCGGGTGATGCGGACATCGGTGCCGAGCGCCCGCAGGTGGGCGATCTTCTCGCGCGACATCTTGTCGGGAACGACGAGGATGACGTTGTAGCCCTTGGGCAGACCGACTTGGGCCAGCCCCAGGCCGGTGTTGCCGGCCGTCGCCTCGATGATGGTGCCGCCCGGCTTGAGGCGCCCGTCGGCCTCGGCGGCGGCGATCATCGACAGCGCCACGCGGTCCTTGATCGAGCCGCCGGGATTGGTGTTCTCCAGCTTGACGAACAGGCGGCAGACGCCGGTGTCGAGCCGGGTCAGTTCGACGACAGGTGTCGTGCCGATAAGGTCCAGCGCCGAGCGCGCCGGTTTGCGCAAATTGGACATGATCTTTCTCCGCAAGGAAATGAAGGGCCCGGTTCAGGCGGCCTTGGCGAATTGACGCGGATTGACAGGTCCGCGCGCCTCGCTCGCCGTTGCCAGCAGGTTGGCGATGTCGGCAAAGTCGCGGGCGGTCAGATGCAGCGCCGCGGCATCGAGTACGGTGTCGAGATGCGCCGGACATCGGGCCCCGACGACGGCGCCGGCAATGCCTGGCCAGGCCAGCGACCACGCCGTGGCGACGGCCGAAGGGCCGCTGTGGCGGCGGGCGGCGATGGTATCGAGGGCGCTGCGAAGCGGCCCGGTCTCCTCGCCCTTGAGCAGGCGTCCCGCGGCAAGCGTGCGGTAGGCGATGAACGCCGGCGCGGACGGTCCGCGGCAGGACAGTTCGCCCTCGGCCACCCGCCGGTCGAGGATCGACAGTTCGACGAACACCGCGTCGCAGCCGCCGATGCGCTCGGCTCGTTCGAGATGCACGCTGTCTGGCGCCACCAGCCCAAAGGCCCGCGCCAGACCGCTATGCCGGATATCGAGCAGGGTCGACCACATGTCCTCGAACCGCGCGGCCGAGGGATCGGCGAAGTGCAGTTTGACGAGATCGATGACATCGACGCCGAGACGGCCGCGCGAACGCTCAATCTGCTGGCGGATCCGGCGGGGATCGGCGGACTGGCGCGGCGGCGTCCGCCGCGATCGGCCGTCCCAGTCGAACCCGACCGCCGTGGCGATCTGCGGCCGTTCGGACGGCGCCAGGGTGCGCACGACCTCGCCAATGACTTCCTCGGCGTGTCCCAGTCCGAACACGGCGTCGGTGTCGATCCAGTTGATGCCCGCCTCGATGGCCCGCCGGATGGTGGCTTGCGACACCGCGTCATCCTGCGCGCCGCGGCCGCCGCTCCAGTCGGCGCCGCCGAACGCTGCCGTTCCCAGCCCCAGACGGCTGAGCGCGACGCCGCTCTGCGCCAGCTCGAAACGCGGCATTCGATCTTCCGGCATGCTCCAGTCCCCGGCGGCTTTTGGCAGGGCGTCCAATCGCGCCACCGGGGAAAACTAGTAAATATCCATGAAAACTATCAGCTTTATATTTTTCTTTTGCCACCCCGGCCCGAAACAGATTGCCAGCGGAGGTGGTCGGGCGCGGATCGGATTTGTTCCGGCCACTAAGCCGGCCGAAGATGGCGTTCCAGCCAGAGGCTGTAGCGCGAGGCCGAAAAGCAGAAGACGAAATAGACGAGCGCCGCGAAGACGTAGGATTCGGCATAGAAGCCGAGCCAGGCCTGATCGGCCGACGCGGCTGTCCGGGCGGCATTGAGCAGATCGAACATGCCGATGATCGCCACCAGCGTCGTATCCTGAAAGATGCCGATCGCCAGATTGACGATCGACGGAATGACCGCGCGCAGCGCCTGCGGCAGCACGATGAGGCGCAGCGCCTGCCAGTAGGTGAGCCCCAGCGCCGACGCCGCCTCGTACTGCCCGTGCGGCACGCCCTGCAGTCCTGCCCGGATGATCTCGGCGAAATAGGCGGCGACGAAGATCGACAGCGCGGCGGCGGCGCGGGCGAACTTATCGATGGCAGCGCCTGACGGCAGCATCAGGGGAAACAGCAGCGTTGCCGCATAGAGCACGGCGATGAACGGCACGCCGCGCACGACTTCGATAAAGGCGACGGCATAGATCCTGAGCCCTCCCATGCGCGAGCGCCGGGCCAGCGCCAGGGCGATGGCGAGCGGAAAGGACAGCAGGAAACTGCCGAACGACAGCAGCAGCGTCACCGGCAGCCCGCCCCACTTGTCGGACGTTATCTGGGGCAGCCCGAGACCGCCGCCGAGCAGCCAGATCGAGGCCAGCAGGCCGCCGATCCAGGCGGCCAGCAATCCGCGCGACCACAGTCGCGGCACCGTCGAGGCGGCGGCCAGCGCCAGCAGCAGGCCGTCGACGGCGTAGGCGCGCCAAGCGTCGCCCTGCGGATAGAGCCCGAGCAGGACGAACTGCAGCTTGGCCCCGACGAAGGCCCAGCAGGCGCCGCTCCGCCCATGGCAGTCATCGGCCGTGCCGACCCAGGTGGCATCGAACAGCAGCCAGTTCAGCAGCGGCGGCACCGCCACGGCCACCAGCCCCGCCAGCGCCAGACTGACGGCGGCATGGCCGGGCGAGCCGAACGCAGCCTTGAACAGTGGTATGGGTCGGGACAAGCGGCGGTGGGCGATCATCGGCGCGCCTCCGCCCAGATGGCCGAACGGCGGTTGTAGGCGTTCATCAGCACCGACACCAACAGGCTCAGCGACAGGTAGACGACCATCATGATGAAGATGGTTTCGAGCGCCTGACCGGTGACGTTGGCCGTCGTGTTGAGGATGCTGACCAGTTCCGGAAAGCCGATGGCCACCGCCAGCGACGAGTTCTTGGCCAGACTGAGATAGCTTGACGTCATGACCGGCACGATGATCCGCAGCGCCTGCGGCAGAATGATCAGACGCAAGGTCGTCAGCCGGTGCAGACCCAGGCTCTCGCCGGCCTCCCATTGGCCGCGCGCCACCGACAGGATGCCGCCGCGCACCGTCTCGGCGATGCTGGCCGAGGCGTTGACGGCCAGACCGAGGGCCAGGGCGGCGAACTCCGGCGTCAGCGTCAGACCGCCGACGATGTTGAACCCCTTGAGCGCCGGGACGTCGATGGCCATGGGAACCCCGGCGATCAGGGCTGCCAGCAGCGGCAGGCCGACCGGAACGACCACCGCCAAGACGCGCGCGCCCGGCCCGGTCCGCCCCGCCGCCCGCCGTTGCCGCCGCAGCACGACGGCCGCCAGCCCGGCCAGCAGCAGCCCGGCGACGGCGATGGTCGCGCCATGGCCGCCGGCGTCGAGGCTGGGCAGAAACAGCCCGCGGTTGCTGAGCCGCACGCCGGGTAGCGGCTGCAACGCCTGACGCGGATTGGGCAGCAGGTGCAGCAGTTGCGACCAGGCGAACAGTTGCAGCAGCAGCGGCGTGTTGCGCAGGATCTCGACGTAGCCCTGCGCCACCCGGCTGATCAGCGGGTTGGCCGACAGCCGGGCGATACCCACAGCGACACCGATGACGGTGGCCAGCAGGCAGCCGGTGATCGACACCTCGACGGTATTGAGGAGCCCGACCACGATCGCCCGCAGGTAGCTGTCGCCGGCGGCGTAGCGGATCAGCGTTTCGCCGATGCCGAAGTTGGCGGCGTGATCGAGAAAGGCAAATCCCGGTGACAGCCCGAGGCGCCGCATGTTGGCAAATAGGTTGCTGCCGAGATAGCCGAACAAGGCCAGCGTCCCGAGATACAGCACCGCCTGCCAGAGCAGGCGCTCGCCAAACCAAAACCGCGCCAGCGCCAACACCCCGGTCCGCCGTCGGCGGGCCGGAGCGTCGATGAGGCCGGTCACATGATCAACGATGTCGACCATGTTCGTTCCTCCCGATGGCGATCAACGGAACGGCGGCGAGTAGATGAGGCCGCCGCGCGTCCAGAGATCGTTGTAGCCGCGCTGGAAGCCGACCTTGGTGCTGGGGCCGATCGAGCGATCGAAGATCTCGCCGTAGTTGCCGACGGCCTTGATGATGTTGTAGGCGAACTTCGGGTCGAGACCGATGGCTTCGCCGAGCGAGGTGTCGACGCCGAGGAACCGCTTGATGGCCGGGTCCTCGCTCGTCAGGAACTCATCGACATTCTTCTGGGTGATGCCGAATTCCTCGGCCTGGATGGTGGCGTAGACCGTCCAGTCGACGATCTCGAGCCAGCGATCGTCGCCGCCGCGCACGGCGGGGACCAGCGGCTCCTTGGACAGCCGTTCGGGCAGGACGACATAGTCGTCCGGCTTGGCCAGCTGCGTCCGGATGATGGCCAGATCCGAGGCGTCCTGCGTCAGGGCGTCGACGCGGCCGGATTCGATCGCCTTCTGGAATTCGTTGGAGTCCTCGATGACCACGGGCTTGTAGGCCTTGCCGGTCTTGCGGAAGAAGTCGGCGATATTGAGTTCGCCCGTCGTGCCGGACTGGGCGCCGATGGTGGCGCCGTCGAGTTCGACGGCCTTGGCGACGCCGAGCGACTTGTTCACCAGGATGCCCTGACCGTCATAGAAGATGACCGGACCGAAGTGAAAACCGAGCTTGAAGGCGCGGGTGATGGTCTGCGTCACGCCCGACAGCAGGATGTCGAACTCGCCGGCCTGCAAGGCCGGCAGGCGCTGCTGCGGTGAGGATGAGGTGAATTCGACCTTGTCGGGGTTGTTGAACACGGTGACGGCCAGCGCCCGGCCGAAATCGACGAAGAACCCCTGCCACTTGCCGCTGGCGTCGGGGAACGAGAAGCCGGGCGACGAACCGCCAACGCCGACCTTGATGAAGCCGCGCTGCTGGATGGCGTCGAGCGTCGGTCCGGCCGAAGCCGACACGGCGGAAAAGGCGCCGATCGTCAGGGCCAGACCGGCCGTCGCCAGCGTGCTGACAAATTTCGTGCTGATGGACATGGAATACCTGCTTTTCTGAAAGGACTTGAACCCGCCTCACCTGGACGATGGTCGCCGGGAGGAGGCCGGCGCGGCGGGTTCTGAGGACCAGCTAACCACCGGCGGCAAAACGTCTCAAAACATAATCTATCAATTTTAAATACTAATGCAGATTATTGTTCCAGTCCGCCGCCTCGGTGCGTTGAAATGGCGTACCTGCGCGGAAGCTTCAAATAAAAGGCCCCGGTGATTGCGCCCCGGGGCAGTCTTCGGCATCGCTTGGAAGGGTGAGCTTGCCGGTCAACAGCAAAAATCGACAGCTACTAGTATCTGGTTGCCCGTGATGACGATGATGCGTCTATTTCGTCACGCGCGATTTCTCGTCGCCCCCAGTAGCGAGTGGTTCCGGCGTCCCCGGCGCGGCGGCAACTGGTTTGTCGCCGCATGCCAGTAGCGGCGCGCCGCTTGTTCCGCCGCCAGGCCGCTGGGAAACACAGCGCCGTCGAGACCGCGGAAGGCGGGTTCGAGGGCGTGGAATTCGTAGACATTCTTGGTGCGGATGGCGAGGCCGACGGCCTGGTCGGCGATCTCGACGACAAATGACGTGTGCATGGTCCTGTCCCCCGGCCTTGTCCGCACGGCGCACAAACGGCGCGCGGCAAGCCGTGTTTCCCTGACAATTTTGCGGTGTTGAGCGGCCGGCTTCAGGCCCACCGACATCGGCGGGCCGGCTGGTGCCGGACATTGCAAGACGGGGATGGGAGAGAGGTGAACTGAACGCGTTTCATGGCGGAATGTCGTTTCTCGGGGGCCATGACGTGATCATGGCGCTTTAGCGTTTTGGCAGGCGGCCGCAAGCTGCATCAAATCACCGCCGCGTCCGATCCGATCGGACACAGGGATATTTGACGGCAAAGACGGCCCGACGGATAGCAAAGGCGTTTCAAATTTGCCGCCGGCAGCGGTTTTTTCTCCCGGTTCGGCGGCAATCGGCGCACCGCCGATGCGGCTGCCGTTGACCGCTGCTCGTCCTACGGCTAATGCCGTAGCAGGAAGCGATCGGAGAGGCGCAGCATGTTGACGCGCAAGGGAAAATATGGGCTGAAGGCGCTCGTGCACCTCGCCCGGGCCGAACCCGGCAAGGCGGTGCAGGTGGCGGAGATTGCCGACAAGGAAAACATCTCCAAGAAGTTCCTCGACGCCATCATGCGCGATCTCAAGAACGCTGGCTTCGTCCGGTCCTGGAAGGGGCCGGGCGGCGGCTTCGCCCTGTCACGCCTTCCCGAGGAAATCCCGGTCGGCGCTGTCGTCAGGGCGCTCGACGGTCCGCTGGCGCCGATCGCCTGTGCCAGCCGCACGGCCTTCCAACCGTGCACCGACTGCGGCGACAAGCGCACCTGCGCCGTTCGCATCATCATGCTGGAAGTGCGCGACGCCACGGCCGGCGTGCTCGACCATGCGACGCTCGCCAGCATGCTCGACAAGTCGAACGCCGCGACGAAGCTTATCGCCGGCTGACGGCCGGCCTCAATAGGCCGAGCCCGGGCCGCTCCGCGCCAGCTCCTCCGGCGACAACAGGTCGGCGTGGTGGCGACGGGCCACGTCCGGATGCGACCGCAGCCGGCTCTTCAACGTGTTGCGGCCGACCTCGCGGAACAGCGGATTGAGCGGATCGACCGTCAGGCCGCGCTGCTTGTCCCTGAATTCGGCCGCCAGACCGATCACCGGTACGACCGAATCGAGCCGGGCGCCGAGGAAGAAGGCGACCGAGTAGCGTTCGGTTCCGGCCGGCGGAGCCACGACATCGTGGACATTGGCGCGCACGTAGCCATGCGTGGCAAGTTCGAGGATTTCGCCGGTGTTGATGACGAACGTGCCGTCCACCGGCGGCGCCGCGATCCAGTCGCCGGCCTCGGTGCGGACCCGCAGGCCGGCCACCTTGTCCTGCAGCAGCACGGTGACGAAGCCGCCGTCCTTGTGGGCGCCGACCCCTTGCGAACTCGCGGCGACCTCGCGGCCAGGATAGCGGATGAGCTTGAGGCTCTGGGTCGGCAGCGGCGTATAGATGTCGGCGAACACGTCCTCGGGCTGACCGAGCGCCAGCGCCACCGCCTTCAGCACGTCGAGGCCGACGCGCGTCACCTCGGCCTGGTAGCGAAGCAGCAACGGCCGGAGATCGGGCAGGGCGGCCGGCCACTGGTTGGGGCCGATCAGCCGGTTCCATGGCGCCACCGGATCCTCCGGCAGCGCTGCCGCTTCGCTGTTGATGTCGAGCTGCTCGCGCCAGTCCTGCTCGCCGCGCGTCAACTCGGCGCCCGGCCGGCTGTAGCCGCGAAAGTGCGGCGAGTTGATCATCTCGATTGCGAGTTTGTCGTGGAGCGGCAGGGCGAAAAACCGCTTCGACGCCGCCAGCACAGCCTCGATCAGCGCCGGCGCCACGCCGTGCCCGGTCAGATAGAAGAAGCCGTGCTCATGGAGAACCAGCCGCAGGTCGGCAAGGAAGCGCTGCCTTTCCTCTTCGCCTCCGGCCAGACGAGAGATATCGACGAAGGGAAGAGAGAGTGCCGTCGGCTGATAGGTCATGGAACGCTCCTGCTTGCACCATCCATATTCAGAGGAGCCGCCGATCATCTTGAAGCAACCGGATCGACAGGCGGTTGCTCCGGCTTTTGATACGGGAGCGATTTCTGTCGACGTACGATACCTCCAGATCAACAAGCGCTCTGATCGCGGTGGCAACTTGGGTCCATTGCAGCAGAACGACGTAATAATATATAGATTTTATGTTCTTTTATTTCGCAAGGTTTGACAAATTCCATCCATCGGCCGCGGCTCTCTTGGAAAGCGACCAACTCGCAACGGCGTTGGCGCATATCGGTCTGAGCTGGTCGAGAGAGTCTTGGGCTGCAAGGCTTGGTTCTTGAAGCAGGACTGCTGGCAGAATGTCATTTTTCCACATTAGGCCGGACTTTCGTAGGCAAGGACGGGTCATTGATGACGTAGCAACCTGGCAGCGGATTGCCGCGCCAGGTATCGGACTACCTTTTGAAAACGCTTCGAGAATGCCTGAGGCACCGCACTGCCTGGCGGTTCTTCCTCGCCTCGCGCCAGCGTCGGTTGCGCGGCTGACACCGTGATAGCGCCGGAGCTGTCGCTGCTACTGAGACCGCGATGTTCACGTCACTCTGCAAGGGGAGGGACGTAACGGATGGGCGCAGAGCGAGCAGAACCATCTGCTTCCGGCACCGGGCGGTCTGTATTCGGCCGTCACGTTGTCCTCAAGGAGGGCTGCTGATCCTGACCACCTCGGCTTCCGTCCCCGACGCTTGCTCCTCCCATCCCTCGGCCAGAACGCCAGCCGCCGAGGCCCGCCTCACCACCGAGATCGCCACCCTCTTGAGCCGCGACGATGCCGACATCCGCGCACGCTGGACCGAGCTCTATGGCGGGCCGCCGCCCAAGTGCTTGCGACGCCCCCTGATCCTCGGCCGCCGACCTCTGTTCAACCGGCCGTCAACATGCCACCGGCGATCGGAGCGGCGATCAGTCCGGCCAGCCCGGCCGCTTCGAACTCCACATCCCGTTCGCCTTGTCCTTGCCCGGGGCAAGACCGCGCTGGTCATCAAAGGAAGATCGTCGACAAGTGGCTGATAGTGCATGACTTTTCGACATCGCACGTAGTGATGGCGTCGCCAGTCACGGTCGCAGCTAGTTCTCTACGCGGCGCCTCAGCCAGAGACCGCGAAAAGCCGTTCTCCGTCAATCGCTTGCCCGAACCGGACTGAATAAATCTGCCGTGAGACGGAGCCGAGAATTCCGGCGCAAAGGCCGAGATCGGAGAACCCTCCCAAGCCAAAATTCGGCACGGCCACAGCCTAACGCATGGAAATAACGGCGTTATTCCTGGGGCTTAAAACATGAAAAAAATGTCAGATTTAATGGCGGAGAGGGAGGGATTCGAACCCCCGATACCCTTGCGAGTATGCCGCATTTCGAGTGCGGTGCAATCGACCACTCTGCCACCTCTCCGCGGTGCTGATGGGATGATAGTCCCGGTCGAAAGCGGCGCGAGCTATACCCGTGCCATGACCAAGAGGCAAGAGGGTTTTGTGCCGGCTGTCAAGTTTTTGCCGTTTGTCGCGACGGTGCGCCGACATGCCGCCGGGCGGGCGGCGGAGCCAGCTGCCGCCCGCGCCCCTGCCAGTGGCGCAATTGCCGCTTTTTCGACGTTTCGGCGTTGA
Source organism: uncultured Pleomorphomonas sp. (assembly GCA_937868725.1). GTDB lineage: Bacteria > Pseudomonadota > Alphaproteobacteria > Rhizobiales > Pleomorphomonadaceae > Pleomorphomonas. The sequence continues at coordinate 31,256 of CALMMQ010000115.1, forward strand.
CGGGCCGAGGGGCAAGCGTGTAGAGAAGGCGCGGTCAAAACGGATGGCCGGAGCAGCTTTTCCGCACCCGATGTGTTGACCGTTCGTCGCGACGGCCTGGAAACAGGCCCGGCGCGGCCAAGAAACATCTCAAGAAGGACTGGCACGACCATGTTCGCAGTGATCAAGACCGGCGGCAAGCAGTACAAAGTCGCCGTCGACGAAACGTTCGAAATCGAGAAGCTCGAAGTCGAAGACGGCGCCACCGTCACTTTCGACGAAGTGCTGGCCGTCGGTACCGACGCCGGCGTGACCATCGGCTCGCCCGTCGTGGCCGGTGCCACCGTCACCGCCGAGGTCGTCGAGCAGACCCGCGGCCCCAAGGTCATCTCGTTCAAGAAGCGCCGCCGCCAGAATTCCAAGCGCAAGCGTGGCCATCGGCAGCTGCTGACCGTGGTGAAGATCACCGGCATCAACGCCGCCTGACCCGTTCCGGCAACCGGCTGCGCTGCTGCCGGTTCCTGACCAGACCATCGCCTAGGAATCGTCGAGCGCCCACCGCTCCGTTCCAGGCCCAGGGAATACGAAGGAGTACATCATGGCTCACAAAAAGGCAGGCGGCTCGTCCCGCAACGGTCGCGATACGGCCGGTCGACGCCTCGGCGTGAAGAAGTTCGGCGGCGAAGCCGTCATCCCGGGCAACATCATCATCCGCCAGCGTGGCACGCAGTGGCACCCGGGCAGCAACGTCGGCATCGGCACGGATCATACGATCTACGCCCTCTGCGAAGGCAAGGTCGCTTTCGCCACCAAGAGCAACGGCCGCGTCTACGTGTCCGTTACGCCGGTCACGGCGGCAGCAGAGTAAAGCCGGATGGTCTCGAGTTGGCCTGCCGGCGTCCCACGGACCCGGTAGAGCCGCCAGACGCGCGCGAATCTGTCAGGGGAAGTGGGCCACCACTTCCCCTGAATGCATTTTGCGCGAGGACACCATGTCGGAAGAGAGAGAAGCCGAGGAGATCGACAGTCCCGAGCCCCGGATCGTGGCGGCAGCGCCCGACCCGGCCGGCACGGTGCTGGAGACCAACCGTCTGGTGCTGCGGCCACCGCACACCGACGACGCCGCCGATCTCGCCCGCCTGGCCGACAACCCGCGCATCGCCCGCAACCTGATGAGCCTGCCCTTCCCCTACCGGGTCGAGCACGCCCTCGGCTGGATCGGGTCGCCGCTCGGCGCGCGGGCCCAGCGCCGGCTCATCTGCCGCAAGGCACTCGACGGCGCGCCGGCGCCGGTCGGCGTCGTGACGCTCGAAACCAGCCCCGGCTCGGTGCTGCCGCGCCTCGGCTGCTGGCTGGGCGAAGCCTTCTGGGGTCAGGGTCTGGCTACCGAAGCCTGTCACGCCGTCGTCGACTACGCCTTCCTGCACCAGGACCACGACAAGCTGGCCTTCTGCTGCCGCGTCACCAACGCCGCTGGCCGCCGCCTCATCGAAAAATGTGGCTTCCAGATGGTGGCGCAGGAGCTCGACCGTTCGCTATACCAGGGTACGGCGGTGGCGGTGGATCGCTTCCAGATCGACCGGCGCTGCTGGCAGAGCCTCAGGGGCTGGGAGCCGCTGCGCCTGCATCAGAGAAGCGGAACCGGTCTCGCCGCCCATCGGCTGGCGGCGGCCTGCGCAACGAGGTAGGACCCATGAAGCTGTTGTCCGGCGTCTTCGGCCGCCATCATCCCGACCGACCGCTGGCGCCCTGCATCGAAACGGCGCGTCTCATGCTGCGGCCGCTCGAGCCGGACGACCGTCAGCTTATCACCACGCTCCTGGGCGATCGCGAAGTGGCGCGCTGGCTCGTCCGCGTGCCCCATCCCTACACGCTGGCCGATGCCGACGCCTTCATCGACCAGAGCTGCGTCACGGCCAGAAGCGGCACCGCCGCCACCCTCGCCCTCACCTTGCAGAGCGACCGGCTGCACCGCCTCGTCGGCGTCGTCGCCCTGCACAGCATGGATATGCGGCCCGAGTTCGGCTACTGGCTCGGCCGGCCGTTCTGGGGCAACGGCCTGATGGGCGAGGCGGTGGAAGGCGTGCTCGCCTGGGCCTACGACACGCTGCCCATCGACGAGGTGCTGGCCGGCGCCTTCGCCGGCAACGCCGCCTCGCTGGCCATCCAGCACCGCCAGGGCTTCGTCGACGTCGGCCGGTCGCGACGGCTGTCCATGGCCCTCGACGAGACGCTTGATCACGTCGATACCCGCCTCACCCGCCTCGCGCACCAGAACCGGCCGCCGCGACCGTGACGCCGCGCTGATCCGCCGCCGGGCCGGCCGAAAATGCCCGTTCAACTTCACACCGGATTGCACTATAGCTTCGCGCCTGCCCAAGGTGTCGGTCCCCGGAAGTGCCAGACGACCTGCACCGTCGCCGCCCTTCCCCGCGCCGCCCCGCCGCCAGGCCCCTCGAAAGACGTTTAACGACATGAAATTCCTCGATCAGGCCAAAGTCTACATCCGCTCGGGCGACGGCGGCGCCGGCGCCGTGTCATTCCGTCGTGAGAAGTTCATCGAATTCGGCGGCCCCGACGGCGGCGACGGTGGCCGTGGCGGCGACGTCTGGGCCGTCTGCGTCGACGGTCTCAACACCCTCATCGACTACCGCTATCAGCAGCACTTCAAGGCCAAGACCGGCGGCCACGGCATGGGGCGCGACCGCCACGGTGCCAAGGGCGCCGACATCGTGCTCAAGGTCCCCGTCGGCACCCAGATCATCGAGGATGACGGCGAGACGCTGGTCGCCGACATGGTCGAGGTCGGCCAGAAGGTGCTGCTGGCCAAAGGCGGCAACGGCGGCTTCGGCAACGCCTATTTCAAGACCTCGACCAACCAGGCGCCGCGCCGCGCCAACCCGGGCCTGCCTGGCGAGGAAAAGTGGCTGTGGCTGCGCCTGAAGCTGATCGCCGACGCCGGCCTCGTCGGTCTGCCCAACGCCGGCAAGTCGACCTTCCTCGCCCGCACCACCGCCGCCAAGCCGAAGATCGCCGACTACCCCTTCACCACGCTGCATCCCGGTCTCGGCGTCGTGCGCATCGACGGCCGCGAGTTCGTGCTGGCCGACATCCCCGGCCTGATCGAGGGCGCCCACGAAGGCATCGGCCTCGGCGACCGCTTCCTCGGTCACATCGAGCGCTGCGGCGTGCTCATCCACCTCATCGATGCCACCGCCGACGACGTGGTCGCCGCCTGGCGCACGGTGCGCGGCGAGCTTGAGGCCTATGACGAGGGGTTGGCCGGCAAGGCCGAGATCGTCGCCCTGTCGAAGAGCGAACTGGTGCCGGCCGACGAACTCAAGAAGAAGGCGCAGAAGCTGAAGCGCGCGGCCAAGGCGAGCCCGATCCTGCTGTCGGCGGTCACCGGCGGCGGCGTCGAGGAGACGCTGCGCGCCATGGCGACGGTGATCGAGACGGCCCGCTCGGAAGCCGCCGACGCCCGCGCCGCCGCCAACACGCGCATCTGGCAACCCCTGGCGCCCCGCAGCGAACAGACAGACGATGACGAAGATGACTATTGATCCCTTCACCGGCCCCCTTGCGGCCTACCGGCGCGTTGTCGTCAAGATCGGCTCGGCGCTGCTCGTCGAGGGCCGCTCCGGCGTGCTGAAGCGCGCCTGGATGGAGAGCATCGCCGCCGACGTCGCCCGCCTCCGGGCCGGCGGCACCGACGTGCTGCTGGTCTCCTCCGGCGCCATCGCCATGGGGCGCGGCGTGCTCAAGCTGCCCAAGGGCCGGCTGAAGCTCGAGGACAGCCAGGCGGCGGCCGCCGTCGGTCAGATCGCCCTCGCCAAGGCCTGGGCCGAGGTACTGGGCGCCCACGGCCTCACCGCCGGCCAGATCCTGCTCACCCTCGGCGACACCGAGGAGCGGCGGCGCTACCTCAACGGCCGCGCCACCATCGGCAAGCTGCTGAAGCTCGGCGCCGTGCCGGTGATCAACGAGAACGACACCGTCGCCACCACCGAGATCCGTTACGGCGACAACGACCGCCTGGCCGCCCGCGTCGCCGCCATGATGTCCGCCGATCTGCTGGTGCTGCTCTCCGACATCGACGGTCTCTACACCGCCCCGCCGGCCGACGATCCCGACGCCGCCCTCATTCCGGTCATCGAGCGCATCACGCCCGAGATCGAGGCCATGGCCGGCGGCGCCGCCTCGGAACTGTCGCGCGGCGGCATGAAGACCAAGATCGACGCCGGCAAGATCGCCACCGTCGCCGGCACGGCGATGATCATCGCCTCCGGCAAGACGCTGGCACCGCTGAGCCACATCGACGCCGGCGGCCGTCACTCGCTGTTCAAGGCCGAGGCCAATCCGGTCACCGCCCGCAAGGCCTGGATCGTTGGTCACATCGAGGCGCGCGGCACGCTCACCGTCGACGCCGGCGCCGTCAAGGCGCTGCGCCAGGGGCGCAGCCTGCTGCCGCCCGGCGTCACCCGCGTCGAGGGCGAGTTCGCCCGCGGCGATACCGTCGTGGTCGTCGACGAGACCGGCGTCGAGCTGGCGCGCGGCCTCGTCGCCTACGACAGCGCCGATGCCGCCCGCATCCGCGGCAAGAACTCGTCAGCCATCGAGGACCTGCTGGGCGTGCCCGGTCGCACCGAGATGATCCACCGCGACGACCTGGTTCTGAAGGACTGAAAGGCGACAGCATGGCCACCCCCGAACTCACCGCCCTGATGGCCGACATCGGCCGCCGCGCCCGCGCCGCCGCCCGGCGTCTGGCCATCGCCACCTCGGCCGAGAAGCAAACGGCGCTCCGGGCCATGGCGGCCGCCGTCCGCGACACCGCCGCCGCCATCCTGACCGCCAACGCCGCCGACGTCGCCGCCATGCGGGCGGCCGGGACCGCCGCCTCGTTCATCGACCGCGGCACCCTCACGCCGGCCCGCGTCGAGGCCATCGCCCAGGCCCTCGACGACATCGCCGCCCTGCCCGATCCGGTCGGCCGCGTGCTGGCCAGCTGGCAGCGGCCCAACGGCCTGCGCTTCGAGCGCGTGGCGACGCCGCTCGGCGTCATCGGCATCATCTTTGAAAGTCGGCCCAACGTCACCGCCGACGCCGGTGCCCTCAGCCTGATGGCCGGCAACGCCTCCATCCTGCGCTGCGGCTCCGACGCGCTGGGCTCTTCCGAGGCCATCCTGGCGGCGCTGCGGCGCGGCCTGGACGCCGCCGGCCTGCCGCCGGACGCCATCCAGCTCGTGCCCACCAAGGACCGCGACGCCGTTGGCCTGATGCTCGGCGGCCTCAACGGTTCGATCGACGTTATCGTGCCGCGCGGCGGCAAGAGCCTGGTGGCCCGCGTCCAGTCGGAGGCGCGCGTACCGGTGTTCGCCCACCTCGAAGGCATCTGCCACGTCTACGTCGACCGCGAGGCCGACCTGGCCATGGCCGTCACCGTCACCGTCAACGCCAAGCTGCGCCGCACCGGCGTCTGCGGCGCCGCCGAGACGCTGCTGGTCGATCGCGCCGTTGCCGACACCCATCTGGTGCCCCTCCTCACGGCGCTTCACGACGGCGGCTGCGAGATTCGCGGCACCGACGAGGTCAGGGCGCGCTTCGCCGCCGCCGTGCCGGCCACCGAGGCCGACTGGTCGACCGAATATCTCGACAAGATCATCTCGGTGAAGCTGGTCGACGGCGTCGACGCGGCCATCGAGCACATCGAGACCTACGGCTCGCACCACACCGAAAGCATCATCACCGCCAACGAGGCCACGGCGGCCCGCTTCATGGCCCGCATCGATTCGGCCATCGTGCTGCACAACGCCTCGACCCAGTTCGCCGACGGCGGCGAATTCGGCTTCGGCGCCGAGATCGGCATCGCCACCGGCAAGATGCACGCCCGCGGCCCGGTGGGCGTCGAGCAGCTGACCTCGTTCAAGTACCGCGTCCACGGCAACGGCCAGACGAGGCCGCTATGACGGTTTGGCGGGCGCTGCCGCCAACGACGGCGGGCATGGTGGTCGGTCTGTTCGGCGGTTCGTTCAACCCGCCGCACGCCGGTCATGCCCACGTCGCGGCGACGGCGCTGAAGCGCCTGCATCTCGATCGCATCTGGTGGCTGGTCAGCCCGGGCAACCCGCTCAAGGACGTCCACGCCTTGCCGCCGGTGGCCGAGCGCCTCGCCGCCGTCCGCCGCCTGGCCCGCCATCCCCGCGCCGTCGTCACCGATCTCGAGGCCCGACTCGGCACCCGCTACACCGTCGATCTGGTGCGGCGCCTCGTCAGTTTGCGGCCCGGCGTCCGCTTCGTGCTGGTCATCGGCGCCGACAACTGGGCCGGCTTCCACCGCTGGGGCGGCTGGCGCGACATCGCCCGGCTGGTGCCGATCGCCGTCGTCGACCGGCCGGGCGCCACCTTCCGCGCCCTCGCTTCGCCCGCCGCCCGGGCCCTCGACCGCTACCGTCTCGGCGACGCCGCCCGCCTCGGCCGAACCCGGCCGCCCGCCTGGCTGTTCATCGCCGCCGAGAAAATGCCGATCTCCTCCACCGCCCTGCGGCAACGACGGGAGCGTGGCAAGACCTGAAACAGGCAAACGGCGCAAGTTGATGAAAAACGCCGACCCTTCCGACGCAACGGAGCAAGGATGACGGCAATGTCAACGGCGCGAGCGGCCAAAGACCGGCCGCTCACCTTGAAAACGTCACAACCGAGGTCCATCATTACACCAATCGTCGCCGGCCCAAGCCATGGCGGCGACATCCGCGAGGTGATCATCCAAGCATGACTTTTTCTCAGGAAGACGCCGGATTGAGCGCAACTCAATTCTCCTCCGAACCGCCGGTCGGCCTCGTCGCCGACTCCCCCAGGGATGCCAAGTCGCTGCTGGCGGCCATTCTCGCCAGCCTTGACGATGCCAAGGCCGAAGAGATCGTCGAGATCGACATCGCCGGCAAGACGCCGATCGCCGACTACATGGTCGTCTGTTCGGGACGGTCGCAGCGTCACGTCGGCGCCATCGCCGACCATCTGGTCGAGGATCTCAAGGACAACGGTTTCGGCACCGCCGCCATCGAGGGCCAGCCGGCCTGCGACTGGGTGCTGGTCGACACCGGCGACGTCATCGTCCACGTCTTCCGTCCGGAAGTGCGCCAGTTCTACAATCTCGAAAAGATGTGGGCCGCCGACCCGGTGGCGCCGCTGCGCCGCAGCTGAAGCACGCGGTTGGGGCTTGCGTCCGCCGCCGTTCCGATCGATGAAGTGACAGCAACAGAACGGAACGGGTCATGCGGATCGTCATCAGCGCCGTCGGCCGACTGAAGGTCGGACCGGAACGCGAGCTTACCGAGCGTTATGTCGAGCGGGCCGACAAGGCCGGCCGGGCCATCGGCTTCACCGAGGTCGGCTGTCGCGAGATCATGGAAAGCCGAGCGCGCGAAATCCTGCAGCGCAAGGACGAAGAGGCGCGTGGCCTGATCGCCGATCTGCCGCCGGGCGCCCTGATCATCGCCCTCGACGAGCACGGCGATTCGCCGACCTCGGAGCGCTTCGCCACGCTGCTTGGCGACGCCCGCGATCGCGGCACGCCGGCCGCCTTCCTGATGATCGGCGGCCCCGATGGCCACGGCAGCGAGCTGCTGTCGCGGGCCGGCCATCGCATTTCCTTCGGTCGACTGACGCTGCCGCACCAGATCGTCCGCATTCTTGCCGCAGAGCAGGTCTATCGTGCCGTCACCATACTGAGCGGCCACCCCTATCACCGCCCGTGACGGCCCCGTCGATTGGTTGACGAGACATTAACGGACGGCCTGTACGGTAGCGCCGATTGATCTGCCGGTGAACTGACCCTTTCATGCCGCCTTTCAGGAGACGTGGTCCTGTCCTGTTGAGCGCCGCCGTGGTGACGGCGCTGTCGGCGTCCCCTCCCGGGCCGGCGATCGCCCAGGCCTTGCCCGCCATGGCCAGCGCCTATGCCGCCGATCCGGCGCCGGCGGCCAACGTCGCACCGGTGGCGGCAACCATTCCCGATCTGGCCACCGACAAGCGCGACACTGCCATGATCGAGGCCGAGGCGACGCTCAAGGGCGCCGAACTCGACAAGCTCAAGCACGACATGGAACTGTCGGCCGAACGTCAAGCCGAGATCGCCGCCGAGATCGCCAATCTCGGCCGTGACGCCCAGGCGCTCAACGACCAGCTGCTCGCCTCCGCCGCCAAGGTGCAGGCGCTTGAAAGCGCCATCTCCGACAGCGAGGGCCGCCTGGCGCGCGGCGCCGACAACGAGGCCCGCATCGAGAAGTCGCTGGCCAGTCGGCGCAAGGTGCTGATCGACGTGCTGGCCACCGCCCAGCGCATCGGCCGCCAGCCGCCGCCGGCCCTGGTGGTGTCGCCGGGCGATGCTCTCACCGCCGTGCGCTCGGCCATCGTCCTCGGCGCCGTGCTGCCCGAGGTGCGCCTTGAGGCCGAGGCGCTGCAGTCCGACCTTGAAGCACTCATCGCCGAGCGTACGCGCGCCGAGCGCGAGCGCGACGGCCTCAAGGCCAACGCCCTGTCGATCGCCGAGGAGCGCGAACGCCTCGCCCGCCTCATCGAAGAGAAGCACAAGCAGTCGGCCACGCGCAGCCAGGACCTCGTCGCCGAGAAGAGCCGGGCCGAATCGCTGGCCGCCAATGCCCGTTCGCTGCAGGATCTGATCGCCGGTCTCAACAAGGACCTGGCGACGGCACGAAAATCCGACGGCTCCGACAAGACGGCCGGCAAGCCGGCCCGACCGGCGACCCCGCTGGCCGGCCGGCTGACGCCGGCAGTGGCCTTCGCCGACGCCAAAGGCAAATTGACCATGCCTGTCAGGGGCGTAGCCATTCAGTCCTATGGCGACGACAACGGTTTTGGTTCGCCCTCATCGGGGCTTTCGATCGCCACGCGCGCCGGCGCCGAGGTGGTTTCGCCGGCCGATGGCCGCGTCGCCTTCGCCGGACCGTTTCGTTCCTACGGCCAACTCTTGATCCTGGACGCCGGCGATGGATATCATATCGTCCTGGCGGGAATGGATCGGCTCGACGTCGAACTCGATCAGTTCGTCCTGACGGGAGAGCCGGTCGGTGTCATGGGAAGCCAGAGGTTGGCCAGCGCGGCAGCGCTGAACGCTCGTTTCACACAGCCCGTGCTGTATGTCGAATTTCGGAAAGATGGGACTTCGATCGATCCCTCTCCATGGTGGGTCGCATCGCTGGATCGGAAGGTTGGCGGATGATCAGGAAGCTATCGCTACTCGCCGCAGGTGCCGTGTTGGGCGCCGGCGTCTCGACCCTGGCCCTTGAGGGCCACATCACCGGGTTTGGCTCGGCGACGGCGGCCAGCGTCGACACCTACCGCCAGCTCAACCTGTTCGGCGACGTGTTCGAGCGCATCCGCTCCGACTACGTCGAGGTGCCCGACGAGGCCAGCCTCGTCGAGGCGGCCATCAACGGCATGCTGACCTCGCTCGATCCGCATTCGAACTACATGAATGCCAAGAACTACGAGGACATGCAGATCCAGACCAAGGGCGAGTTCGGCGGTCTCGGCATCGAGGTCACCATGGAAGACGGCCTGGTCAAGGTGGTGACGCCCATCGACGACACGCCCGCCGCCAAGGCCGGCATCCTGGCCGGCGACTTCATCGTCGCCATCGACGGCACCGACGTCCAGGGCCTGACGCTGCAGGAAGCGGTCGACAAGATGCGCGGCCCGGTCAACTCCTCGATCACCCTCACCGTGCAGCGCAAGGCCGGCGACAAGCCGTTCGAGGTCAAGATCGTCCGCGACACCATCAAGATGCAGTCGGTCAAGTACGAGGTCAAGGACGACGTCGGCTACGTCCGCATCTCCCAGTTCACCGCCCAGACCTACGACGGCCTCAAGGCGGCCCTCGACAAGATCGACGCCACCGTGCCGTCCGACAAGCTCAAGGGCTACATCCTCGACCTGCGCAACGACCCGGGCGGTCTGCTCGACCAGGCCATCGCCGTGTCCGACGCCTTCCTCGACCACGGCGAGATCGTCTCGACGCGCGGTCGCCACGACGCCGACACCCGCCGCTATTCGGCCAAGACGGGCGAGCTCGTTGCCGACAAGCCGCTGATCGTGCTGATCAACGGTGGTTCGGCCTCGGCTTCGGAAATCGTCGCCGGTGCCCTGCAGGATCACCGCCGCGCCACGCTGCTCGGCACCCGCTCGTTCGGCAAGGGCTCGGTGCAGACCATCATTCCGCTCGGCGGCAACGGCGCCATCCGCCTGACGACGGCGCGCTACTACACCCCGTCCGGCAACTCCATCCAGGCCAAGGGCATCACGCCCGACATCGAGGTCAAGCAGGAGCTGCCGCCCGAGTTGCAGGACAAGATCACCGAGACGCGCGGCGAGGCAGCGCTCAAGGGCCATCTCAAGAGCGAGACCGAGGGGGCCGAGGGATCGGGCAGCCAGGCCTACGTGCCGCCCGATCCCAAGAACGACAAGCAGCTCAACACGGCGCTCGATCTGCTGCGTGGCCTGCAGGCCAACGCCGCCTTCCCGCCCAAGGGCGATGATCCCATCGCCAACTGACCGCTGACCGGCCGGCCCACCGGGGGTTCGCCTCCGGTGGACCGCCGTCGCCGCGGCGCTGGACAGGGCCGCGCGAATCATCGAATGCTGGCACGAGAGCGCCGGCTGACGCCTGAAAACGCGACAATCGACGGGCAACCGTTGGCAAGCCAGCCGTCGGACCGGTAGCGATGAACGACCTGACCTCCCCCCTCGGCTACAAGACCGCCTCCGGCCGCCGCTTCCGCCTGCCGTTCGGCGCCATCGTCGCCACGCTGGTGATGAGCGTCCTGGCCGGCCTCGCCGTCTGGCTGGTGGTGGTCGACGACCCGCTCGGCGGCGAACCGGTGGCGCTGGTCAAGATCGAGACCAACGACAGCGCCGTCGACCGTACCGAGATCGCCACCGTCGGCGTCAAGTCGGCCAGCGGCGCCCTGCTGCCCCCCGTCGGCGCCACCCCGACCGAGCCGCCCGCCGACGCCGACAACGCCGGCCCCGCTTCCGGCGCCGTCGCCATCTCGGCGCCCGCCCAGCCGGCCGCCACCGTCGCCCTGCCGGTCGAGGCCGATCCCGAGCTGCTTGAGCCGAGCGCCTGGGGGCCGCTGCCGCGCATTGGCGCCAACGGCCGCCGGCCGCTCGACGTTTACGCCCGGCCGGTGCCGTCCTTCGTCGGCGCCTCGCCCAAGGTGGCGCTGGTGGTCACCGACCTCGGCCTCAGCCAGAGCGGCACGCAGGAAGCGCTGCGCGTGCTGCCGCCGCCGGTGACGCTGGCCTTCGCCCCCTACGGCGGCAGCCTCGACCGCTGGACCAGCAAGGCCCGCCAGGGCGGCCACGAACTGCTGCTGCAGGTGCCGCTGGAGCCGTTCGACTATCCCGACAACGATCCCGGCGAGAACACCCTGCTCACCGGCGCCGGCGCCGAGAAGAACGCCAGCAACCTCCACACCGTCATGGCCCGCTTCACCACCTACGTCGGCCTGATCAACTACATGGGCGGCAAGTTCACCGCCGACGCCGACGCCCTCGATCCGCTGATGGTCGAGGTGGCCAAGCGCGGTCTGATGTTCGTCGACGACGGCTCGTCGGCCCGCTCGGTCGCCGGCCGCGTCGCCGGCAAGCGCGAAGCGCCGTTCGCCCGCGCCGACCTGGTGATCGACGCCGTGCCGACGCCGGAGGAGATCACCGGTCGGCTGGCCCAGCTTGAGCAGATCGCCCGCACGCGCGGCACGGCCCTTGGCGTGACCAGCGCCCGCCCGGCCGCCATCAAGGCCATCGTCGACTGGTCCAAGAGCCTGGAATCACGCGGCATCACCCTCGTTCCCGTGTCCGCCGCCCGCCAGAAGAGCTGAAACCCCATGTCTTCAGACCGTTCCTCGCTCGCCTACCGCCCCTGCGCCGGCGCCGTGCTGATCAACCGTGCCGGCCTCGTCTTCGCCGGTCGCCGCGCCGGCTTGCCGGCCGACGACGCCACCGCCTGGCAGATGCCGCAGGGCGGCATCGACGCCGGCGAGCAGCCCCTCGACGCCGCCTTGCGCGAACTGTTCGAGGAGACCAGCGTCCATTCGGTCAAGCTCATGGCCGAATCGGCCGCCTGGCTCAGCTACGACGTGCCCGACAGCCTGGCCTCCGGCCGCTTCCAGAAGAAGTGGCGCGGCCAGACCCAGAAGTGGTTTGCCTTCCGCTTCCTCGGCCCTGACAGCGAGATCGACATTCTCCGGCCCGGGGGCGGCGCCTTCACGGCCGAGTTCGACGCCTGGGACTGGCTGCCGCTGACCGAACTGCCCGGCCGCGTCGTCGCGTTCAAGCGCCCGATCTACGAGGCCCTGGTGGCCGAGTTCGCCGCGCTGGCGGTGCCGGTGTGAGCCCGCGCGTCCCCGCCTCGACCACGCCGCCGGCCGCCGGCGAGCGCGAGCCGCTCCTCGCCGATCTGCCCTATCGCCGCAACGTCGGCATCTGTCTGTTCAACGCCGCCGGTCTCGTCTGGGCCGGCGAGGTCTATGCCAACCCGCACGGCTGGCCCGATCCGGAAATCTTCGCGCCCGGCGCCGACTGGTCGCTGCCGCAGGGCGGCATCGACGCCGGCGAGGACATCGAGACGGCGGCGCGGCGAGAACTCTGGGAGGAGACCGGCATCCGCTCGGCCGAACTTCTGGCCATCACCGACGACTGGTGGTCGTACGACTTCCCCGTCCGCGCCAAAGCCGGCCACAAGCTCTACCCGTTTCGCGGCCAGACGCAGCGTTGGGCCGCCTTCCGCTTCCTCGGCAGCGACGCCGAGGTGACGGTCAGCGCCGAACACACCGCCGAACCGGCCGAATTCGTCCGCTGGGCCTGGCGCCGCCTCAAGGACCTGCCAAACATCGGGGCCCTGCACCGCCGCGCCCAGTATCGGCGCGTCGCCGCCGCCTTCGCCCATCTTGCCGGGGGTTAGGACCAGAAAGCTCTCTGGCGTTGTTGCGTTATCGCCTTGGCTCAGCCGCTTGCCGATCGGGCTCTTTCAGCCGGATCGACGGCTGCTCAACTTATTGAATCTGGAGCGATTTCTTGTCGACCTGATGATTCCATCAGGTCGGAAAGCGCTCTAGCGTCGATCGAGCGCGGCCAGGACGCCGCGTTCCACCGCCGCCTGCCGGCGCGCCAGCCTGACGGCCGCCGCCGTGTCGATGGCGCGGAAGCGCACCGGCGCACGCGGCCGCACCTGGGCGAACGAATCGACGGCGGAGGCCACCAGCGTGGCGATCTTGGGATAGCCGCCCGTCGTCTGATGATCGGCCAAGAGCACCGTCGCCGCCCCGTCGCCGCCCACCTGGATCGAGCCGCGCACCACCGCTTCCGAGGGAATGGCCAGCGCGTCGACCGGCGTCAGCGTCGGCCCGGCCAGGCGCACCCCCATGCGATCGTAGGAGTCGGTGAGGACGAAAGGCGACGACAGCAGCGCCGCCAGCGCCGACGGCGGGAAGCAGCGCTCCTGCGGCCCCATCACCACCGGATAGACGAGCGACGGTCGGGCATTGAAGGGCAGCACCAGGTCGCCCTCGCGATCGGGCCGCACCTCGGCATCGGCCACCGTGAACTCGCCCGCCGTGGCCAAGAGACCGCCGCCCAGCCCCGACGGGGCGTGCGTCGACCGGCTGCCCAGCCAGACGGGCGCCACCAGCTGTCCGGCGACGGCGAGATAGCACCAGTTGCCCCAGTAGCCGGGCCGGACGTCGAGCGTCTCGCCGGCCCGGATCGTCCTGACGACCCAGATCGGCCCGGCCGCCGCGCCGTGGCGGAAGTGGAAGCCGCCGCCGGCCAGCGCCAGCGTCACCGCCCCGGCGAGGCATTCGACGAGCAGACCGCCGATGGAGATCTCGATGGCCGCCGCGCCCTCGGGGTTGCCGAGCGCCCGGTTGGCGAATCGCAGCGCCAGCCGGTCCATGGCCCCCGACGCCGGCACGCCGTAGCGCATCAGCCCGGGGCGACCGCCATCCTGGACCGACACGTGCGGCCCGGCGGCGACAATGCGGAACACAGCCTCGCTCATGTCCTTGCCTCCCGCGTCAGGCGCTCGAATGTCGGCCGGTCGACACGGCGGAACACCACGCTGTCGCCGACGTCGAACAGGAACGGCCGCTCCGGCCGGCCGGTCAGCACCCGCGTTGGCGTGCGACCGATGATCCACCAGCCGGTCGGCATGGTCAGCGTGGTGATCAGGCATTGCGGCCCGGCGATGATGACGCTGCCAGCGGGCACTGCCCGCACCGGTGCCGGCTTGCGCGGCAGCGCGATGGCGGCAGGCACGCCGGCGAGATAGGCATAGCCAGGGGCAAAACCGTAGAGGAACACCTTGTAGTCGCCGGCGAGATGGGCGGCGATCACCGCTTCCGGCGTCAGACCGGTGCGCTCGGCCACCTCGGCGAGGTCGCGCTGGCAATCGCCATCGTAGCACACCGGCACCTCGCGCCGCTGGCCGGCGACGAGCGGCGCCGCATCCTGAACCAGCGCCCGCCGCACGGCGGCGGCGATGGTCGCGTGGTCGGTCATCAGCGGATCGAAATCGACCAGCAGGCTGACGTAGGCCGGCACCGCCTCGATGAAGCCGGGCGGCGGCGCCGCGGCGAGCGCCCGGTCGAGCCGCAGCACGGCCGCGTGCGCGGTTTCCGACAGCGCGTCGGCGAAATCGATCAGCAGGGCGTGTTCGGCCACCACCCGAAACCGCGGCACGCTCATCGGCTGGCTCCGGCGAACGGCGCCACCACCCAGCCGGCGGCCAGGATACAGCGGCGAACCGCCGCGGCCAGCGCCACGGCCCCCGGTCCGTCGCCGTGGACGCAGATCGAATCGGCTTCGAGGGCAATCGGCTCGCCGTCGACCACCGGCATGAGGCCGCTGGCGAGATAGCCGGCGAGGCGTTCCACCGCCGCTGTGGCATCGTGCAGAACGGCCCCCACCGCGCTGCGCGGCACCAGCTGCCCGGAGGCGAGATAGGCCCGATCGGCATAGATCTCGCGCCGCACCACCAGCCCGGCGGCCCGGCCGGCCCGTTCGAGCTCGCTGCCGGCCAGCACCAGGAGTTCGAGTTGGCCAGGCAGTGCCCGCACAGCGGTGGCAACGGCCCGCGCCACCGCGGCATCGGCGGCGGCGACGTTGGCCAGCGCCCCGTGCGGCTTGACGTAGGCGACCTGCGTGCCGGCGAGGCTGGCGACACCTTGCAGCGCCCCCACCTGGGCGGCGATCAGCCGTTCGACCTCGCCCACCGTCAGCGGCAGCGGCCGGCGGCCGAAGTGCAGCGGATCGGCATAGCCGGGATGAGCGCCGACGACGACCTGGCGCGCCACGGCGAGACGCAGCGTCTCGTACATCGTTTCCGGGTCGCCGGCATGGCCGCCACAGGCGACGTTGGCACTGGCAACGATGCCGAGCAGGCCAGCGTCGTCACCCATGGTCCAGGGGCCATAGCCTTCGCCAAGGTCGGCGTTGAGATCGATCGAACGGGACAAATGCGGCTCCTCCGCGCCCGGCAGCCAGCCGGCGGCAGGAGGATACAGGAGCCGGCAGGCAGCACCATGAAAAAAGCCGAGAGCGGTTGAAAACAAAAAGGCCACCCGAAGGTGACCGTTTGCAAGTCACTGACTTGGCTTTGAAAAATGGAGCGGGCGATGGGATTCGAACCCACGACCCTAACCTTGGCAAGGTTATGCTCTACCCCTGAGCTACACCCGCGCTCCGCTTTTTCAAGCAGCGTTCCGTCGCCGGAACGAGGCGGTATATGGCCTAGATCGGCGGGGAATGCAACAGGCATTTTTCATTTTTTTGGCCGCTGTCGACATGGCGCCGTTTTGCGCGACTTTTGCGCCGGCTCACCCCCGCCGGCATTTCGCCTTTGCATTCTGCCCCGGCGATCGGCTACAGCATGAGTGGGGCGGTTTGCCGCCGGCCGACCGACGGCACGACGGCGAAGTTACTGATTTGACGGTGACTTTTTATTTGTCGCCGGAATCGGGCCGGTCCGGGTGACGATTCGGGCGCCGCGCGACGTTTTCCACAAGCGGTCCGCGTGCCCCCAGCTTCGAGGACGAATTTGCCATGCCGTTGACGCGCGCCGAACTGTTTGCCTGCTTCGACCGGCTTGGCATCGGCCACACCACCTACGACCATCCGCCGCTGCACACCGTCGAGGACGGCCTCACCTACTGGGCCAACATCCCCGGCGGTCACGCCAAGAACCTGTTCGTCAAGGACAAGAAGAGCCGGCTGTTCCTCATCACCCTGCGGGCGCTCGCCAACCTCGATATCAAGCACGTCCACCCGGTGATCGGCGCCTCCGGCCGCGTCTCGTTCTGCTCGGCCGACCAGCTGATGACCTATCTCGGCGTGCTGCCCGGCTCGGTGACGCCGTTCGGCCTCGTCAACGACGTCGGCTGTGCCGTCACCATGGTGCTGGAGCGGCAGTTGCTCGAAGCCGATCCGGTCAACTTCCATCCGCTCGAAAACACCGCCACTACGTCCGTCACCCCCGCTGGCCTGCTGGCCTTCCTCACCGCCACCGGCCACAGCCCGCTGATCGTCGATCTGCCGATCGTCGCAGCGGACGCGACCGGGGCGACGCTGTAAATTGTCCGGCCGAGGTCCTATATAGGGCACGACCCCCGAGGGAGTACGGCGACGCCCTCCCCGCAACCGAGATGATCCGACATGAGCAATCCGACCTTCACCTTCGGCAACAGCTTCGGCGCCACGCCGGCAGCCGCTCCCAGCGCCACGGCCGCGCCCGATGTCGTCAAGGAAACGACGACGCGCGACTTCGTCCGTGACGTCATCGAGGCCTCGCAGAAGACGCCGGTGCTGGTCGATTTCTGGGCGGCCTGGTGCGGCCCGTGCAAGCAGCTGACGCCCGTGCTGGAAAAAGTCGTTCGCGACGCCAAGGGCAAGGTGCTGCTGGTCAAGATGAACATCGACGATCACCCGGAGATCGCCGGCCAGCTCGGCATCCAGTCGATCCCGGCGGTCATCGCCTTCGTCAAGGGACGGCCGGCCGACGGCTTCATGGGCGCCCAGCCGGAAAGCCAGATCAAGCAGTTCATCGAGCGGGTCGCCGGCCCCATCGGCCCCAGCGACAGCGACAAGCTGCTGGAAGCCGGCCAGGCGGCGCTCGCCACCAACGACCTGCAGGGCGCCGCCGACGCCTTCCTCGCCGTGCTCGACGCCGAGCCGGACAACGTGGCCGCCACCGCCGGCCTCGCCCGCGCCCTGATCGGCAACGGCCAGTTCGACGAAGCGCGCGGCCTGCTCGATCGCCTGCCGCCGGCCAAGGCCGGCGATGCGGCCGTCACCGGCGCCCGTGCCGAACTGGAGCTCGCCGAGCGGGCGGCCAGCGTTGGCGATACCGAGGCGCTGGCGGTGCGCGTCGCCGCCCATCCGGCCGATCACGCCGCCCGTTTCGAGCTGGCCGAGGCGCTGGCCGCCAAGGGCGACCGCCAGGGCGCCGTCGACCACCTGATCGAGATCGTCCGCCGCGAGCGGGCCTGGAACGAGGAAGCCGCCCGCAAGAAGCTGGTGCAGTTCTTCGACGCCTGGGGCATGACCGACCCGATGACCCTCTACGGCCGCCGCCGCCTGTCGTCGGTGCTGTTTTCCTGACGCCGCTGACCGAACGACGGGAGCCCGCTGAGCCATGCTGATCGGCAACGCCAATTACGACGGACCGGCCGACCTGCCGCGCGACATTCCGCTGTTTCCGCTGTCGGGAGCCCTGCTGCTGCCGCGCTGCCTGCTGCCGCTCGTTGTCTTCGAGCCGCGCTACATCGCCATGGTCGACGCGGCGCTGAGCGGCAACCGGCTGATCGGCATCATCCAGCCCCGCCTCGACAGCGGCGAGACGGTCGATGACGGCGGCACGCCGCTGCAGCGCATCGGCGCCGTCGGCCGCATCACCTCGTGGTCGGAAACCGGCGACGGTCGCTATCAGATCGTGCTGTCGGGCATCGCCCGCTTTGTGCTCGAAGAGGAAGTGACGACCGGCACGCCCTACCGTGTCGGCCGCGTTCGCGCCGACTTCCCCATCGATTTCGAAGTGCGGGCCGGCGAAGCGGCGGTCAACCGTGACGAGCTGATCGCCGTGTTCGGCGCCTATCTCAACGCCAACGACCTCGAGACGGACTGGGACAGCATCGACAAGGCCTCGACCGAATCGTTGGTCAACGCCCTATCGATGATGAGCCCGTTCGGCCCGCGCGAGAAGCAGGCGCTTCTGGAAGCGGCCGACCTCAAGACGCGCGCCGAAACGCTGGTGGCGATGACCGAGATGGAGCTGGTGCGCAACGCCGCCGGCGACGACGATTCGCCGGTGCTCAACTGAGCCGTCGCGGGAGGGGATCATGGCTGATGGAGAGGGCCGGCGCGCCGGCGAGACCGATGCCAAGCTGTTGGAAATGCTTGTCTGCCCGCTGAGCAAGGCGACGCTGGAATGGCGGCCGGAACGCAATGAGCTGATTTCCCGACCGGCGCGCCTGGCCTATCCGGTGCGCGAGGGCGTGCCAATCCTGCTGCCCGACGAAGCGCGGCCGCTCGACCCCGACGAATGACCGCCCAAGCGCTTTCCGTCCTGACGGTTCAGTCAGGCCGGAAAACGCTCTAGCTGTGAGCTTTCAGGAGGTTGTCCATTCGGAGCGGATCATGGAGACTG
>CALMMQ010000116.1 GCA_937868725.1 uncultured Pleomorphomonas sp.
CAGTCGCCTCAACCTAACCAGAGACAACCTCTTGAGGCTTCACAGCTAGAGCATCGGTCGATCCGGTTGCAACAACCGGATCGACAAGCGGCGGCTCAAGTCTTTGACTCTGGCGCGATTTCTGACCGACCTGCCGGTTCCGTCAGATCGGAAAGCGCTTCCAGAGCCACCGCGAGCCCCCTGTCACGACCGCACGGCCTTGGCGACGGCGCACATGTCCTCGTCGGCAAAGCCGGCGGCCATGGCGCGCTTGTAGTCCTCGTTGGCGGCGGCGATGACGTTGAGCGGCTGGCGCAGTTCGTCGCCAAGCAGCACGGCGAGGCGCAGGTCCTTCTGCATGTGCTTGAGCGGGAAGTTGGCGCTGAAGTCGCCCTTGCCGATCATGGCCCCCTTGCCCTTGAACATCGGGCAGGCCATGGCGCCGGCGTCGAGCACGTCGAGCAAGGTTTCGGCGTCGAGGCCGCTCTTGCCGGCCAGCGTCAGCCCTTCGCCGAGCGAGGCCATCATGGCGCCCATGATCATGTTGACGATCAGCTTCATGCGGGCGCCCTGGCCGATGTCGCCGAGATAGACGCGCTTCTTGCCCATGCGGTCGAATGCCGGGGCGGCGGCGTCGTAGAGCGAGCGGTCGCCGGCGGCGAGGAAGATCAGCGTGCCGTCCTCGGCCGGCTTGCGCGTGCCGGACACCGGCGCTTCCAGGAAACGGGCGCCGGTGGCGGTCACCGCCGCGGCGATGGTGCGCGAGGTGTCGTCGTCGACGGTGGACAGGTCGATGTAGTCGTGGCCGGGACCGGTGCCGGCAAGCACGCCATCCTTGCCGAAGCAGACGACGCGGGCGGCCTCGGGGTCGGCCAGCATGGCGAAGGTGATGTCGGCGCCGGCCACCACCGCACGCGGTGTCTGGCCAACGCGCGCTCCGGCGGCGGCGAGGGCCTTGGCCTTGCCGGGGCTGCGGTTCCACACCGTGACGTCATGGCCGGCGCGGACCAGATTGCTGGCCATGGCGAAGCCCATGATGCCCAGGCCAAGAAAACCGTATTTGGTCATGTGTGGCGTCCTCATGCGTCGGCCAGGGCGAAGCGCAGCGGCTGGGCGCCCTGCCATAGACAGGTCTTGCCGAGCTCGGCCAACTGGTCGAGGCCGGAGGTGACGGTGATGAAGTGGTTGCCGGCCAGCTGACCAACCTTGGAGGCGAAGCGCACGCCGCCGTAGGCCAGCAGGATCTCGGTTTCGCTGAGGCCACCCGGATAGAGAATGAACTGGCCCGGCGCCGGGTAGCTGGTGTGGTTCTCATAGTCGACGCCGAAGTCGTAGTCACCGAGCGGCGCCCACACGCCCTCGCCCGACCAGCGAACGTGGACGAACTGCGTCTCGAAAGGCAGGCGCTTCAGGAAGGCGGCGGCTGTCTTGGGCGCCAGTTCGGTCTCGAGGCGGGCATCGAAGACGAAGGGACCAGCGGTGATCTTAAGCTTCATAATGTGGCGTACCTTTCGCGAGCGTGAACATGGCGGGGCCGGCGCCAACGCCCGGCCGTCCCGCCCATCCATAAACGGCCGGCCGGTTGGCCGCCAGTGCCGGGCGGCCACGGAGCGGCAACATATACATATTTTCCCTTGGGTTTCCCCTGACTTTCCGACTTTTGTCGCAATCGACGGGGCAGGCAAGCCTCTTGACAGCGGGGGACGCCGATGCGATTGAGTAAACGATAACCCAAGCTGGAAGCGGGGTGCTTCAGGGCTTGGCGGGAGGAAGGAATCCAGGTTCGTGGCTGTCTCGCTCCAGGACATAGCCCGCATCGCGGGAGTGTCGGTGAAGACCGTGTCGGGCGCTCTGCACGGCGGTCAGGCCCGCATGGCCGACGACACACGGCAGCGCATCTGCGAGCTGGCCGAGAAGATGGGCTACGTCACCAATCTGGCGGCCCGGTCGATGCGCCAGGGCTGGATGCCGCTGATCGGCCTGATCGCCGATGAGCTCCTGACCTCGCCGTTCGCCACCGAGATCATGCGCGGCATCGACAACACGGCGCGCCAGAGCCAGATTTCGGTGTTCTCGATCTCGCTCGGCAGTTCGCCCGACGTGCTCAAGACCTTCGAGGACATCCGCCGCTTCCGGCCGCGGGCCATCGGTTACGCTGCCATGTATCACAAGGTGGTGGAGCTGCCCGAGGCGCTGACCGACGGGATCGGCGTGATGATCAACTGCCGCGACAAGGCCAACAACGTCGCCTCGCTGGTGCCGGACGAGGAAGCGGCCGGGCAGACCATCGTCAACTACCTTATCGAGCACGGCCGCCGTCGCATCGCCTTCATCAACCTGCCAGGGCTCCTGGCCGGCCAGTTGCGCGCCGCCGGCGTGCGGCGGGCGCTGGCCGACGCCGGCATCGATCCAGCCTCGGTGCCGGAACTGCCGGCGGTGCGCCGGGCCATCTACAACGACCGGGCCAGCAGCCTCGTCGATCAGCACGTGCGCGAGCTGATGGCCGGCCCGAACCGCCCCGACGCCATCCTGTGCGGCAACGACCGCGTGGCGATGGAAGTCTATGCGGCGCTGCATCGCCTCGGCATCGTCATTCCCGACGACGTCGCCGTCGCCAGCTTCGACAACCAGGTCGACATCGCCACGCGCCTCGACCCGCCGCTGACGACCATGGCGCTGCCGCATCGTGCTCTCGGCCGCATGGCGGCCGAAATCCTGCTTGCCGACTCCCCGCCGGTGCGGGGGCTCAAGTTACTTCCTTTCCAGTTGGTCGAGCGCGCCTCGGTCTGACGGAAAAGGAAGGGTTCACGGAGGAGAATGTGACTATGGGTAATCGTTTACTCGCCTTGCTGACCGCCTCGGCCGCCCTGGTGGCGCTCGCGACCGCCGCCGACGCCAAGACGGTGATCACCGTCATGCATCAGGGGGATCCGGGCTGGGTCGCCCTCTACGGTGACGTCGCCAAGCGCTTCGAAGCGGCCAATCCGGACATCGACGTGCAGCTCAACTACGCCCCGCATGACGCCTACAACGAGAAGTTCTCGGCGGCGGTGATGTCCAAGCAATTGCCCGACATCATGGAGCTCGACGCGCCGTTCCTGGCCAACTACGTCTGGTCGGGCTACCTCAAGCCGGTCGCCCCCTACGTTGACAAGGACCTGCTCGACGACATGACGGCGTCGAACATCTCGCAGGGCACCTACCCGATCGACAAGAAGCTCTATGCCATCGGCCTCACCGACAGCTCGGTGGTGCTCTACGGCAACAAGACCTACCTCGAAAAGATCGGCGCCCGCATTCCCAAGTCGGTGGATGATGCCTGGACGCGCGAGGAGTTCGAGACCAACCTCGAGAAGCTGTCCAAGCTCGAAGGCGTGCAGTGGCCGATCGACACCTTCCGCGGCTACGGCATCAAGACCGAGTGGATCACCTATGCCTACGAGCCGATCCTGGCCTCGTTCGGCTGCGACCTCATCGATCGTACCAGCTGGAAGTCGGAAGGCGCGCTCGACAGCCAGCCGTGCGTCGACGCCCTGACCATGATGCAGAAGTGGGTGAAGAACGGCTGGGTCGTTCCCAACTCCTCGGGCACCAACCAGTTTTACTCGGGCGAGAAGGCGGCGCTGGCCTGGGGTGGTCACTGGTTCTACGCCGAAGCGGCGGCCAAGATGAAGGACAACATCGTCGTCATGCCGCTGCCGAAGTTCGGCGCCAAGAGCGCCAGCCCCAACGGCACCTGGATCTGGGCCATCACCTCGGGCTCGAAGAACCCGGAAGCGGCCGGCAAGTGGCTGAGCTTCCTGCTCAAGGACAAGGCCTACCGCGAGTATGCCGTCAGCCAGAGCGCCGATCCGGGCCTCAAGAGCTTCGCTGCTGAATCGCCGCTCTACGCCGCGGGCGGTCCGCTGGCCGTTGCCTTCGAGCAGGCCTCCAAGGTCGCCGTGCCGCGGCCGCCGCATCCGGCCTACCCGACGATTACCTCGGCCTTCATGCAGGCCGTCGATCAGATTTTCAACGGCGAGGACGCCAAGAAGATGCTGACCGCCGCCGCCCAGAAGATCGACGAGGACATCGCCGACAACGACGGCTACCCGCCGTTCGATGGCAAGTGATGTCGTGATCTCGCCGGGGCGGCGCGCCCGCCCCGGCCCCGCGTTCGACAGGCCGCCAAGGTGAGACTTGAAGAGCCCGCGTTTTCGGCAAGGGCCTCCCTGCTTGCCGGCGTGCTCCGGCGGCCTTGCGTGGCCGCCGTCGGGATTGTCAGGATCCGGACGGCGGCCCCTTCGAACTCCCTGTTGCACAACCGAACCCATTCCGGTGAGGGCAAGATGTCCGCGCTACCTTCCGCACCACCGTCCCGGCCACCCCGGGTTTCACTGATCGCCCGCATCGGCTGGAGCCGCTTCCTGCAGGAAGCCGGCATGCTGGCCCCGGCGGTGATCCTGATGACGCTGTTTCTGATCACGCCGTTCATCCTGTCGTTCTGGACGGCGATGACCAACCAGCCGCTGGTGCCCCGCCCGACCCCCGTCCGCTTCGTCGGCATGGCCAACTTCGTCCGCATCCTCACCGACGATCTGTTCTGGACCTCGCTCTGGAACGTCACGCGGTTCACCGTCTGGGTGCTGCCGGTGCAGTGCGGCTTCGCCTTCCTGACGGCGCTGATCCTCAATCAGAAAATGCCGCTGCGCGGATTGTTCCGCGGCATGTTCTTCCTGCCGGCCATCACCTCGATGGTGGTCGTCTGCGTCATCTGGGGCACGCTGTTCCAGTATCCGTCCGGCCCGCTCAACCAGATCGTCGGCTTCGTGTCCGGCGGCCGCATCCAGCCGATCGACTGGATGGGCAATCCCGACTGGGCGATGTTCTCCATCGTGCTGCTGTCGGCCTGGCAGGCCTACGGCTTCCAGATGATCATCTACCTCGCCGGTCTGCAGGGCATTTCCGAAGAGCTCTACGACGCCGCCCGCATCGACGGCGCCGGCCTGTGGGGCCGCTTCTGGCACGTCACCATGCCCGGCCTCCGGCCGACCCACGTCTTCGTTCTCGTCATCACCACCATCCAGGCGTTCAAGCTCTACACCCAGGTGGCCATCCTGACGCAGGGCGGGCCGAAATCGTCGACCGAAACCGTGGTCCACTACATGGTCCGCGCCGGTTTCGAGGAACAGAAGCTCGGCTACGCATCGGCCGTGTCGGTGATCCTGTTCCTCATCGTTCTCGTCATCGCTCTTGTCCAGCGCCGGCTCATGAGGCGTTTCGATGTCTGATCTTGCTTCCCCCACCACCGCCGCCTTCCATCCCAAGGAATCGGTGCGGGCCTACCGCATCGTCCAGTCGATCTGCGTGGCCATCGTCGCCCTGGTGGTGATCTCGCCGCTGTTCATGCTGCTGATCGCCTCGCTCAAGGACGACCGCTTCCAGATTCTCGCCGACATGGGTTCGTTCCGGGCCTTCTGGGTCAGCGATCCGACGCTCAACAACTTCCGCGAGGTCGGCCACTTCTCGGGCGAGCTGGCCTTCGGCCGCTACCTCGCCAACTCGCTGTTCATCCTGACCACGACCGTCATCTCCGGCCTCGTCGTCAACGCCATGGCCGGCTTCGTGCTGGCCTGGGGCTCGCTGCCGGGACGGGCGGTGATCCTGTCGGTGATCATCGCGCTCTACGTCATCCCGCAGGAAAGCATCATCATGCCGCTGCTGATCATCGTGTCACGCGCCGGCCTGTCCGATACGTTCATCGCCCAGATCCTGCCCTGGGTGGCCAGCCCGCTCTACACCTTCCTGTTCTACCAGTTCTTCGCCCAGCTGCCGAAGGAGCTTTACGAAGCCGCCTCGATCGACGGCGCCTCGCCATTCCGCATCTGGCGGTCGATCTACATGCCGCTCAGCCTGCCGGCCATCGCCACGGTGTCCATCCTGCTCGGCATCGAGACCTGGAACCAGTACCTCTGGCCGATCCTGATCACCCAGACGGACTACGCCCGGCCAATCTCGGTTGCCATCGCCACCTTCTTCGGACAGGACAGCATCTATTGGGACCGGGCCATGGCCGCCTCGGTGCTGATGATGATCCCGATCCTGATGCTCTATCTCGCCTTCCAACGCTGGTTCATCAGTTCCTTCGTCGGCTCGGCTGTGAAAGGTTGACCATGTCCAATACCTGCCAGCCGGTCAGCCAAGCCGACCGACAGACCATCGCCTTCGCCGAGCTTGCCGCCGGAACGATCGTCGAGGTCTACTTCCGGGCGCGGGGAGCCGTCGCCGCCGAGGTCGCGTTCGATGGCCCCGCCGGCCCGGCCGGAACGCTGTCGGGCGCCGGTGCCGATCACTTCGTTCGCCACCGCCTGACACTGTCCTGCCCGGCCAGCCGTCTCAGCGTCGATCCGGCGACGACGGAGCTGTCGATCGCCTACGCCTACAGCCCTGAAACGGTGATGGCGCGCGGCGTCACCATCCTGCACAGCGGCGCCGCGCCGACGCCGGCGGCGCTCGCCGGCTATCACTTCCGACCGCCGTTCGGCTGGATGAACGACCCCAACGGTTTCGGCCGCTTCGATGGCGTCTTCCACCTCAGCTACCAGCACTATCCCCACAGCTTCCGCTGGCACGCCATGCACTGGGGCCACGCCGTCTCCGCCGACCTGGTGCGCTGGCGGCATCTGCCGATCCTCCTCGATCCGAGCGAGGAGACCTTCGAGCTGGCCAAGGGCCACGGCGGCGCCTTCTCGGGTTCGGCCATCGCCGTGGCGGGCGAACCCGGCTTCCGCGCCTTCTTCACCGACCACATCGACGGCCGCGAGCCGGAAATGGAAGTGCAGCGCTCCGTGCGCTCGCGCGACGGCTACTCGGTCGACGCGGCACGCCTCGTTCTGGCCGGCCGGCCGGCCGGGCTGGACCTCAGCCTCGACAACCGTGACCCGTACGTGTTCAGCGGCCCCGACGGCAAGCTGCATCTGCTGCAGGGCAGCCGCGACAGCGAGACCGGCGTCGTGCTGCACTACGTTACCGACGACCCGGAAGGGCTCAGCGGCTGGACCTTCGTCGACCGGCTCTACCGCGAGACCGAGTTCACCCGCACCATCGCCGAGTGCCCGGCCATGGTGCCCCTCGACGGCCCGGCCGACGATCCCGAAACGCGCTGGGCGCTGGTGTTCGGCCTGCTGCTCAGCCGCGATCCGGCGACGCGGCGCCGCCACCTGACCATGGCCGTGGTGGGCCGCTTCGACGGCCGAACGCTGGTGCCGGAGTTCCGCCAGGAGCTGGATTTCGCCACCGACGCCTACGGCTTCCAGGCTTTCGCCGACGCCGACGGTCCCGTCGCCATCGCCTGGCTCGCCAACTGGGCCGACGTCGACAAGTCGGTCGACCTGCCGACGGCCATGACGCTGCCGCGCCGCCTGCATCTTGACGGCGACCGGTTGCTGTCACCGCCGGTGGCGGCGGTGGAGACGCTGCGCCAGACCTCGCTCGACGCCGCCGCCTTCACCGCCGGCCGGCCGGTGGCCATCGACGGCAGCGCCGAAATCGAGATCGACCTCGTCGCGGCCGGCGCCTGCTTCAGCGTCGAGTTCGCTCACCCGCAGCTCAAGCTGGCCGTCCGGTCGGACGCCCGTGGTCTGATGGTGCTGTTCGACGATGGCGGCCGCCCCTCGCCCGACTATCTGGTGGCCGGGGCCCGCGTTGAAACGCTGCGTCTCTTCGTCGATCGCGGCTCGATCGAGGTGTTCGCCGATGGCGGCCGTCTGGTCGGCACCAAGCGTCTTCCCGGTACAGAACCGGTCACCGCCGTCCAGTTCGTCGGCCAGTCCGACGACATCCGCTCCGCCCGACTGTGGCGCCTGGCACTCTGAACGCGGTCATCCGTTCCTTTCAGGAGAGTTTTCCCATGGCCAATCTTTCGATCGACAAGGTCCGCAAGTACTACGGCGCCCACGAAGTCATCCACTCCATCAGCCTCGACATCGCCGACGGCGAGTTCGTCACCCTGGTCGGCCCCTCCGGCTGCGGCAAGTCGACACTGCTGCGCATGATCGCCGGCCTCGAGGGCATTTCGGACGGCGAAATCCGCATCGGCGATCGTGTCGTCAACAACGTCCAGCCCAAAGAGCGCGACATCGCCATGGTGTTCCAGAACTATGCGCTCTACCCGCACATGACGGTGGCCGAAAACATGAGCTTCGCCCTGAAGCTCAAGGGCGAGAACAAGGCGACCATTGCCAAGCGCGTGCAGGAGGCGGCGTCGATCCTGGCGCTCGAACCCTACCTCGACCGCCTGCCCAAGCAGCTGTCCGGCGGCCAGCGCCAGCGCGTGGCTATGGGCCGGGCCATCGTCCGCAGCCCGCAGGTGTTTCTGTTCGACGAGCCGCTTTCCAACCTCGACGCCAAGCTCCGGGTGCAGATGCGCAGCGAGATCAAGGACCTGCACCAGCGTCTCAAGACCACCACGGTCTACGTCACCCACGACCAGGTCGAGGCCATGACCATGGCCGACAAGATCGTGGTGATGAAGGGCGGCAACGTCGAGCAGGTGGGCCGCCCGCTGGAGCTCTACGACCGGCCGGCCAACCTGTTCGTCGCCACCTTCATCGGCTCGCCGTCGATGAACCTGTTCAAGGGCACCGTCACCGCGACCGGCTTTGCCACCGCCGACGGCGTGTTGCCGCTGCCGGCCGGCAGCCACGGCGCGGCGGCCACCTACGGCATCCGGCCCGAGCACCTGACGATCGCCGACGACGGCTTCCCGGTCGAGGTGGTGGTGCTGGAGCCGACGGGCGCGGAAACGCAGGTCATCGGCCGCTTCGGCCAGCAGCAGCTGGTGGCGGTGCTGCGCGATCGCGTCGACTACAAGCCCGGCGACATCATTCGTCTCAAGCCGGACCTCGGCTGCGTCCACCTGTTCGGCCAGGACGAACGCCACCTGTGATGGTCAAACGCTCCGGCGGCGCCAGACGCCGCCGGACCCGCCTCAGCACTCGACGATGTTGACGGCAAGGCCGCCGGTGGCGGTTTCCTTGTACTTGTTCATCATGTCGGCGCCGGTCTCGCGCATGGTGCGGATGACCTGATCGAGGCTGACGAAGTGCTTGCCGTCGCCGCGCAGCGCCATGCGGGCGGCGTTGATGGCCTGAACCGAGGCGATGGCATTGCGCTCGATGCAGGGGATCTGCACCAGACCGCCGACGGGATCGCAAGTCAGGCCGAGGTGGTGTTCCATGGCGATCTCGGCGGCGTTCTCCACCTGCTCGGGCGTGCCGCCCATGACGGCGCAAAGGCCGGCGGCGGCCATGGAGCAGGCAACGCCAACCTCCCCCTGGCAGCCGACCTCGGCACCGCTGATCGAGGCGTTTTCCTTGTAGATGAGACCGATGGCGCCGGCCGTCAGCAGGAAGTCGCCGACACCGGCCGGCGTGCCGCGCAGGAAGCGGGTGTAGTAGTGCAGCACGGCCGGCACGATGCCGGCGGCGCCGTTGGTGGGGGCGGTGACGACGCGGCCGCCGGCGGCGTTCTCCTCGTTGACGGCCAGCGCGTAGAGATTGACCCAGTCGATGATCTGCATGGGATCGCTGAGCGCGGCTTCCGGATTGGCAGTCAGCGCCGCGTAGAGCGAGCGGGCGCGTCGGCGCACCTGGAAGCGGCCGGGCAGCACGCCCTCGCCCTGCAGGCCGCGCCGGACGCAATCCTGCATGGCCTGCCAGATGCGGGCGATGCCGGCGTCGATCTCGGCGTCGTCGCGCCAGACACGCTCGTTGGCCCGCACCAGAGCGGCGATGCTGAGGTTGTTGCGACTGGCGAGGGCGATCAGTTCGGCGGCCGAAGCGTAGACGAACGGCGCGGCGTCGGCCGCCTGCTCGCCCTCGGCCGCCAGCTCGGCGCCGCCCTCCTCGGCGACGTAGCCGCCGCCGACCGAATAGTAGACGCGTTCGAGCAGCGTTTCGCCGGCGCCGTTGTCGACCGACAGCCACAGGGCGTTGACGTGGCGCGGCAACACTTCCTCGCCGAGAAACTGCAGGTCCTGCGCTTCCTCGAAGGCAACGGACTGGCGCCCCAGGAGCGTGAGGCGGCCGCTGGCCCGTACGCCGGCCAGGAGGCCGGCAATGGCGTCGACGTCGACGGTGTCGGGCTTGAGCCCGTTGAGGCCGAGAATCACCGCCGTGTCGGTGCCGTGGCCGCGACCAGTGGCCCCGAGCGAACCGTAGAGACGGCAGCAAAGGTGCGCCGCCTCACCGAGACGGCCGCTTTCCTCCAGCGCCAGCGCAAACATGCGGGCGGCGCGCATCGGCCCCACAGTGTGGGAACTGCTCGGTCCGATGCCAATCTTGAACAGACTGAAGATGGAATGCGGCACGGGTGGTTCCTTTCACATGGAGCCGGTCTGGCGAGAGTGCGCGCTCAGCCGAGGGCCTTCTTCACGGCTTCGGTGGTTTCCGGCGCATAGAGCTTGCAGACGCCGCGCTTGGCGACCGGCTCGATGGCCAGCGTTTCGATCGCCTTCTTGACCTTGGCGTCGGACACCCCGAGTGTCTTGGCGATGACGCCGACGGTCACGGTCGCTTGCTCGTTCATGACAGACCTCCTCGTTGAACCGGTTGATCCCCCCAATGGCTATGCTGCCGGACGGCGTCCGTCAACGGTGGTGAAACCGCGTTCCAATGCCCCGGCATTTCCTCGGCAAGCCGTTCGCCACATCCGTAAAAAAACGCAAATTCAGACCACTACAGCGGCGCCGTCCTTGCCTAGTGTTGCCGGCATCAGGCAATGCGGCGCGCCGGACGGGCTATCCGGCCGCCAGGACGGAGAGACAGGATGACGACGCTCGTTCTTCCCGGCTGGCATGGTTCCGGCCCCGAGCACTGGCAGGCTCACTGGCTCGACCTCATCGACCGGACGGTGCTGGTGCGGCAGCGCGATTGGAACCATCCCGATCTCGAAGACTGGCTGTCGGTGGCCATCGCCGCCGTCGAGCGGCATCCGCGCGCCATTCTCGTTGGCCACAGCCTCGGAGCGGTGCTGATCGCCCATCTGGCCGAGCGCCGACCCGACCTGCCGATCGCCGGAGCGCTGCTGGTGGCGCCGGCCGACGTCGACGCCAAGGCGGCCGACGTCGCCGAGGTCGCTTCCTTCGCCCCCATCCCGACCAGTCGCCTCGGCTTCCCCGCCGTTGTGGTCGGCAGTCGCAACGACCCGTGGATGACGGCAGCGCGCGGCCGCACCCTCGCCCGGCTGTGGGGGGCCGACTACGTCGATCTCGGCCACGCCGGCCACATCAACGCCGCCTCCGATCTCGGCGCCTGGCCGGCAGGCCAGCGCCTGCTCGCCGAACTGACGGCGACCGTGCGGCGACAATCGCTTTTCGCCGGCACCGGCTTCTGCGGCACGGCCGGAGAATTCAATTTCAAAAATGCCGGCTTCAGAGAACCGAATTTGCGCACCGTCGGCTATCAAAACAATAGCCGCTCTGTCGCCTGACTGGCGCTGGTGGTGAAATCATTGCAACTGATCCGCCAGGAGCCGGTGCGGTCCGGCGGGTGGAACGCGAGGAGACAAGAGCATGGTAAAGTCGCTGCATCCTGAAACCCTGGCCCTGCATGGCGGTTCGTTCCGCGCCGATCCGACGACCGGGTCGGTGGCCGTGCCCATCCATCAGACGACGTCCTTCCAGTTCCAGGACGCTGGCCACGCCGCCCGGCTGTTCGGCCTGCAGGAGCTCGGCTTCATCTACACCCGCATCGGCAACCCGACCACCGACGTCCTCGAAACGCGCATCGCCGAACTTGAAGGCGGCGCGGCCGCCGTCGCTGTCGCCTCGGGCCAGGCCGCCTCGACGTTCGCCATCCTCAACGTCGCCTCGGCCGGCGACAACGTCGTCTCGTCCACCGACCTCTACGGCGGCACCTGGGCGCTGTTCGCCGACACGCTGAGCCAGTTCGGCATCGAGGTCCGCTTCGTCGATCCGTCCGATCCGGAGAACTTCCGCCGCGCCACCGACGACCGCACCCGCGCCTACTACGCCGAACTGCTGCCCAACCCCAAGCTCAACGTCTTCCCGATCAAGGAAGTGGCCGACATCGGTCGCCCCCTTGGCATTCCGCTGATCATCGACAACACCGCCGCGCCGGTGCTGTCCAAGCCGTTCAAGCACGGCGCCGCCGTCGTCGTCTATTCGGCCACCAAGTATATCGGCGGCCACGGCACCACCATCGGCGGCCTGATCATCGACGGCGGCAATTTCGACTGGGAGGCCTTCCCCGAGCGCCAGCCGCTGTTCAACACCCCTGACCCGGCCTATCACGGCGCCGTCTGGTCGCAGGCGGTCAAACCGCTCGGCCCCATCGCCTTTGCCATCCGCGCCCGCGTCAAGCTGCTGCGCGACGTCGGCGCCGCCCTGGCACCGGCCAGCGCCTTCCAGCTCATTCAGGGGCTCGAGACGCTGCCGCTGCGCCTGCGCCAGCACGTGGCCAACGCCGCCAAGGTCGCCGACTATCTCAACAAGCACCCGCAGGTGGCGCGCGTCATCTATCCTGGGCTGCAGACGGGCGAACAGAAGCGCCGCGCCGACACCTATCTCGAGGGCGGCTACGGTGCGCTGGTCGGCTTCGAGATCAAGGGCGGCGTCGAGGCCGGCGCCCGGTTCATCGACGCGCTGAAGCTGTTCTACCACGTGGCCAACATCGGCGACGCCCGGTCGCTGGCCATCCATCCGGCGTCGACGACGCATTCGCAGCTCACCGCCGAAGATCAGCTGAAGACCGGCGTGACGCCCGGCTACGTGCGCCTGTCCATCGGCATCGAGCATGCCGACGACATCATCGCCGACCTCGATCAGGCACTGGCCGTGGCTGGCGCAACCGCCGCGGCGGCCGAATAAGGCGCCTCAAGCTCCCCACCCGAGAAAACGAAGCCCCGGCCATCTCTGGTCGGGGCTTTTTGCTGATGCCGGCCGCCGGCCGTCAGGGAGCCAGCGCCTGATCCAGGTCGGCGATGATGTCGGCCGCGTCCTCGAGCCCCACCGACAGACGGAACACGCCCTCGCCGGCCCAGGCGCGATAGCTGTCGGCGTCGGCACCCGTGAGATGGAACGAGGTGCGCAAAAGGTCCTCGGTCGGAATGTGGAAGATGAGGCTGCGCGTCTTGCCGAGCGAGACGGCGTAGGCCACCAGCTTGAGCTTCTGGGCCAGCCGCCGGGCCACCGCCGTCCCATCATCGACGACGAACGACAGCATGCCCGAGAAATTGTTCATCTGCCGCCGGGCGAGCGCGTGCTGCGGATGGCTCGCGAGGCCCGGGTAAAGGACGCGGCGGACGCCCGGGCGCCCTTCAAGGAAGGTGGCGACGGCAAGGGCGTTCTGCTCGTGGCCGGCCATGCGCCAGGGCAGCGTTTCGAGGCCGCGCAGGATCAGCCAGGCGGCGAACGGGTTGATGGCGGCGCCGAGGTGGATGAGCGAATCGCGCCGCAAAGCGGCGATGGCGTCGGCGCCACCGATCACCGCGCCGCCAAGGGCGTCGCCGTGACCGCAGGCGTATTTGGTCAGCGAATGCACGACATAGTCGGCGCCGAGCCGCAGCGGCTGCGTGGCGATCGGCGTCGCCATGGTGGCGTCGACCGACAGTTCGGCGCCGGCGGCGTGGACCGACGCGGCGATGGCGGCGATATCGGCGAGGCGCAGGATGGGATTGGCCGGCGTCTCGATGTGGACGAGGCGCGTCTGCGGCCGCAGCGCGGCGGCGACGGCTGCAGGGTCGCCGGCGTCGACGGTGGTGACGGCAATGCCGAGGCGCGGCAGGTTGACGTGGGCGAACTCAGCGACGCCGGCGTAGCAGACGTTGGAAAGCACGAGATGATCGCCGGCCTTGAGGCGATTGAGGAACAGGCCGGTGACGGCGGCCATGCCGCTGGCGAAGGCCAATGCCGCTTCGCCGCCTTCGAGCCGGGCGAGCCGCGTCTCGAGCGCCGCCGCCGTCGGGTTGCTCCAGCGGCTGTAGAAGTGCGGCGCCTCATCGCCGAGATCGTCGGCGGAAAAGCCGATGGCGTCGGGATCGGCATAGAAGCTCGTCGCCGGCACCAGCGGACTGAGGACCGGTTCGCCGGGGCGAGGGGCGGCAAGCCCGGCGTGGATGGCGGTGGTGGCGACTTTCATGGCAAGTTCCCAGAGACGATGGAGGGCCGGCGAGCGGCCGGGTCGGCGCCAGCAAATCACGCGAGACCTCAAGGCGACAACTCACCGGATTGCGAAAGTCGCGCCATCACGGCAAATTCAGTGCGTGAGACGACCGCAACGGGGATGAATTTTCCGGTCCACAAGCCGAACCGGCCAGTCAGAGCGCTTTCTTCAGGAACAGCCGACGGCGGCCGATGGGAAAATCGTCGAGGGCGCCAAACACCTCATAGCCCTGACGCCGGTAAACCTTCTCGGCCAGCGGGCTGAAGGTGTCGATCAGGGCGCCGTGGCAGCCGCGGCCCCGGGCTTCGGTCTCGGCCGCCCGCAGCAGCCGGCCGGCCAGCCCCTCGCCCCGGCGGGCGGCGGCGACCCATAGCCATTGCACGTAGAGCCAGCCCCAGGCGGTGTAGCCGTTGAGACCGGCGATGAGGCTGCCATCGTCGGCCCGACCGAAGACGACGAGCGGCCGGCGCTCGGAAGGACCGACGTCGGCGTCGTTGAAGGCGGCGAGTTCGCGGCCGACGAGGCGGAGATCATCCGGGTCGGGCGCGTCGGTGACGGCGAGTTCGGCGTCCATGGGCTGAACCTTTCGGGATCAGGCGCCGCGCGGCGGCCGGGTGCTGTCGCGGAAGATCAGGTCGACCGGCCAGACCTCCTGGCAGTCGGCGACCGGCTTGCCGGCGATGACGTCCATCGCCAATTCGGCCACCCGGCTGCCGGCGCGGCGAATGGAGGAATAGGTCGTGGTCAGCGCCGGATGGTGGGCTTCCGGCCGCACCGAGTTGAGGCCGTCGTCGTGGGCGATGACCGAGATGTCGGCGCCGATGGCCAGCCCCCGGTCGCGGATGGCGCGGCAGCAGCCCATGGCGAGGAAAATCGACGAGCACAGGATGGCCGTCGGCGCCGCGTCGCCGTCGAGCATGCCACGCGTCAGGCGGTAGCCGGCCTCATCGGTCATGACGTCGGAGCCTTCGAGGCTCGGCGGCGCCGCCAGACCGCGCGCGGCGAGCGCCTGACGCCAGCCGGCGGCGCGGTGGACGGCAAAGGTCTGGCGCAGATCGCCGTTGACGAGACCGACGCGGCGATGGCCGAGGTCGAGCAGCAGATCGGTGGCGCGGCGAAACGCCCCCTCGTTGTCGATGTCGAGAAAGGCGCCGGCCGGCGGCGCGCCGGTGCGACCATGAACGACGTGCGGCAGACCGAGCTTGTCCAGCATGGCCAGGCGCCGGTCCTCGACCAGCGGGCTCGACAGCACGATGGCGTCGACCGACTTCTTGCGGGCGAGGCGGCGGTAGCAGGCCTCCTCGTCGTCAATGGCGGCGCCAACCAGAATGTCGACCTCGGCGCGGGCGGCGCGATCGGTCAGGCCGGACAGGAAATCGGTGAACAGCGGATCGAGCAGCGGCTCGCCGCCGGAGGGGAAGACGATGCCGATGGCCCCGGACTGGCCGGTGGCGAGACGGTGGGCGTTGGCGTTGGGGGCGTAGCCGAAGCGCTTGGCGGCGTCGCGGACGCGCTGACGCGTCTCCTCGCTGACATCCTGATAGCCGTTCAACGCCCGGCTGACCGTGCTCTGGGAAAGCTCCAGATGTCGCGACAGTTCCTTGAGATTCATTGCCAGGCAACCGGACCGACCATGCCGCCTCTATAGCGGCTGCGCCGGCCATTGTACAGCTTGGCCGACAAAAAGCAAAAGCGCTTCTGAAACGCCGCCTGCGACAGGATCCGCGGAATGGTTGGCGGCAGAACGGCGCGGCGCCGGCCCAAACGCGACCTCGCCGATCCGGCCGGGCCCAACCGAGGCGGACAGGCATCCGGACGGCGCCGTTTTGCGCCGTTGCGGCGGTCGTCGGACCGTTGGCCACGGCCACGACGGCACGCGCAGTGCCCCGGGTTCACCGGCGCCGGCATCGACTATCGTCGCAGTGTCATGACGAGGCATTGACTCGCAATGGCCGCTTCAGCTATTACCAAAAGCGCTTTTGGTGAGCTGGTGAGGCCCAAAGTCAGTATATGGAAGGAGTGCCCATGCGCGTCCCCCGGCTGACCCTGGATGACCTCAGGGCGCGCTTTGCCGAGCGCCCTGCGGCCCTTCTGGATATGGTCGAAGACATCGCCGCCCGCCTGTCCAGGTCAGGCGAGCCGGGCGGATTGCCGACGCCGATGGCCGCCGATGCCCTGAGAGCCGCCGCGCGGACGCTCCTGACCGACGCGCCCGATCCCGCCAGCCGGCCGCTTTGGGGCGTACCCTACGCGGTGAGCGATTCCATCGACGTCGCCGGCCTGCCGTCGATGGCCGGAGTGCCGGGCCTTGCCTACGTGACCGATTGCGACGCCGATCTGGTCGGCCGCCTCAAGGCCGCCGGTGCGCTTTTGGTCGGCAAGACGGGCCTCGCCAGTCCCGACCTTACGACGGCCAGTCCGGACACCGGCACCGCGATCGTCAACGGCTTCGTCGCCTTTACCGTTGGCATCAGCGCCCTCGACCACGCCGCCGGCACCGTCGTGTCGGTGCGGCCCAGTCCTGGCGACATCAGCACGGCCGGCATCTTCGCTTTTGCCCCCCACCTCGATCGCCTCGACATCGACGCCGCCGACCTTGGCACGGCCAGCGCCGTCCGGGTCGTCATCGCCGGCCATCGTGCCGGCCGCCCGGCCGGCGCGCTGCCCGCGCCGCTTCGGGTCGGCGTCGTCAAAGCCGATCGCCCGACCAGCGCACAGCTGGACCTGCGCGGCTGGTCGACCGTGGGAATCGAAGGCGCCATCTTCTCCGAACTGTCCGGCTGGCTGCGCGACGGCCCGTGGGCGGCCGAACGGCTCGTCGAACTCGAGACCGTCGTCGCCGAAGTACCGGACGTGTTTGAAGCGGTGATCGGCGCGCGGCTCGGCCGGGCGCGCGCGATGTCGGCCGCCGAGGTGTTCCGGGCCTACGAACGGCTCCGGCTGGCGCAGCGACGGCTCGCGGCCGCCGCCGCGACGTTCGACGTGCTGCTCGCCCCCGCCGCCCTGCCGCTCTCCGCCTGCGGCTGGGCTTCGGTGGCGGTACCGGTCACCGATCGCGAAAGCCCCGCCGCCTTGGCCTGGTTCGGGCCAGCGGGCAGCGACGACACGCTGGCCGAGATTGCCACTCTCTTCGCATCCTCCCCGTCGCCGGCGATGGCCACCACCCCCCCTCGCCAACCCTCATCCCTGACCTCCCAGGAGACCGTCATGTCCGCCCATCCGCAGAGCAGCGTCCGCGCGCCGGCCCTTCCCACCCATCCCTGGCGCCTTGTCGAAACCCGCTTCGAGCCCGAGGCCAACCTGCTGCGCGAAACGCTGTTCGCCCTTGGCAACGGTCACATCGGCACACGCGGCAGCCATGACGAGGACTGGCGCGGGGACGCCAGCGCCAGCATGGAAGGCACCTACATCAACGGCTTCTACGATACCGAAGCCATCCGCTATCCCGAGAACGCCTACGGCTTCGCCCGCACCAACGAGTTCATGCTCAACGTGCCCAATGCCAAGGGTGTCACCATCCTGGTCGACGGCGAGCGTTTCAACCTTGCCGAGGGCGAGATTGTCGCCTACGAGCGCCGGCTCGATTTCCGCGATGGCGTGCTGGTGCGCGTCGTCGACTGGACGTCGCCGGCCGGCAAGCGGCTGCGCATCGAGACGGCCCGTCTCGTCAGCCTCGCCCACAGCGCCATCCTGGCCCAGCGCACGCAAGTGACACCGCTCGACGGTCCGGCCAGCATCACCTTCATCGCCAGCATCGACAGCCGCGTCGGCAACGTCGAGGCCGGCGACGATCCGCGCTTCGGTTCGAACGGAGCCGCCGGCGCACTCACCGCCGTCGACACCAGCCTGTCGGCCGGTCGGTCGGCGCTCGTCTCGCGCACGCGCCATTCCGGTTTGACGTTGCGCACCGAGACCTGGGCCAAGGCGACCGGCGGCGCCGCGCAGGCGCACGGCTTCGAGACGAACGACGGCCAGCTGCGGCAGACGTTCACGGTCGCCGCCGGGGCCGGCGAGACGGTCAGCCTGCAGAAACTGACGGCGATGGTGACGAGCCGCGACCATCCGGCCGACGATCTGGCCGATCGCGCCGCTCAGGCCCTGTCGGCAGCCGAGGCCCTCGGGTTCGACGGCCTGGTCGCCGCCCAGCGCGCCGCCCTCGACGCCTTCTGGGCCACGTCGGACATCGAGATTGCCGGCGACGACGCCTTGTCGCAGGGCCTGCACTTCAACCTCTTCCACCTGTTCCAGTCGGCCGGACGCGACGGCCACACCAACATCGCCGCCAAGGGACTGACCGGCGAGGGCTATGAAGGCCATTCGTTCTGGGACACCGAGATCTACGTGCTGCCGGTGTTCCTGCGCACCCATCCGGAGATCGCCCGCGCCCTGCTCTGCCACCGCATCGGCTATCTCGACAAGGCGCGCGAACGGGCCCGCGCCCTCGGTCACGACCACGGCGCCCTCTACCCCTGGCGGACGATCACCGGCGAGGAATGCTCGGCGTACTTCCCGGCCGGCACGGCGCAGTACCACATCAACGCCGACATCGCCTATGCCATCAA
Source organism: uncultured Pleomorphomonas sp. (assembly GCA_937868725.1). Classification (GTDB taxonomy): domain Bacteria; phylum Pseudomonadota; class Alphaproteobacteria; order Rhizobiales; family Pleomorphomonadaceae; genus Pleomorphomonas. The sequence goes on from CALMMQ010000116.1 coordinate 18,704, forward strand.
GCAGTACGTCGACGCCACCGGCGACCTCAGCCTGCTGACGGAAGGCGGCGCCGAAGCCGTGTTCGAGACGGCGCGCATCTGGGCTGATCTCGCCCATCTCGTCGACGACAGCTACCGCATCGACGAGGTGACGGGGCCGGACGAATACACCGCCCTCGTCAACAACAACTTCTACACCAACGTCATGGCCAAGACGCACCTCGCCTTCGCCGTCGAGGTGGCCGAGCGCCTCGGCGCGGCGGCGCTGGCGCCGCTGATGGCCAGGCTGGCGCTCCGTCCGGACGAGATCGCCCATTGGGCCGACGTGTCGGACCGCCTGTACCTGCCCTACGACGAACGGCGCGGCATCCACGCCCAGGACGACGCCTTCCTGTCGCGCAAGGTGTGGGACTTCGCCAACGTGCCGCGCGAGAATTACCCGCTGCTGCTGCACTACCACCCGCTGGTCATCTACCGCCACCAAGTGTGCAAGCAGGCCGACGTGGTGCTGGCGTTGTTCCTGCGCGGCGACCTGTTCAGCCGGGCGCAGAAGCAACGCGATTTCGCCTATTACGAGCCGATCACCACTCACGATTCGTCGCTGTCAACCTGCATCCACTCGATCATCGCCTCGGAGATCGGCCACCACCGTCAGGCCTACGACTTCTTCATGGACACCGTTCGCCTCGACATCGACAACACCCACGGCAACACCTTCCACGGCGTGCACACGGCGGCCATGGGCGGCGCCTGGATGGGGGTGGTGCACGGTTTTGCCGGCCTCCGGGCCGAAAACGGCGTACTGCGCTTCAATCCCTACCTGCCGGCCGGCTGGAGCAAATACCGCTTCCGCCTCGTCGACCACGGCTGCACGCTCGAAATCACGGTGACGGCGGCAGCGGCCGAGTACCGGCTGGTGGCGGGCGCGGCCATGCGCATCTTCCATGCCGGCGTGGCCGTCGATCTCGACGCCGCGCAGCCGGTGGCCCGCCAGACGATCCGGCCGCCGTTCACCCGCCGACGCTTCAAGGCGGTGGTGTTCGACCTCGACGGCGTCATCACCGACACCGCCCGCTTCCACCATCTGGCCTGGAAGCGCCTCGCCGAGAGCATCGGCATCGGCTTCGATGCCGAACTGGCCGAGAGCCTCAAGGGCATCGATCGCAAGACGTCGCTGGAGATGATCCTGGCGCGCGGCCACAAAGAGCTGCCCGAAGCCGAGAAGGCGCGCCTCGCCGATCTCAAGAACGACTGGTACAAGGAACTGATCGGTACCATGACCGAGGCCGACCTGCTGCCGGGGGCGGTGGCGACGCTGACGGCGGTGCGCGCCGCCGGGCTCAAGATCGGCCTCGCCTCGGTGAGCCAGAACGCCCCCACCATCCTCAACCGCCTCGGCATCGCCGACCTGTTCGACGCCGTGGTCGACGCCCGCCTGCTCAAGCGCGGCAAGCCCGATCCGGAGATTTTCGTCAAGGCGGCCGAACAGCTCGGCGTCGCCGCCGCCGACTGCCTCGGCGTCGAGGACGCGGTGGCCGGCGTCGCCTCGATCAAGGGGGCCGGCATGCCGGCGCTCGGCATCGGCTCGCCCTCGGTGCTGACCGAGGCCGACGCGGTCATCCCCGGGCTCGACGCCTTCGCGCTCGACGATTACCTCCTGGGCTGACGGGCCGTCACAGCTCCAGCAGGAAGTAGGTGGTCGGGCCGGCGGGCGTGTCGTTGGACAGACGAAAACGCACCGGCCCGCTGCCGCTGGCCATTGCCGCGTGGACGACGCCGTCGAGGCCGACGGGGCTGAGCTTCCAGGCCGGCGAGGCGCGATCGAGGCTGATGTCGGCGCTGCCGGCCCGGATCAGCACCGGCAGGTGGCCGAAATCGTCGATCACCCGCTCGCCGCCGTCGCGGAAGCGCATGTCGGTGTTGCGGGCGTCGGTGGCGAAGATGAGCAGCAGGCGCCTGGCGCGGTCGAGCGGCGCCTCACCGTCGATGGACGACAGCGCCAGCAGCGCGCCACCGTCGGCGGTGTCGATGCGCAGGCGCCCGAGAGCCAACGGGGCGCGCAAGGCCGGAAACACCGCCGCCTCGGTCATCGGCGTGACGAGGCGCACCGTGCCGCTGCCGACGTCGAGCGTTATCTCGCCGGTGTCGCTTTCGAGGCGATGGCTGGCCAGATCGGTGAGGTTGCCGGCCGTCACCGCGCCGCGCTGGCGCAGCGCCGCCAGGAGTGCCTCGGGTTGGCTGGCGGCGCGCGGCAGACCGATGGCGAGGGGATTGCCGGCCGTGGCGGCCGGCGGCGCGAGGCCGATGCGCGACAATAGCGCCAGCTGCGTCAGCCGATCGGGTTCGGTCGTCTCCATGCCGCCGACGGGCTCGGGACCGAGGGCGAAGGGCAGCGTGGCGTGGGCCGTCGCCACGTCGCCGCGCCGGAACAGCAGCGCCGCCAGCGTTTCGCCGGCTCGCGCCACCGGATCGAGGGCGATGGCGTAGGGCAGCATGGCGCGCTTGTGCGGAAACGGCTCGCCGTAGGCGAGGACGATCGGCCCGTGACCGTGACGGCAGAGGCCGTCCCAGCCCTGCAGCGCGGCGTAGGCCGGCATGACCAGCCCGGCCTCGTAGCGGAAGCGGTTCCAGAACAGGTGGTCGTACTCGGTGACGACGAACGGCTGGCCGAGCCAGCGGCTGGCGGCGGCAAGGCGGATGTAGCGGACGCCGTCGGCGATCGAGCTCGTCTGTTCGAGCCGGCTGCCCGGCGCGTAGCCGCTGGCCCAGTCGTGGTAGGTGTTGATGGTGACGACATCGAGGCCCTGCCGCGATAGGGCGGTCTGCTCGGTCGGCCAATTGTTGTAGCTCGTCACCAGACCGCGATAGCCGAGGGCGCGCAGCGCCTCGGTCTGGCGGGCGGTGGCGGTGCGTTCGAGCGCGACGACAAAGCGCGCCATGTCGCGACCGCGGCCGTCGTCGGCGCGGCGGTCGCCGGGGAGGCGCACCGTGCCGTCTTCGAGGCGTTCGCCGGCCGCGAGACCGCCCCAGGCGGCGGCAAGGGCCGTCGTGTCGGCGTAATGCGCCTTCAGCCAGTCATTGAACGGGGCGGCGAGCAGCGCGTCGTAGGGCGGCGCGCCGTTGCCGTGCCGCAGCACGCTGTCGAATTCGACGCCGTTCTCGTTGACCAGAACCACCAGCGCCAGCGCTGCGTCGCGGATGGGGGCAAGGCCGGTGTAGGGATTGACGCGGGCAAGGAACCGCTCCTGGAAGGTGCGCCAATGCTGGAAGGCCGCCTCGTCGAGGGACAGGCGCAGCTTGAAGTCGCTGACCGGGTCCCAGCGGTCGTCGTGATCGCCGAAGGCGCCGCGCCAGGACGTCATGCCGTCGATGATCCAGGCGATACCGTTGCGCTTCAGGGCGGCGAGCAGATAGTCGACGCGGTCGAGCGTCTCCGGATCGAAGTCGAAATCCTTGGCGCGGCCGTTCATCAGGCTGGCGTCGACGAAATGCAGGCGGGCAATGTCGTAGCCGTGCAGGGCCAGCTGGCGGGCGTAGGCATCGGCGCCGGCGTGATCGGGAAAGCCACCGGAGGCCGGGCTCCAGGCCAGCGAAGCGCACATCAGGCGCAGCGGCCGATCGGGCGCGTCGGCGCGCACCAGATGGCCGTCGGGGCTGGCGATGATGCGGCTTGCCGGCGTCAGCGCCGGATTGGGCAGGAGAGCGGAGAAGTCGAGCGGACTGCCCGGAGACAGCGCCAGCGACACCTCGCGCACCGGCAGCCAGCGATCGCCGGCCGGCACGGCCGATGGCCCGAGAGCGAGCAGCAGCGCCGCGGCGGCGACGATGCCAGCCGGCCGCGTCATGGCCGGCCGTCCCGGACAATGGCGCTCTCGATGGCGCCCCCGGGCGGGCGGCGGGGCGACAGCAAGCCGACCGGCAACGCGGCGGCGTGGAACAGCCAGGTGACCAGCGTGTACAGGCCCATGCGGACGCCGCGCTTGCGCCAGACGAGCAGGGCGAAAACGGCGAGCAGCAGAGCGACGGCAAGGGCCAGCGCCAGCCCCTTGTCGGGCACGGCCACGAGCAGCAGCAGCGTCAGCGCCCACCAGACATAGACCATGCTCCAGAGCCGGAGTTCGGGCAGCTCGCGCCACAGCGTCGTGAGATAGGGCTGGCCGCAAGCGGCGCGAACCAGTTCGCCGATGCCCATCAGGTAGCGGCTCTTCCAGCGCCGCGCCAGCAGGCGATAGGAGTTGCCGGTGTGGCCGAAATGGCGGACGAAGCAGCGGTCGAGGCGCGTCAGGTGCCAGCCGGCGGCGCGCAGGCGGATGCCAAGCTCATATTCCTCATAGCCGTGCAGGTTGCGGTCGGTGAGATAGCCGACGCTGTCGATGGCGGCGCGACGGTAAAGGCCGCCGCCGTTCATGCGGTCGATGTCGCCGATGCGGTTCTCCGGCGCGGCGCGGGTGACGCGGCGGGCGTATTCGAGATTGGCGGTCTGCATTTCCTCGACGTGGCCGGTAACGCCGGCCAACGTCGGGTCGGCGGCGAGCGCGGCCAGCGCGTCGGCAACAAAGGACGGATCGAGCAGCATGTCGCCGTCCATGACGCAGACGTAATCGCCACGGGCGTACTGGAACCCCATCTGCGGGCCGAGACCACAGCTGCCGCGGGCCGGCGGCCTGACCTCGACGACCAGCACCGGGTAGGTGGCGGCGATGGCGGTGGTGTCGTCGGTCGAGCCGCTGTCGGCGACGATCACCTCGCCGTCGCGGCCGGCCAGCGCCGTCAGGGCGCTGTCGATGGCGGCGCCGATGCGCTTTGCCTCGTTGAGGGTCTTGATGATCACCGAAACGGTCAATGGTACCTCCGCCTCGCCTCTGCTGGTCATCGTTCGGGCGCGGCCATCATAGCCGACGCCGCATCGCTTCGGCATAGACGACGCCGGTCTTCTGGGCCACCGAGCTCCAGTCATAGGCGCAGGCGATGTCGCGCATGCGCTGCTGCGCCTTGGCGGCGTCCTCGGGTTCGCTCAGCTTGCGGGCCATGGCGCGGGTCAGCGCTTCGGTGTCGCCCAGCGGGAAATAGTCGTCGAGGGTCAGCTCGAGGTCGAGATTGGCCCTGATGTTGCTCGCCAGCACCGGCAGGCCGTGCGCCAGCGCCTCGAGCAGCGCGATGGGCATGCCCTCATGGCTCGAAGGCAGCACGAACAGCGCCGCCCGGCTGAACAGTTCGGCCAGCCGCTGACCGGTCTGGAAGCCGGTCAGCACGACGTTGGGCGTCGCCGCCGCGGCCGCCGCCACCTCGCGGGCGTAGGCCGATTCGAACTCGGCGTTGCCAGCCAGCACCAGCTTGATGTCGGAGCGGCCGAGTTTTTCGAAGGCGCGGATCAGGTCGAGCTGGCGCTTTTCCGGCACGAAGCGGGCCGCCAGCAGGATGTAGCGCCGCGGCGCGAGCGCGAACTCATCGAGAATGCCGGTCTCGCCGATCACGGGCAGAGCGTTGACGCCGTTGGGGATGAAGGTCACCGGCACGCCATAGCGGCCGCGCATGGTGTCGGCCACGTCCCTGGCAATGGAGATGCGGCCATTGGCGATGCGCATGCCGAGAAACTCGCCGACGTGCAGCATGGCCTTGGCAAAGCGGCCCCACTTCTGGCGATCGTAGTCGTAGCCATGGTGGGTGACGACGACATTGAGGCCGAACAGGCGGGCCAGCGGCACGGTCAGCGACGGGCCGATGGCGTGGATGTGCAGCACGTCCGGCCGCTTCCAGGCGGCGTAGCAGACGCCGAGCAGGGTGTGGACCAAGGCCTCGAGCGTGGTGCTGCGCGGCGCCCACAGCGAGCGGATGGTGATACCCTCCCAGTAGGTCATGGACTGGCAATAGCGGCTGCGGCCGATCACCTCGATCTGCCAGCCGCGCTTGGCCAGCTCCCAGCCCAGCATTTCGACGTGCTTTTCGACACCACCCTGGACATTGGGAATGCCACGCAGGCCGACCATCATCACCCGGCCGATGGCCGGGCGGACGGCCGCGTCGGCAGGCGCGACCGGCGGCGCCAGCACAGTCGATGCCGGATTGATCGTGGTTGGCGACTTGTCGGTCTGGGCGGACATGGTGTTCCCCGTGTGTGACACATGGGAGAAACACTAGCTCGCAGCTCCGTAAATCCGTTGAAGCCAATCGGTACAATTTTATCAAAATCGGAGATTACTCAAATTGGACAGCAGATAATTTCTTGGTTAACCTGAATTATACACTATTCAGAATCCGGATTTTCGTTCGATTTACCATATCCGTCTCGACACCGTCTCCAAGGCTTGCGCCAGCTCACCTTACCCATCGACACCTAGAGCGCGGTAGAGGTCGAGCATGCCCTGGCGATAGCGGGCGGCGGAGAAGGCATCGGCCACCCAGGCGCGACCGGCCGTGCCCATGCCGGCCCGTGTCGCCGGCGACAGCGTCGCCATGTCGGCCAGCGCCGTCGCCAGACACTCGGCGGCGGCCGGCGGCGTCAGCAGGCCGGTCTCGCCCGGCCGGATCATCTCGGGAATGCCGCCGATGGCGGTGCCGATCACCGGCCGGCCGAGGGCGTAGGCTTCGAGCAGGCTGATGGGAGCGTTCTCGTACCATTCCGACGGCAGCACCAGCGCCAGCGACTGACCGATCAGCCGATGCAGCGCCTCACCGGCGAGGTAGCCGGCAAAGCGCACGTCGGCACCGGTCGTCTCGGCCAGCCGGCGCAGCGCCGCCTCCTCGGGGCCGGTGCCGGCGATGACCAGCCGCTGGCCGGCGAGAGCGGTCGCGCGGATCAGCGTGTCGAGGCCCTTTTCCGGCGCCAGCCGACCGGCGAAGACGAAATAGTCGCTCTCGTCCCAGCGCTGGGCGTAGCCGGTCACGTCGATGAAGTTCGGGATGTGCACCATGCGCTCGCGCGGCCAGCCCCACTCGGCCAGCTTGTCGCGGTAGAAGGCACTCGGCACGACGAAGCGGTCGACCTTGTCGCGGTAGAGGCCGAGCACGGTCTGCGTCAGCGTCTCGGCCAGGATGACGGCCGACAGCAGCGTCGAGCCCTTGATGCAGCGGTGGCGCAGCACGTTGAACACGTGGCCGCCGCGGCAGTCTTCGCAGACCTGGCCCTGCCGCAGCATCTTGTAGGCCGGGCAGGCAATCTTGAGGTCGTGCAGCGTCAGTACCGTCGGCACCCCGGCCGCCCGCAGCGTGGCGAAGATGGCCGGCGACAGGTGGTGATAGACGTTGTGGGCGTGGGCGACGGCGGGCTGCGTCCGCTCGATCAGCGCCTTGAGGCGCCGCCGCGCCTCGAAGGAATAGATAACGCTCGCCGCCTGGCCGACGCGGCGCGCCAGACTGGCCGGTTCGCCGAACTCGATCTCCGACACGAAATACGCCGACCACGGCGACGGCTCGTTGCGCCCGTGCTGCATGGCGAAGGGCACGACGTCCCAATCGAGGCGACGGAACATCTCCATGTGGTCGAAGAACACCGCCTCGGCGCCGCCGCGGCGATAGAAGTAGTTGTTGATCGCCAGCAGGCGCCGGGCCGGCACGTTCATCGGCCGGTCCGCCAGCCAAAGCGATCGAGGGCGGCGGCGACGGTCAGGATGTCGCAGCCGCGCTGCCGGGCGTGGCCGACGATGGCCTCCAGTTCCTCGGGGCGACAGCCAAAGCGCGTCGGCCGGTCGGCAACGTCGTGGGTGACGAAGATCAGCCAGCCGGGACGGGCGACGAGGTCGTCGACCCAGGCCAGCGCCGGTCCGAGGTCGCCGTCGACGACGTGGATCTCCACCGCCTTCAGCATGACCGGATCGGTCGGCCCGCGATTGATCGCCTCGCCGCCGGCCCGGCAACTGCGGTAGCGGCGCCTGAGCCGGGCGCGGGCCGGTGGCCAGGCGGCGTTGTAGGGAAAGGCGAAGTCGAACGGCCGGCCGGCGGCCCCGGCGGCGGCGAGAAAGGCGGCATTGCGATCGAGATCGGTCGCGAGCTCGCGGCCCGTCAGTGCCCGCACGTGGCGGTGCGAAAAGGTGTGGCAGCCAAGCTCATGACCGCGCCGGACGAGTTCGGCGCAGCCGTCGGGCGAAATCAGCGTGCGCTCGCGTTCGACGAGGCCGGCGAGACCGCCGGAGATGTAGAAGGTGCCGCGACCGCTCTGGCGCTCGAGGATGTCGGCACCGTGGCGCAGAGCGCTGTCGGGCACATCATCGAAGGTGAAGGAGACCAGCGGCCGGTCCATCGGCACGGTGAGGGGCGTCGAGGCAAAGCGCCAGATCAGCCGGTTGGCGAGGCGATCGACATAACCGCCGAGCTTGCGCGCCAGATCACCCACGGACACCTCCCCCATTCGCCGTCGCAGCGGCCGGCGCCACCAGCACGGCGCCCGACTGCAGGCGCAAACCATAGATGGAAAAGATGAATGCAAACCAAAGTACGCTGCCGCCTTCGTAGAACAGGCTTTCGAGGCCGGCGTTGAACATGGCGTATAGCCAGATCTGGGTATAGAGGCGGGTCAGCGGCGTGTGGCGGTTCTCCGGCCGGAGGGCGGCGTAGCGGCGGAGCGGCAGGATGATTAGCCACAGCACCGTCAGCAGCAGACCGGGCAGGCCGGCGGCCAGGGCGATGTCGAGGTAGGAGTTGTGGCCGTTCTCGGCGTCCACCGCCCAGGTCTCGACCGAACCGCCGCTGTAGACCAGTTCCGGTGTCTGCCAGAAGGCGTGGAAACCGTAGCCGGTGATGGGGTGGCGGGCGAGCGCGGTGAAGGCGAAGCGCCAGATATCGGCACGGTTGGTGAAGGTGGCATCGATGCCGAAGCTGGCGATGAGGTCGCTGAGCGGCTTGATCACCGCCGCCCCGACGGTCAGCAGGTTGAACAGCGCCACGCCGCCGACGACGATCGGCAGGCGCAGGACCGGCAAGCGCTCGAAGGCCAGCGCCACGAGCACGGTGGCGGGCAGCATGGCCGTCGCCGTCTTGCCGCCGGTGTGGGCGAGGAAGACCACCGACAGCACCAGGATGGCGGCGCCGGCAAGCCGCGACCAGGCACTCCAGGCGTAGAGGCCGACGAAGGCGGCCAGCACCATGGCGGCGGCGGCGCTGTTCTTGTGCGGGAAATGGCCGCGCCAGAAGCCGGCGTTCATCGGCTCGCGCAGTTCCGAAGCCTGATGGATCGACAGCGTCGGCAGGAAGATGACGCCGTAATAGGCCACGGCCAGCATGACCAGCACGCAGGCGCCGGTCAACCTGGCGAACTGGCGCTCGGAGGCCGGCAGCAGCAGGAACACCGAAGCATTGATCGCCACCATCAGCGCCAGGATGATGCCCTTGACGCCGAGTTCGGGATGGACGGAGGCGGCGGAGGTGTAGAGCAGCCAGGCGAACAACGGCAGCAGCAGGGCGCGCGGCGCCAGCATGATGGCGCGCAGATCGTGGCGGTAGCCGTGGAGGAGAATGCCGGCGAACAGACCGAGCGTGACGATCTGGTTAAGGCGATTGGAGGCGCCGGCCGACGGATCGAAGACGCTGTCGCCGGTCAGGTCGACGAACGGCGACAGGCTGATCCAGTAGAACAGCGACAGGGCCACGAACAGCGCCGCGGCGAGGCCGAAGGCGTCCTGCCGATCCGTGGGGGGGACTGTGGGCTCGGACATCGGCGCCGGCCCGCGTCAGCGCGCCGGGCCGGGCCGGCGCAGGAACGACCACAGGCCGAACAGCAGCGCCAGCGCCGTGCCGACCGCCAACCCGCCGATGCCGCCGAGGGCCAGCAGGATCAGCGTGCGCGGCGGCCAGATCGGCGCCTGCGGCGGCATGGCCGGCGAGATGACGCGCACGTTGGTGGCGTCGATGCCCTGCCGCTCGGCCACCTCGCGGGCGCGCGTCAGATAGGTCTGGTACATGCCGGCCTTGACCGAGGCGTCGCGTTCGAGATCGCGCAGCATCACCTGGGCATCGTAGTCGGCGAAGACGGTGGCGCTCTTGTCGCTGGCCTTGGCCGTCAGCTTGTCGACGGTGGCACGCTGCTTGGCGAGATCGGAGGCGGCCACCTCGGCGAGGCGGCGGGCTTCGCGCGTCATGGCCGTCTCAAGGGCGTCACTCTCGCTGCGGGCGGTCACCAGGCGTGGATGGCGCGGACCATAGGTCAGGCCGAGGGCGCTGATCTGCTGCTGCAACGCGTCGTACTGGTCGCGCAGGCTGGTCATGGTCGGCGAATCGAGGGCCGGAGCGCCGGCCGGCCGGCGGCTGGCCAGCGCATCCTCGATCTGGCGGTAGCGGCTTTCGGCCTCGATCAGCCGCTGCTGGGCGTCGAGAACCTGAGTGTTGATCTCGTTGGTCTGCTGGTTGCTCGCCAACTCGCCGTTGGTCGAGCGCAGGCCGTGGGCGCGCCGGAAGTCCTCGACCTTGCGTTCGGCCTCGGTGACGTCGGCGCGCAAGGCATCGAGGCGATCCTTGAGGTTCTGCGCCAGCCGGCCGGCACTCTCGGCGTCGGACTGCGACAGCTCGGCCTGGAAAGCGGCGACGATGGCGTCGGAAAGTGCGATGGCCTTGGGCGGGCTCGCCGCCCAGACGCCGAGCGCCACGACAAACGACCGTTCCTCGCGCTTGGCGACGACGCGTTCGTCGAGGGCGCGCAGGGCGGCAAGGCGGGCACCGTCGGCGTCGACGGTCTTGGGGAAGAAGAAGGCCTTGAGGCGGCCGATGGCGCCGGGATCGGCAAACTCGCGATCGTGAACGAGGTCGAGCTTGTCGACGACGCGGGCCAACACGTTGCGCGAGGTGAGAACCCGCAGCTTGCTCTCCACCTCGAGCAGTTGGGCGTCGCGCTGCGGACTGACGGTGAACACGTCGTTGGTGACGACGTTGAGGCTGGCCGGATCGACGATGAGGTCGGTGAACACCTGATAGCGCGGGCTGGCCGTCATGGCGTAGAGCGCCGCAGCGGCAAGACCGAGGATCAGGCCGATGACCATCCACTTGACGCCGGCGCCAAGCCAGCGCAGCAGCAGGTCGAGGCCAATGCGGTCGAGCCGGCCAAAGCCGGGGAAGCGCTGACTGAGGCCTGCCAGCGCCGAGGGCTCTGCAGCGGGCGGCGGCTCGACCGGCTCAGCGGCGACGATGACGGCAGGCGGGGCGGCGGCGACCGGCGGCGCCTCGACGAGCGAGCGGTCGAAGACGACAACCGGTGCGCCGGCCGATCGGTCGGGCCGGCGCGGGTCCTGCCGCAGATCCAGTTGGCTCGCTCTGTACATTCCGCCCGTTTCCGGGGAGACCGCCAACGTCGGTTGGCACGGCCGGCCCGTGTTTCGACTAGGGTCCGACAATGGGCGTTTACGGTGAATTATTGATTAAGGCGGACCGGTCAGAAGTCGTCCAAGAGCCGGCTCCAACTCTCCGAGGCGAGGCCGCCGATGTAGATGTCGCCGTGACGGGCGGCATCGCGGATGTCGGGGTAGCGAGTGGTCAGGCAGAAGTAGCCGCGGTGGCGGAACCACAGCCAGTTCTGGCGGCCGAGGGCGTTCATGAGGAAGGGCTGGGCCATGCCGATGGCTACGGCGTAGCCGGCGGCGTCGAGGTCGGCCATGACCTGACGCACCACGTCGTTCTCAAGGCCGGGCAGGCTGACGATGTTGAGCACCCGCGCCGCCTGACCGGCCTTGCCGTAGTAGAGCACGGCGCCGATACGGCGGTCGTGCGCATCGGTGACGAGGCGGCAGTGCAGATCACCGGCGCAGTGGTTGACGGCGGCCATGCCGAGCAGCCAGCCGACCTCGCCCTCGCCCCAGGCCGGGCGGACGGCGAAGCGCTCGATCATCGGCCGGGCGCAGTCGAAAAAGGTCGCGAGCGGGGCCTCGCTGCCGCGCGTCGTGCCGGGGGTGGCTGGCCGCAGCGACGGCTTCAGCCGGCGGGCCAGCGGGTCGACCAGCAGGGCAAGACCGCGGAGCAGCGCCCGCGCCAGACCGGCCTTGTGGGCGCCGGCCCGGACGGCCAGCGCCGCCGCTGGCCGGAACACCCGGTGCCAGTCGAGGCTCTGGATGGGCAGCACGATGCCGCCGCCGGCGGCGAAATGGTCGGCGCTGACAGGCGCGGCATTGTCGGAGAACGCCAGTTCCTGGCTGCGGGCCCGGACGCTGAGGCCGATGCGGGCGGCGCCGTGGGCGCCGTCGCCCTCGAGCGCCATGAACGAGCACAACAACCGGGCAACGACCGGCCGCCCCACGGCCATGAACTGCATCGGCACGGCCAGCAGCGCGGCGGTGATGCCCTCCGGCCCTTCGTAGACGACACCGCCGGTCTCGGCGCTATAGAGCGGGCTGCCGAACGACAGCGCCTCGACGTAGGCGGAGAAGTCGGCGGCGGCCGGACTGTCGCGGTGGCGAAAGACGTGGGTGAACAGTCGGGCGACGGCGGCGATGTCGTCGCGGCGCAGGGCGCGCAGACCGTAGTGCCGTCCGCCGGCCGCTTCCGGGGTGCCGTTGCGCATCAGACCGCGCCCTCCCCGGTGGCCGCGAACGCCAGCCGGCGGTCGCTGCGTACCACCGCCACCAGCGCCGTCCAGGCGACGACGACCATGGCGATCTCGATGACGTAGAATGAAATGAAGGCGCCGGTGGCGCCGTCCAGCCAGATGGCGGCGGCGGTGACGGCCGTGCCGATGATGCTGCCGCCAGCCATGACGGCGGCGCGCACCGGATGGTGGCCGGAGGCGCCGAGCGCCTCGAGGGCCACCGCCCAGATGGCCATGGGCACCACCACCCAGCAGAGAACGCGGACGAAGGCGACGAGCGAGACGTAGTCGTGACCGAAGAGGTGGGGCAACACCGGTGCCAGCACGGCGACGGTGACGGCGGCGGCGATGCTGATCGCCGTGGCAGCCATCAGCACCTTGCGCACCCGGTCGAAAGCGTGATGCAGCCCGGCCGCCGCGGCCCGGGCGGAGCCGGCGTAGATCAGCCGGTTGAGGGCCTCGACCGACAGGTAGCTCGAATCGAGCATGCGGCGGGCCACCGAATAGCTGGCCATGATCTCGGCCGAGCCGACGACGGAAAGCACCAGCAGATCGACGTTCTGGCGCGCAGCGCGCAGGATGAACGGGATGGAGAACAGCAGGCCCTGGCGCAGTTCCTCGCGAACGATGGCGTAGCGGGGGCGGCCGAGACCGGCCAGCGCCCGGGCGCAGCCGAGGGCGACGACGACATGGATGGCGAACTGCCAGACGGCCCAGCCGGCCACCGTCGACACGCCGCAGACGACGCAGGCGACGACCGCCGCCGCCGTGCGGGCCAGGGCAAAGCCGACCACGACCTTGTTGGCGGCGGCAAAGTTCATGTGAGCGAGAAACACCTGTTCGGTGAAGACGATCACCCGCACCAGCACGATGTTGGTGGCCATCATCAGCGCCATGACGGCGACGTTGGCGATCGGGCCGGCGGCGAGGGTGAAATAGAACGGCAGCACGATGGTGCCGAGCAACGTCAGCGCGGCGCCGCTGGCCGCCGTCAGGATGATGTTGTGGCCGAGCATCACCGGGTACATCGACCGGTCCTGGGCGACGCGGCGGACCAGGCACTCCATGGCGCCGACACCGCAGAGGTGAACGGCGATGCTGGCGATGGCGGTGACGGCGACGAACAGGCTGAACTCGTCGACACCCAGCCAGCGGGCCAGGATGGCGAACGTCACGAGCTGAGCCAGCGAACCGATGATCAGGCTGCCGCCCGAGGCGGCGTAGGACAACGCCAGCGACAGCAGCGATCGACGCTCATGCGATGCCGTGAGAACCTTGAAGACCACGCCACCCTTCCCGCCTTGTGCCGGTGATGGGCCGACCGGGCCAGCGAGACGATCGCCGGCGCGGCCGCGGGTTCACCAAGCCTTGCGCACCCGGCTTCCGATTGCTTCGCAACGGAATCCGAAAACCTATCGGACCATAAGGGCGACGAATGAATTGGCGGTTAAGGCAGGGCCCGGCGGCGCTTAATGGTTGCTTTACCGACGCTGTATAGTCATTTGCAACAAGAGCGACGCCGGTGAAGCCAGGCGCCGGCGGCGATGGTCGCCCGCCGCCGCCCGACCTCGACCGGAAGCTTCGCATCCCGCCGCCGCTGCGGGCGAACACAGCCCGGGACGCGCCAATCATGGGTGATATCCGACCAGCCGCGCCGAGCGATCTTCCCGAGATCGCCGCCATGTTCCAGAGGGTCTTCCGCAAGGCGGCGCAGGCTGGCGGCGTGCCGCTCGCCCGGCATCTCGGCCGGCACTATTTCGAGGCGCCCGGCTGCGAAGCCAACATCGGTCCGCTCGTCCATGTCGGCGACGGCGGCCACATCACCGGCTTCGTCGGCGTCAACGCCTTGCCCATGGTCCATGACGGCCGGCCGCTGCGCGCCGCCATCTGCGGCTCGTTCATGGTCGAGGGCCGGGAAAAGGACCCCTACGCCGGCGCCCGCCTGATGAAGGCCATGCTGGCAGGACCGCAAGACGTGACATTCAGCGAGACGGCGAGCGAGGTGTCCACGGACATGTGGACGCGGCTGCGCGGCATCGTGCTGCGCCGCCACAGCCTCGACTGGATCAAGATCATCCGCCCGGCCGCCTTCGGCATCGACGCGGCGGCGAGCCGCTTGCCGCTGCTGGCGCCGCTGGGCGGACTGGCGCGGCCGCTCGACAACTGGTTGCTGCGGCGTCAGGACGACGGCGCCCCGCATTGGAGCAGCGCCGCGGCCAGCCCGGCGCCGGGGCGGCGCTTCGCCGTCGAGGTGGTCGGCGTCAGCGACTTCGCCGCGCTGATCGAGCCGCTGCTGGCCGGCTTTGCCGTCCGTCCGGCCTGGACCGGCGGCCAGCTCGACCACATCCTGGCCGAAGCCTTGGACAAGCCCGCCTACGGCGAGCCGATCCTGGCCGCCGTGCGGGCACCGGGCGGAGCGACGGTCGGGGCCTTCTTCTACTATCGGGCGCGGGGACGCATCGGCCGGGTGCTGCAGGTGCTGGCCCGCCCTGGGCAGGAGGGCGCCGTCATCGCGGCGCTGATCACCGACGCGGCGCAACGGGGCGTCGCCGGCCTGCGCGGCCGCACCCAACCGGCGCTGATCGGCGCCATGATCGGCCGCCGCATCGGCTTCGTCCACGTGGCCTCGACCGTCATGCATTCGCGCCATCGCGAACTGATCGACGCTTTCACGACCGGCGCCGGCTTCGTCAACGGCCTCGTCGGCGAGGAGTGGAGCGCCATCGTCGGCGGCCGCTACTGAGGCCGGCGGATTTCACCCTGTCATTTTGTTCAAGGATCGATGAAAATGACAGCGTGCGCTGGCCGCTGAACGGCTGGATCGTCGCTCGCCGCTTTTTTCGATGTCCCGCCGGTCAGAATGATGGTTTTTCTCTTATTTATCAGCTTGTTATAACGACATTTCTACTTAAGTCTATATGACAGGAAAGCGCTTGCGCAAGCGTTTGCTTCTGCTATCTTGACGCCATGGATAGCCCGTAGGGAGACGGGCAACAGCAAAGCCTCGCTACACCGCCCCCCCTGGAAGCGCCGTTGCATAACGCGGCGCCAAGCGCTGTCATTTTGGCGTCTGAACCGGAGCGGCGACGAGGCAAGGGAGGAGCCGCCAACATGCACACACCTGCCGTGAAGGGCGCATAGCGCCCAAGCTTCGGCCGACGGTCGTCGCGCCCATCCGATTTCACACCGCCCTCGCCCGGCGGCGTCCGCACGAGACGCCGAGGGCTGGGCATTGCCTCGAACAAGGCCGGCACCGGCGTGGAAAACGACGTTTTCCAGCATTGCCCCTGCCTGCCCAGCGACCGGTCGGTGGAACACCGCCGACAGCAGGAGCCAATCTGCATGTCTGAGAAGAACGTTCTGGCGCTGCAAGGCATTTCCAAGTCCTTTCCCGGCGTCAAGGCCCTGAAGGACGTCAGCTTTTCCCTCGCCGCCGGCGAAATCCGGGCGCTGGTCGGCGAGAACGGCGCCGGCAAGTCGACGCTGATGAAGATCCTGTCTGGCGCCTATACCGCCAATGCCGGCACCATTTCGGTGTTCGGCGAGACCATCGAACACCCCAGTCCGGCGACGATGATCGGCAAGGGCGTCGCCGTCATCTATCAGGAAATGGCGCAGGCGCCGCACCTGTCGGTGGCCGAAAACGTGCTGCTCGGCCGGCTGCCGCGCCGGGCTGGCGGCCTGGTCGACTGGCCGGAAGCCCGGCGCCAGACCGCCGCCGTGCTGGCGCGGCTCGGCTTCGACATCGATCCCCGCGCCCGCATCGACACGCTGTCGGTGGCCAAGCGTCAGATGGTGGAGATCGCCCGCGCCCTGACGCGCAACGCCCGCATCATCGTGCTCGACGAGCCGTCGGCGGTGCTGGCCGCCTCCGAGATCGCCCAGCTGTTCGCCATCATCCGCAAGCTGTCGGCCGAGGACGGTGTCGCCTTTGTCTACATTTCGCACCGTCTGGTGGAGGTGTTCGACATCGCCGAGACCGTGACCGTGATGCGCGACGGCGAGGTGGTGCACCAGTGCCGCACCGACGAGATCGACAGCGAAACGCTGATCCGCCACATGGTCGGCCGCGAGGTCGGTGACATCTTTCCCAAGCGCGTGCCGAAGATCGGCGCCGAGGCGCTGCGCGTTTCCGGCCTTTCGGCCGGCGGCCTCGTGCAAGACGCCAGCCTCTACGTCCGGCGCGGCGAGATCGTCGGCCTGTTCGGTCTGGCCGGCGCCGGTCGCACCGAGACGCTGAAGGCCCTGTTCGGCGCCGACCGCGCCGCCCGCGGCACGCTGACGCTCGACGGCAAGGCCATCCACCTCGCGTCGCCGCGTGACGGCCTCGCCAACGGTCTCGGCCTGGTGCCGGAAGACCGCAAAGTGGCCGGTCTGTTCCTCAAGCAGTCGGTCGGCTTCAACATCACCATCTCGTCGATGCGTCACCTGGTCACCGGGCCGCTGCTGTCGCGCGTCAAGGAAAACGCCATCGTCGACACCATCATCCGCCGGCTGCGGGTGAAGACGCCGAACGCGCATGCCGCCGTGCAGAACCTGTCGGGCGGCAACCAGCAGAAATGCGTCATCGGCCGTCTGGTCGGCGCCGAGTGCTCGATCATCCTGGCCGACGAGCCGACGCGCGGCGTCGACGTCGGCGCTAAACGCGAGATCTACGACCTGCTGTTCGAACTCAGCGACAGCCGACAGCTGGCCATCCTTATCGCCAGTTCCGAACTGCCGGAAATCCTCAACCTCTGCGATCGCGTCTACGTGATGCGCGAAGGCCGGATTACCGCCGAACTCGACGCGCGCCGGACTTCCGAAGAGGAAGTCATGCGTTACGCCACCCACAACTGAGCCGAGCCGAGACGAAGCAAATGTCAGCTACAACCTCTTCCCGTCCGACGTTCCGCAACCTGCCGCGAGGGTTCGGCCTCATCGTCGCCCTCGCCGTCCTCGTCGTCGCCGCCAGCCTGATCTCGCCGCACTTCCTCAACCCGATCAACATTCTGAACGTGCTGCGGCAGGTGGCGCTCTACGGCATCCTCGGCGTCGGCATGACGTTCATCCTGCTGACGGCCGGCATCGACCTGTCGATCAGCTCCATCGTCGGCTTCGTCGGCGTGGTGGCGGCGACGCTGATGGGCATGGGCTATCCCATCCTGATCGCCTGCCTGATCGCCGTGGCCGGCGGCCTGCTGATCGGCGTCATCAACGGTCTCGGCATCGTCGTCGGCCAGGTGCCGCCGTTCATCATGACGCTGGGCTCGATGGTGATGACGCGCGGCATCGCGCTGATGATCGCCAACGGCTCCACCGTCAACCTCGGGCCGCGCGGCGACGACTTCTTCTTCCTTGGCGGCGGCTTCATCTTCGGCGTGCCGACGCCGATCTGGGTGTTCGCCCTGGTCTGCGTCGCCGCCTTCGTCGTGCTGCGCCTCACCCCGTTCGGCCGTGCGATCTACGCCGTCGGCTCGTCGCCGGAGGCCGCGCGCCTTGCCGGTATCAACGTCAGCCTGGTCACCTTCGCCGTCTACCTGATCTCGGCCGGTCTCGCCTCGCTGTCGGCGCTGATCTTCCTGTCGCGCCTTTCGGTCGGCGATCCCAACTCCGGCGTCGGCCTGGAGCTCGAGGCGATCACCATCGCCGTCATCGGTGGCACCAGCCTGTTCGGCGGCGAAGGCGGCATCGCCGGCACCATCGGCGGCGCCATGGTGCTCGCCATCCTGGCCAACATCCTCAATCTCGCAGGCGTCTCACCGTTCTCCCAGCAAGTGGTGAAGGGCCTGATCATCGTATTCGCCGTCCTGTTGGAGGCGGGGCGTCGGAAGCGCGCCTGATCGGCGCGGAACACCAAAGGAGGAACACTTTCATGAATACGATCAAGACTTTCGGGGCGACGCTGGCCCTGCTGCTCGCCACCACCGCCTTTGCCGGCACCGCCGTTGCCGCCGACCAGGTCGTCATCGGCTTCTCGCAGGCGGCGTCCAACTCGGCCCACCGCAACACCATGACCGAGCGCAACAAGGCGTACGCGGCCGAGAACTTCAAGGACACGACGCTGATCGTCACCAACGCCGAAGGCAAGTCGGCCAAGCAGATCACCGACATCGAGAGCCTCGAGGTGCAGGGCATCCAGGCGCTGATGATCTCGCCGCAGGACTCGGCGGCGGTGACGCCGATCATCAAGGACGTGCTCAAGCAGGGCATCAAGGTGGTGACGCTCGAGCGCTCCATCGAAGGCGTGCCGGTGACGCTGCACATCGGTCCGCACAACAAGCCGATCGGCGCCCTGGCCGGCCAGTACGTGGTCAAGGCGCTCGG
This sequence comes from uncultured Pleomorphomonas sp., assembly GCA_937868725.1. Taxonomy (GTDB): domain Bacteria; phylum Pseudomonadota; class Alphaproteobacteria; order Rhizobiales; family Pleomorphomonadaceae; genus Pleomorphomonas. The sequence goes on from CALMMQ010000116.1 coordinate 37,488, forward strand.
CGGCAAGGGCAACGTCGTCGAGATCAAGGGCGACCCGGCCGTGGCGCCGGCCGTCGAGCGCTCCGAGGGCTTCCATGAGGCCATCGCCGGCTCGAACATCAAGATCATCGCCGAGCAGCACGCCGACTGGGACGAGGAGAAGGCCCTCAAGTTCATGGAAGACACGCTGCAGCGCTTCGGACCTGGCGAAATCCAGGCCGTCTACGCCCACAACGACAACATGGCCTTCGGCGCCCTCAAGGCCATCAAGGCCGCCGGTCGCGACAAGGAAGGCATCCTGATCATCGGCATCGACGGCGAGAACCGCGCCATCCGCGCCGTGGCCAAGGGTGACTTCAGCGCCACCTTCACCTACTCGACGGTGGCGCCGGAAGGCGTGATCGCCGCCCATGCCCTGGTGACCGGCGACACGGCCGCGCTGGAAAAGCTCGGCAAGATGACCAAGCACGCCGATGGCACCATGGAAATCGAGATCGCCTCGAACATGGTCACCAAGGACAACGCCGCCCAGTTCTTCTGCAAGGGCTTCGGCGACGATCCGGAATGCAAGTAACCACCACGTAACTGACCGGGGAAGCGCGAGGCACCGCAGGCGCCTCCCCGCCAGGCCCGCCGGCGTTGACTGCTCCTCCCCGACTAGCCGGCGGGCCGTTTTCTTGAACGATCAAGGACCTGAAACCGATGAACGACGTCCCCACCGACGCGAAGGTTGACCTGTCCGCCAAGGGTTCGGTTGGCGGCCGCTTTATCCGATCGATCCTTCGCTCACGCGAAACCGGCATCGCGCTCGCCATCGTCATCATGGTGATGGTGCTGGCCATCCTGGCGCCGAGCTTCCTCAGCGCCGACAATGTTTCCAACAACGCCCGCAACATGTCCTTCGTCGGACTGGCCGTGCTCGGCGAAGCGCTGGTGCTGATCATCGGCGGCATCGACCTGTCGGTCGGCTCCATCTGGGGCGTGACGGCCGTCGCCTCGGCGGCGCTGATGGGCTACGGCCTGCCGACGCCGGTAGCCATCGCCGGCGGTCTGTCGCTGGCGGCGCTGTTCGGCCTGTTCAACGGCCTGTGCATCACCTGGCTCCGCATGCCGCCGTTCGTGCCGACGCTCGCCACCATGAGCATCGCCCGGGCCACGGCGCTGATGATCACCCGCGGCCGGTCCATCGACGAGTTCCGCCCCATCGGCGACAGCTTCTTCGAACTCGGCGGCGGCTCGATCCTCGGCATTCCGACGCCGTTCCTGCTGTTCGTCGTGCTGTCCATCATCATGTGGATCGTGCTCGACCGCACCGTCTTCGGCCGTCGCCTCTACGCCATCGGCGGCAACGAGACGGCCGCCCGTCTGTCGGGCATCGAAGTCGATCGCATGAAGATCATGGTCTACGTGCTGTCGGCGCTGTTCGCCGGTCTCGCCGGCCTTGTCGAGGTCAGCTACCTGTCGTCGGCCATCGCCAACCAGGGCACCGGCAAGGAACTCAACGTCATCGCCGCGGCGGTGATCGGCGGCACCAACCTCATGGGCGGCGAGGGCACCATCCTCGGCGTCTTCTTCGGAGCCATCATCCTGGAAATCCTCAGAAACGGCCTGGTGCTCATCGGCACCGACGCCTACTCGCAGGGGATTTTCGTCGGGCTTGTCATCATCATTGCGGTCTTCATCGACCAACTGCGCAAGGGCGTTTGGAGACGCAAGTGAAGGGGAGGGCGAACCGTCCGTTCGCGACGGCTCGCTTGGGTAAACCTGCCGGGCAGAGGCCACGGCAGACAACGGAGGAAATGAGATGAAGAAGTTCCTGCTTTCGACGGCCGCCATTGTCGCCGTCAGCCTGTCGTTCGCCAGCGCCGCCAGCGCCGCCGGCAAGACCTTTGCCATGGTTCCCAAGCTGATCGGCCATCCGTTCTACGCCGAAGTCGAGAAGGGCTGCGAGGACGCGGCCAAGAAGCTCGGCGTCGAGTGCCTGTTCACCGGTTCGCCCCAGGCCGACGAGGCCGAGCAGGCCCGCGTCATCCGCGACCTGATCACCAAGGGCGTCGACGGCCTGGCCATCGCCCCCAACAACGCCGCCTCGATCGCCCCGGTGATCGCCGCCGCCAAGGCCAAGGGCATCCCGGTCATCACCTTCGACAGCGATGCGCCCAAGTCCGAGCGCGTCCTGTTCGTCGGCACCAACAACGTCCAGGGCGGTGCCGAGGGCGGCAAGGCCTTCGTCGGCGCCCTGCCCAACGGCGGCAAGTACGCCATCATCACCGGCGGTCTCGCCGCTGCCAACCTCAACGACCGCATCGCCGGCTTCAAGTCGGCGCTGACGCCGGCCTTCACCGAGGTGTCCGGTTCGCCGTTCCCGTGCGACGACGATTCCAACCGCGCCATCCAGATCATCCAGGATCTGCTGGTGAAGAACCCCGACCTCAAGGGCATCTTCATCTCCGGCGGCTGGCCGATGTACGCCTACGAAGCCTTCTCGCGCGCCCTCACCAGCCGCCACGACGACATCAAGTCGGGCAAGCTGGTCATCGTCTCCTACGACACCGTCACCTCGCAGCTCAAGCTCTTGAAGGACGGCTACGCCACGGCCCTCATCGGCCAGCGTCCCTATGCCATGGGCACGGAGTCGGTCGACATCCTGAAGAAGCTCTCCGAGAAGGCGGCCGTGCCGGACGTCGTCGACACCGGCGTCGATCTCGTGACGGCGCAGAACGTCGACAAGTTCCTCAAGTAAGCCCAACGACGGGCGGCGGTCCAGACGGGCCGCCGCCCCCTCAGATTAGCAAGATGGAAAAGGCCATGTCCGCGCTTCTCACGATCGATGCCGTCAGCAGGACCTTCCCCGGCGTCAAGGCGCTTGAAAACGTCAGTTTCGACATCGAAGCCGGCCGGGTACACGCCATCGTCGGCGAAAACGGCGCCGGCAAGTCGACGCTGATGCAGATCATCGCCGGGGTCCAGCAGCCCAACGGCGGTCGCCTGCTGCTCGACGGTCAGGAAATCCACCTGAGCGGCACGCGCGAGGCGCGCAAAAAGGGCATCGGCATCGTCTTTCAGGAACTCAACCTCGCCCCCAACATGACGGTGGCCGAAAACATCTGCCTCGGCATCGAACCGCCGCGCGGCAAGGTGTTTCTCGATCGCGAACGCCAGCGCAGCCTGGCCCGCGACGCGCTCGGCCGCATGAGCGTCGACATCGACCTCGACACGCGGGTCGGCGACCTGTCGATCGCCCAGCAGCAGCTGATCGAGATCTGCAAGGCGCTGATCCACGACCCGCGCCTGCTCATCCTCGACGAGCCGACCTCAAGCCTGTCGGAAGCGGAAACAGCCTTCCTGTTCAAGGTGATGGCCGACCTCAAGGCGGCCGGCGTCACCATGCTCTACATCTCCCACCGCATGCCCGAGATCTTCTCGGTGTGCGATGCCATCACCATCCTGCGCGACGGCCACCACGTGCGCACCATGGCCCTCGCCGACACCAGTCCGGAAGAAGTGGTGCGCCTGATGGTCGGCCGCGACCTCTCCAACGTCGGCCGCAGCCCGGCCGCCAATCCCGATCAGCCGGTGGTGCTCGACGTGCGCGGGCTGACGCGCGAACCCCACTATCGCGACATGTCGTTCCGCGTCCGGGCTGGCGAGATCGTCGGCTTCGCCGGCCTGGTCGGTGCCGGCCGTTCGGAGACCATGCTCGGCCTGTTCGGCTCACCGCCGCCGGAAGCCGGCGAAATCCGCATCGACGGCAAGGTCGTGACCATCGACCGCGCCGCCACCGCCATCGCCCACGGCATCGCGCTGCTGCCGGAAGACCGCAAGCGCCAGGGGCTGGTGCTCGGTCTGTCGGTCTCCAACAATCTGGCGCTCGCCGCCCTCGGCCAGAACGCCCGCCACGGCCTGATCGATTTCCCGGCCGAGCGCTCGCTGGTCGGCGACTACATCGCCCGGCTGCGCATCAAGACGCCGAACGCCGCCGCCAAGGTCGGCAACCTCTCGGGCGGCAACCAGCAGAAGGTGGTGCTGGCCAAGTGGCTGGCCACCAACCCGCGCGTGCTGATCGTCGACGAGCCGACGCGCGGCGTCGACGTCGGCAGCAAGGCGCAGATCTATGCCTTCCTGCGCGAACTGGCCGCCGGCGGCCTCGCCATCATCGTCGTCTCCTCCGACCTGCCGGAGGTGATCGCCATTTCCAACCGCATCCTGGTGATGCGCGACGGTCGGCTGGTGGGCGAACTGGCCGGGGCAGACGCCGACGAGGAAAAGATCATGGCGCTCGCCGCGCTCGACCAGACGGGTGGCGCTGTCGCGGCGGCCCGGTAGCAAGAAGAAAGCTGAGAGGACAATCATGCTGAAAGGTATCTCGCCCGTGGTCAACGGACCGCTGCTGTCGGTTCTCGACCGCATGGGACACGGCGACGAAATCGTGCTGGCGGACGCGCATTTCCCGTCGTTCTCGTCGAACGCCACGGTGCTGAGCGCCGCCGGCATCGGGGTGACGACCCTGCTCGACGGCATTCTGCCGCTCCTGGAGATCGACACCTACGTCGCCGATCCGCTGGTCATGGTCGAGCCGGTGCCCGGCGACAGCATGGACCCGGAGGTGCTGGCCGACTATCGCGCCGCCCTCGCCCGCCACGCGCCGACGGCCGCGCCGATCGTCTTTCTCGAGCGCTTTGCCTTCTACGAGCGGGCGCGACGGGCCTTTGCCATCATCGCCACGGGAGAAACGCGCAAATACGGCAACATCCTCTTGAAAAAGGGCGTGACGCCGGTTTGAACCACAGCCGGGCCTCATTGGTGGCGGACAGCGTTGATTTGTCCGGTGTTTGCCTCTTGAGGCGGCGGCGCGCATGGGCGAAGATTTGCCCGAACCGGCGCGGAGCAACGTGGCCGCGCCGGCCCCGGTGCCGGGTGAAAGAGAGGTCTGACGTGGCTACCATTTTCGACGTCGCGCGCCATGCCGCGGTTTCGACATCGACGGTATCGCATGTCGTCAACGGCACGCGGAAAGTCAGCGCCGAGACGGCGCGGCGGGTACAGGAGGCGATCGCCGCCGTCGGCTACACGCCCAACGGCATCGCCCGTGCCCTGGCGGTCTCGACGACCAACAGCGTCGGCATCGCCGTGTCGACCATCACCAACCCCTATTTCGGCGACATCATCTGCGCCATCGAGCGCGAATGCACGCGGCTCGGGTTGATGGTGTTCCTGTCCGATACCCACGACGACCCCGAACACGAGCTGCGCGTCGTCAAGGCGCAGCACCTGCGCCGCGTCGACGGCATCATCCTGGCGCCGTCGGAGACCGGCGACAGCGAGACGCTGAACTACATCGAGGCCAACAAGATCCCCTGCGTCCTGGTCGACCGCCTGACCTCGACCAAGTTCGACCGCGTCGGCATCCAGAACCGGCACGCCATGGGGCTGGTGGTCGACCACCTTGCCGATCATGGCCACCAGCGCATCGGCTTCATTTCCGGTCAACCGGGCTTTGCCACGGCCATCGAGCGCACCGAGGGCTTCCGCGCGGCGCTGTCCGAGCGCGGCCTCGCCGTCGACGAGGCGCTGATCCGCAGCGGCGACAGCATCGACGGCGCGGCGGCGGCCGCCGCCGAACTGCTGGCGCGGCCCGATCGTCCGTCGGCGCTGGCAGTCGGCAACAACATGTCGATGATCGGCGTCATGCGGGCCATCCGCTCGGCCGGCCTCAGCGTGCCCGGGGACATTGCCCTGGTCGGCTTCGACGATTTCGAATGGGCCGACTGCTTCGAGCCGCGCCTCACCGTCATCGCCCAGCCGGTGGAAGAGATCGGTCGCAAGGCCGCTGAACTGCTGGTCCGCCGCATCGCCGCCGACCAGAGCGAGGAACCGCTGAAGCCGCAGATCATCCGCCTCAAGCCGACGCTGGTGATCCGCGAATCCTGTGGCTGCCGCGCCTGAGCGGCGGCGCCATGCGGGCTTTTCCGCTCCGCCTGCCGGCCATCGCCGCCTGGGAATTGCGCCAAGCTGCGCCAGATTCATTACCTTTAGCCGCCGCTTTGCGATCATTTTGTTTCAACATGATCAGCGGATGCTCTAGAGTTTGCCTCTGGCGATCAATGTCGTAGTCGCGGCTGATCGGGCCGGATGGTCTCCGGCCAGCCGGCAGCGACAGGCTCCAGGAGGTGGCGACAGGATGATGACCCGTGGTCGATCGACGACACGCCAGCGGCGGCCTGCTATCGCCGCCAAGGACGGACCGGGCATCAGCCACAGCGATATCGCCGATCACAACTCCCGCGCCGTGCTCGAGATCCTGCGGGTTGCCGGCCCGCTGACGCGGCGCGAGTTGTCTGCCCGCGTCGGCCTCACCGAGCCGGCGATCACCGGCATCCTGCGCCGGTTGCAGGACGACGGCCTCGTCGCCTCGCGCCGCCAGAGCAACGCCAACCGCTATCCCTCGACCGAGTTCCTCATCCGCCGCAACGGCGCCGTGGCGGTCGGCATCCGCCTGCTGCCGACGCGGGCCGAGCTGCTGCTGATCAATCTGGCCGGCGAAACCCTGGCCGAGCGGCACGACATCCCCGTCGCCGAAGCCGCCATGGCGGCGCTGGCGCTGGCCCAGGACAAGCCGGCCGGCGCACGGCTGATCGGCATCGGCCTCGTCAGCGCGCCCAGCCTCGTCGTCGACGTCGAGGCTCTGCGCCAGACGCTGGCGCCGCTGCCGCTGGTGTTTTCGCCCGACACCGCCGCCGCCGTCACCGCCGAGCGCCTTTACGGCTACGGCGAGCACGACGGCTCGCTGGTGTCGCTGATCCTGGCCGAGGATGGCGTGCGGGCCGGCCTGTCGATCGCCGGCCGACCGTTCAGCGGCCGACACGGTTTCGCCGGCTCGATCGGTGCCATGCACACCGGCCGCGACCGGGCCAGCCTGTCCGAACGGGTGTCGGTGTCGGCGCTGACCGAACGGCTGCGTCGGGCCGAGGCCGACGGCGTGGCGGCGACAGAGGCCGCCGCCGACTGGGCCGGCGAAGCGGCCAGCCACCTGCTCGACGCCGCCGTCGCCATCTCCGGCCTGCTGGCGCCGGGCATGCTGGTGGTGGGCGGCGACCTGCCGGCCGACATCGTCGACATGGTCATCGCCCAAATGGAACGGGAACGGCTCGACAAGGCCAGCCGGCCGATGGCCTCGCCCTGGATGCCGCCCATCCGCTCGTCGCGTCTGCCGGCGGCCGGCATCACCACCGGCGCGGCGCTGCTGCCGTTCCTGGAGTTCCTGCTGCCCAACCCGCAGCCGGCGCGCGAAGCGTCGTCCGCTCAGGTGGCGGCGGCCTCGGCCAGCGGCTGATTGAGCGGCACGCGCGTGCGCTGGGCCGGATCGGCCGACGGCAGGCCAAGGCGATGGGCGAGCGGCATGGCAGCGGCGCCGAGGGCGGCGGCGTCTTCCGAACAGGCCGCCCGATGCAGGGCCGGGGCCGGCACGCCCAGCCGGCCGAGCTCCTGGTGAACGTGGATCAGCAGTTCGTCGATCAACCGCACCGGAAAGCGGCCGCCGATCAGCACCGCCTCGGGGTCGACGATCATGCCGATGTGGGCCACCGCCTCGGCGATTTTGACGGCGGCGCGCTTGAGCCAGGTCGAGACGAGGCCGCGACCGCGGCTGTCGAGCGCCATCAGCTCGGCCGGCGTCGTCGCCTTGACGCCGTGACGATCGAGCCAGTCGTAGAGCAGGAACAGCGAAAACATCTCGCCGAGCGGCTGGATCTGGCCGGCGGAGGGACCATCGTCCGACACCACCGGCAACCAGCCGATCTCGCCGTTGAGGCCGCTCGCGCCCTTGTGGCGCACGCCGTCGATGACCAGGGCGCCACCGAGGCAGGCGTTGGCCAGGATGTAGAAGAAGCTGTCGATCTCGGTGCCGAGGCCGTAGTCGATTTCGCCCATGGCCGAGGCGTTGGCGTCGTTGTCGATGAACACCGGATGGCTGGTGATGCCTTCGACGGCGCGGCGGATGTCGAACCCGGTCCATTTGCCGTAGGCATCCGGCCGGCCGATGACCGAGATTTCGCCGAGCCAGTCGGGGATGGCGAGGCCGATGCCGGACAACCGGCTCTCGTCGACGAGGCGGCGGCGGCGGAAGCTCGACAGCGCGTCCTCAAGCAGTTCCATGAACTCGTTGGGCAGCATGAAGCGCCGCTCGTGGTGGATGCGGCCGCGGACGGTGCCGGTGGCGTCGACGGCGACGATGGTCAGGTGGTCGCGGTCGACGTTGGCGCCGACCGAGAACATGCCCTCGGGGTCGATCTCCAGCTCGATGGCCGGCTGGCCGCGCAGACCGTGACGACGGCGCGCCTCCATCACCAGGCCTTCATCGGCGAGACGATCGACGATGCGGGCGATGGCCTGCTTGGTCAGACCGCAGCGCTCGGCCAGTTCGGTGCGCGAGATCGGCGCGCCACGGTGGATGGCCGCCAGCACCAGCTGGCGGTTTTGCGCTGCCGCCTGTTCGGTGTTCGACCCGAGAACGTTCACCCTGCCCTCCAGGTCGCCGGCGGTCCGAACTTGCCATTCGTGCTCCGGCGACCGGAAGCAATCTAGCGAGCCGGTCAGGCCTTGGAAAGACGCCAGCTCTTGACCTCGAACGGTTTGAGGCCGCGCGCCGGACCGTCCATCGGCTCTTCGAGGATGCTGAGCGGGCCACTGACCGTCCAGCCGTCGGGCACCCTGAGGCCGAAGTCGCCGCGCCGGCCGGCCGGTTCCCAGACGCGCAGGATGAGACCGTCGCCCGCCTCGGCCGGCTTGATCGCCGACAGCGCCGCCGGGATGCCCTCGGCCGCGAGCGGCTGCCAGACGCCAGCGGCGACGCCCTTGACCGGCAGCACCAGCAGCGGCCGGTTGAGATCGTCGGCCTCCTCGCGCACGCCGCCCTCGTGCCAGGAGCCAGCGTGCGGCATCAGGGCGTAGGTGAAAGTCTGCGGGCCCTCGTCGGCCATCGGGTCGGGGTAGACCGGCGAGCGCAACAGGCTGAGGCCGAGCTCGCTGCCGTGTACCGAGTGGCCGTACTTGGCGTCGTTGAGCAAGGCGAGACCGAAATCCGGCTCCGACAGGTCGAGGAAGCGATGGGCCGCCGCCTCGAACATCGCCTTTTCCCACGAGGTGTTGCGGTGGGTGGGACGATTGACGACGCCATAGGCGCATTCGGCGGTGGCCAAGCGGCTGCGGACGGCGGCGGTGGTCAGGGTGCGCAGGAAGACACGGCGATCGTGCCAGTCGAGCGTCGTCTCGATGTCGAGCCGGCGGGCGCCGGCGCCGAGCGACAGCACCTGGGTGATGGTCGAGGCGCGATAGCGGCGGACGAGGCGGATGGCAACGCGGTGCGGCCCGCGCTCGATCACTTCGAGACTCTGGAGATCAGTGATCTCTTCGCCGCGCTCGACGTAGTCGGGCTCGATGTCCCAGGCGTCCCAGTTGCGTGGCTTGTCGACGGGATAGGCCATCAGCCGGTTGCCGCGCCCCTCGATGGCCTGACGGCCGGTCGGCTTGTGCAGGATGGCGGCGATGGACCCATCGGCGGCGAGACTGACCTTGAGCACGTCGTTTTCGAGCGTGCGCTCGTCGACGGCAACGCTGCCGGCCGGAACGAGGCTGGCGGCGTCGACGACGGTGACGGCGAGCGACGGCACGGTCTGGCCGGCGTGGATCGGCGCGGCGCCGCCAAGACGGATCGGCCGGGCGTCGAGCGAGGGGTTGACGATCAGCAGCCGCTCGCCTTCGCCCGTGGGCAGTTGGGCGGCGATGGCGGCAAGGCCGGCGGCCGTCGCCTGATCGCCGGCGGCGATGACGGCGCCGAGCTCGGCGGCGGCGTCCTCGTAGACTTCATGGATCGACGAGCCCGGCAGGATGTCGTGGAACTCGTTCTTGAGCAGCTGCCGCCAATCGGGTTCGAGGCTGACCGGCCGGCCGGCGCCAAGGAGATGGGCCAGCGAGCCGACGGTCTCGGCGGTGATCAGGGCGCGCTCGGCCCGGCGGTGCAGGCGCTTGACGACGCTCTGGCTGGTCAGCGTGCCGCGATGCAGTTCGAGATAGATCTCGCCCTGCCAGACCGACAACGGCGTCGCCGCCGCCGTGGCGTTGGCACGGGCGAAGAAGTCGCGCACGCGCGTCCAGCGCGCCTTGGGCAGCGTCGGGAACACGCGCAGCTGCGCCTCGCGCTCGACCATTTCCGGCGTCGGGCCACCGCCGCCGTCGCCATAGCCGACGGTGAGCAGCGTCTCGGGATGGCTGGCTTTCTCGCGATAGTTCTTCCAGGTCGGCACCAGACAGTCGGGGCGGACGAAGCCGTTGTAGCCGGCCATGGGATTGTCGAAGGTGTGGGTCAGCACGCGGCTGCCGTCGAGACCTTCCCACCAGAACAGGTCGGAGGGGATGTGGTTGGTCTCCGACCAGTTGACCTTGATGGTGAAGAAGTTGCGGATGCCGGCCTGATTGAACAGCTGCGGCAGGGCGCCGGAGAAGCCGAAGCAGTCGGGCAGCCAGCAGATGTCGTGGCGGATGCCGAAGGTCGCCTCGAAATAGCGCTGACCGTAGAGAAACTGGCGCGTCAGGCTTTCGCCGGTGGGCATGTTGGTGTCGGGCTCGACCCAGCTGCCGCCGAGCGTCTCCCATTCGCCGGAGCGGACGCGCTCGGCGATGCGGGCGAACAGGGCCGGATCGTCCTCGGCCAGCTGGGCGTAGTAGTGGGCCGTCGACTGGTTGAAGCGGAAGTCGGGCGCGGCATCCATCAGCGACAGCACGGTCGAGAAGGTGCGGCGCGTCTTGCGCCGCGTCTCGCCATAGGGCCACAGCCAGGCGAGGTCGATGTGGGCGTGCCCGGTGAGCGCGATCTCGCCCTCGGGCGGGAAGCGCTGCTGCAACCCGGCGAGGCGGGCGATCAGCGCATCGTAGGCGGCCTCGACACTGGCCCGCTCGGCCTGATTGAGGCCGGCGGGGCGGTCGATCAGCTCGGGCAGCGCCCAGATCTTGCGCTGGGCTTCGGCGCTGGCGGTGCGGGCGACGTAATCGGCGGTCGACGACGGCCAGTCGAGGCCGCGCAGGGTATCCTCGGCGGCGGCGATGAGGTGGGGCACCACCTCGTGGCCGGCGAGCACCGACAGCGCCTCGACGATCTGGGTGAGGAGCAGCCACAGCCGGTCGACGGCCGGCTCGCGCAACTGCAACTCGGCACGGTTGACGACCGGCTGACGCACCGGCTCGCCGAACGGCAGGCGGGCCACCGTCTCGGTGGTGACCGAGAAGCGGCGGGCGGTGAGCGGGAAGCTCTGGTGGTAGGGGTCGAGGCCGTAGGGCACCGGCGCACCGTCGCCGCAGGCGATGGCGATCAGGCTTTCGCCGCCGAGATCGAGGCTGAGGCGGGTGTCGGCGAGCGGCCAGGCGGCGGGCACCTCGCCGGTCAGTGCGAAGCGCACCAGGCCGTCCCGGCGCGGCCAGGGCGCACCGACGGCGATGGCGGCGCCGTCGCAGGCGATGGTGGCGACGGCGGCCGTCTCGCGCACCTTCCAGAACTCCAGTTCGGCGAGGCGGACCACGAGGCGTTCGTGACGTTGAGCGAGGGTAAGTGACATCATGCTATCCGATCGAAAGAAAACCGGGCGAACCGGGTCAACCCTTGACGGCGCCGGCGGTCATGGCGCTGAGGATCAGCCGTTGCAGGGCGAGGAAGGCGACGATGGCCGGCACCACCGAGATTAGGCAGGCGGCCGCCAGCACCTGGATGGTGCTGTCGTTCTGCGTGCCGGCGTACTGGAAGATGCCGACACCGATGGGCACCAGCGCATCCTTGGTGAGCAGCAGGAACGGCACCAGGAACTGCGACCAGCCAGCGATCACCGTGATGATGAAGGCAGAGGCGACGCCCGGCGTCGACAGCGGCAGGATGATGCGCACGAACACCGACAGACGATTGCAGCCATCGATCAGCGCCGCCTCGTCGAGGCTCTTGGGGATGCCGTCCATGAAGCCCTTGAGCAGCCAGGTGACCATGGGCACGCCGAGGGCGATGTAGACCATGACGGCGCCGAAGTGGCTGTCGAGCAGACCGAGCCAGGCCATGTAGCGGTAGAGTGGCACCATGATGACCAGCGGCGAGATCATCTGGAAGGCGAGGATGCCGAGCATCCAGGCGGCCTTGCCCTTGAAGTCGAAGCGCGAGAAGGCGTAGGCGGCCGGGGCGGCGACGATCAGGCAGCCGACGGCCGACAGGCACGACAGCTTGAGGGCGTTGACGAGGTAGGACGGGAACTGGCTCGAGGTCAGCACCTGCACGAAATTGTCGAGCGTCGGATACTTGGGGATCAGGCGGGCGACGCCGAGGAACACTTCCTTGCGCGTGCGCAGCGCCATGGAAATGAGCCAGATCAGCGGCCAGGCGAAGAAGACGAACATCAGCGCCATGAAGGCATAGCTGAGCACGTCGCCGAGACGGTCGCGGGAGCTGAGTTTCATGCCTTGTCGTCCTTGGGCAGGAAGGCGGCGTAGACGAGCGCCAGCCCGAGACTGATGACCAGCATCAGCACCGACAGCACCGAGCCGGCGGCAAGGTCGTAGTTCCGGAACACGATGTTGAAGGTGTAGAGCGACAGCACCTCGGTGGCCCGCCCCGGTCCGCCCGAGGTCAAGGCGATGATGGCGTCGAAGGTGTTGAGCGTCTGGATGGTGATGAGGATCATGTTGACCAGAATGGCCGGCCGCAGCTGCGGCAACGTGACGTAGAGGAGGCGCTGGCGCGCCGTGGCGCCGTCGACCTCGGCCGCCTCGTAGAGCGAGGGGTCGATGCCCTTGAGGGCGGCGTACATCACCACCATCGAGAAGGCGGTGCCGCGCCAGACGTTGGACAGCACCACCGACCACATGACGATGGACGGGTCGGACAGCCATTGCACCGGCGCAAGGCCCATCAGGCGCAAGAGCGAGTTGAGGCCGCCGAACGGCGCCTCGTTGAACAGCATCTTCCAGATGATGCCGCCGGCGATGCCGGGCACCACCCAGGCGACCAGCGCCGTGGTGCGCAGGATGGTGGTGCCGAACAGCCGGCGCTTCTCCGAACGGACGACGACCAACGCCATGACGAGGCCGAGCAACTGCTGGCCGAACACCGAGCCGAGGGTGAAGACGGCCGTCACGCCCAGGATCTGCAACAGCTCCGGCCGGCTCAGCACGTTGGCGAAGGTGGCGAGCGTGTAATGGCCCTCGCCGCCGAGCAGCGTCAGGTCGGTGAAAGCGAAACGGAAAACGTCGACGACCGGATAGAGGTAGAACAGCCCCATCACCAGGATCACCGGCATCAGCCAGGGATAGGGCGAGGGAACGCGATTGTGCCCGCCGACCGCCCCGAAGCGGAGCGAGGGGAACTTGGCGAGGCTTGCAGCCATGGGGGCCTCTCTCGGGACGGACCAGCGGCGGCGCCGCAGGCGGTGGGAGCTGGCGGGAACAGCCGGCGGGCGACGCCGCCGGGACGCATCCGCCGACCACATTGCCATGCGGGCGGGGCGGAGGATGCGGCGAAAACACACCTTTCAACAGCCGCCGCGGGCCGGGTCAAGCCGATCCGGCCCGCGGGGGACACGTCGAG
>CALMMQ010000117.1 GCA_937868725.1 uncultured Pleomorphomonas sp.
CTAGACCCTGTATAAATCATTCACTATCCATTAATAGTGATCAATCGTGGAAATCGTTCCATGCCAATGGGTTGGTCAGTACCTCCCCGCCATTTTCCTGTTGGAAATTGCATCGGGTTTGTATGTATAGACTAAAGTCATAGTGGTCCGTCCGCTGTCACGGGAATTGATCGCCCGGGGGCTGGCGCGAGCTTGTAATTTTGCCGGCGATGCGCTTTCAGTGTGCAGCGCTTCAACGACCATCCACGAGGATTCCATGCGTCTCAGCCGCTATTTTCTGCCCATTCTCAAAGAGGCACCCAAGGAGGCGGAGATCGTCTCGCATCGGCTGATGCTGCGCGCCGGCATGATCCGCCAGCAGAACGCCGGCATCTACACGTTCCTGCCGCTCGGTCTCAAGGTACTCAAGAAGATCGAGGAAATCGTTCGCGAGGAACAGAACCGTTCGGGCGCCGTCGAGCTGCTGATGCCGACCATGCAGTCCGCCGACCTCTGGCGCGAGAGCGGCCGCTATGACGCCTACGGCAAGGAGATGCTGCGCATCGTCGATCGCCATGAGCGCGACATGCTGTTCGGCCCCACCGCCGAGGAGGTCGTCACCGACGTGTTCCGCACCTACGTGCGCTCCTACCGCGACCTGCCGCTCAATCTCTACAATATCCAGTGGAAGTTCCGCGACGAGGTGCGTCCGCGCTTCGGCCTGATGCGCGGCCGCGAATTCCTGATGAAGGACGCCTATTCGTTCGACGTCGATCAGGAAGGCGCCATCCGCGCCTACTACAAGATGTTCGTCGCCTACCTCCGGACCTACAAGCGGCTTGGCCTCACGGCCATTCCCATGCGGGCCGACACCGGCCCCATCGGCGGCAAGCTCAGCCACGAGTTCATCATTCTGGCCTCGACCGGCGAAAGTGCCGTGTTCTGCGACAAGGAACTCCTGGACCTGCCGGTGCCCGGCGCCGACGTCGACTTCGACGGCGATCTCTCGCCGGTGGTCGACAGCTTCACCTCGCGCTACGCCGCCACCGACGAGATGCACGACGAAGCGGCCTTCAACGCCCTGCCGGCCGAGCGTCGCGTCGCCGCCCGCGGCATCGAGGTCGGCCACATCTTCTCGTTCGGCACCAAGTATTCCGAGCCCATGGGCGCCAAGGTGGCCATGGCCGACGGCGTCGAGAAGCCGGTGATCATGGGGTCCTACGGCATCGGCGTGTCGCGTCTCATCGGCGCCATCATCGAGGCCAGCCATGACGACGCCGGCATCATCTGGCCGGACTCGGTGGCCCCCTTCGGTGTTGGCATCATCAACCTGCGGCCGGGCGAGCCCGCCGTCGAAGCGGCTTGCGACACGCTCTACGGCGCGCTCGTCGCCGCCGGCAAGGACCCGCTGCTCGACGACACCGACGCCCGCCCGGGTGCCAAGTTCGCCTCCATGGATCTGATCGGTCTGCCCTGGCAGATCATCGTCGGTCCCAAGGGCCTCGCCGACGGCGTCGTCGAGCTCAAGCGTCGCGCCACCGGCGAAAAGCAGCTCCTGTCGCTGGAAGCGGCGTTGGCACGCGTCACAGAAAAGGCCTGATTGTCCACCAAGGGAGAACCGGTTGTGGCCGGTTCTCCGATTCTCCGCCGCCACGTCACCGTGGATAGCGGGCCGAAGGCGCGTTGCGAGAACCGGTTATTTGCTAATCTTGCTCGGTTGCTGGTTGTCGCTGGCGAGTCGGTCGAGATTGGTCGGCCGGAAGGCGTCGGCCGTCCGGACCCGTGTTCCTGGAGGACTTGGATGAGCGAGGCGAAAGCGGGGCGTCCCTTCGCCCCCTTTGAGTGGATATTGGCTGGTCGCTACCTGCGTTCGCGACGCAAGGAAGCCTTCATTTCCGTCATCGCCGGCTTTTCCTTCGTCGGCATCATGCTGGGCGTGGCGACCCTGATCATCGTCATGGCGGTCATGAACGGCTTCCGTGGCCAGCTCATGGAAAAGATCCTCGGCATCAACGGCCACGCCGTGGTGCAGCCGATCGACAGCCCGCTCACCGACTATGATTCCGTCGCCGATCGCCTGTCGAAAGTGACCGGTGTCAAGCTGGCCATGCCCTTTGTCGAAGGGCAGGTGCTGGCCTCCGGCCCGTCCGGCGCCTTCGGCGTGCTGGTGCGCGGCGTCCACGCCGCCGATCTCGATCGCATGCCGCTGATTTCCGGCACCGTCCAGCTCGGTACGCTGGACAAGTTCGACGACGGCGGCGGCATCGCCATCGGCCAGCGTCTGGCCGAGAACCTCGGCGTCACCATCGGCGACAAGGTGACGCTGGTCAGCCCCAAGGGCAACGCCACCGCGCTCGGCACCACGCCGCGCGTCAAGACCTATCCGGTCAATGCCATCTTCAAGATCGGCATGAGCGAATATGACAGCACCTTCGTCTTCCTGCCGCTCGCCGAGGCACAGAAGTTCTTCTTCATGGACGACAAGGTCAGCGCCATCGACGTGTTCGTCGACAAGCCCGACGACATCGGCACCACCAAGGACCTGCTGACCAACGCCGCCGGCCGACCGGTGCTGATCTCCGATTGGCGCCAGCGCAACGTCACCTTCTTCTCGGCCCTCGAGGTCGAGCGCAACGTCATGTTCATGATCCTGACGCTGATCGTGCTGGTAGCGGCGCTCAACATCGTTTCCGGCATGACCATGCTGGTCAAGGACAAGGGCCACGACATCGCCATCCTGCGGACCATGGGGGCCAGCCGCGGTTCGGTGCTGCGCATCTTCCTGATGACCGGTTCGGCCATCGGCCTGTCCGGCACCATCGCCGGCTTCGGCCTTGGCGTCGTCGTCTGCCTGAACATCGAGCGCATCCGCCAGTTCGTGTCCTGGCTGACGACCACCGAACTGTTCTCGCCGGAGCTCTATTATCTCAGCAAGCTGCCGGCCGACATCCAGCTTGGCGAGACGGTCAGCGTCCTCGTGATGGCGATGCTGCTGTCGTTCCTCGCCACCATCTATCCCGCCTGGAAGGCGGCGCGGCTCGATCCTGTCGACGCGCTTCGCTACGAGTGACGGCGACCATGGAAACGATCATCACCGGCGTCGAACCGCCCGTCCTGACGCTCTCCGGCATCGAGAAGTCCTATCGCGAAGGCGAGGGCGAGCTGCCGATCCTGAGGGGCTGCGACTTCAACCTGTTCCCCGGCGAACTGACGGCGCTGGTTGCCCCCTCGGGCGCCGGCAAGTCGACGCTGCTGCACATCACCGGTCTGCTGGAAAAGCCCGACAAGGGCGATGTCATCATCGGTGGCCAGTCGTGCGGCACGCTCGACGACGCGGTGCGTACCCGCCTGCGCCGCACCGAGATCGGCTTCGTCTATCAGTTCCATCATCTGCTGCCGGAGTTCACGGCCGTCGAAAACCTGATGATTCCGCAGATGATCGCCGGCCTCGAAGCCAAGGAAGCGCGCAAGCGCGGCCTTGAGCTCTTGGCCTACATGCGCCTCGAGAAGCGGGCGACGCATCTGCCGTCGGAGCTGTCGGGCGGCGAGCGTCAGCGCGTCGCCATCGCCCGCGCCGTCGCCAACGCCCCCAAGGTGCTGCTGGCCGACGAGCCGACCGGCAACCTCGATCCCAAGACGTCGCACTACGTCTTCGACGCGCTGGCGGCGCTGGTGCGGGCCACCGGCCTTGCCGCCATCATCGCCACGCACAACCACGATCTCGCCGGCCGCATGGACCGGCGCATCACGCTTGATGAAGGCCGCATCGTCGAGCTGGAGTAGCCGCCGCCGTCAGGGCTTGCGGAAGCCGATGACGCCGTCGGTCTCGGGGCCGGTCATCTTCAACATCAGCATGTTGGGGGCGCTGTCGGTCCGGCCGGTGACGGTGAGGTCGCCGAGCTTGCCCGTTACGGCGCAGGTGCTGGAGAGCTTCAGCTTGCCGAGCGTGCTGTTGCCGTTGAAGCGGCAGGCCGTCGTCGACGTCGTCACGACGCCGGTGGAGGCGACGGCGATGTCGCACCACTGCGACACCCGGCCGTCCGACAAGGCCACCGACCAGTTGCCCTTGAGGGCCGAGGTGACGCAGGTGGCGCTGGCCGCCGTGGCGCTGGCCAGCAGCAGCAATCCGGCAATCGACATGAATTTCATGATGAGCCCCCAGAAGACATTGACGATGGCATCGTTCTATAAAACCCCAAGCCCGTCAACGCCTGCCACAGCTTGCGGTAGCGTTGTCCGGAGAGCGTGACCGATTCGGCACGCCGGCCGCCGATCCGTTCGGTCTTGACCGAAAGTTGCACAATTGCCGTGACGACGGTCCGGGACGATCTTTACACTGGACCTAATGTTGCGAGTCTGCGGAGCCATCATGCCTGCCATTGCCTATGTCGACGGCCGCTACGTTCGTCGGGCCGACGCCGTCGTCCACATCGAGGACCGCGGCAACCAGTTTGCCGATGCCGTCTACGAGGCCTGCGAGGTGCACCACGGCGCCATCGTCGACCTGCGCCGCCATCTCGACCGGCTGGACCGTTCGCTCGCCGAACTCCGCATCGCCCCGCCCATGGGCCGGGCGGCGATGACCATCGTGCTGCGTGAAGTCGCCCGCCGCAACAAGGCCGTCAACGGCTTCATCTATCTGCAGGTTTCTCGTGGCGCCGCCCCGCGCAGCCACACCTTCGAGGCCGGTATGAAGCCGACCTTCTTCGTCACCTACGCCGCGTCCGGTCCGTCGGAAGCCGATCCCAAGTACGAGACCGGTGTGGCGGTGATCACCCTGCCGGACCTGCGCTGGGCGCGCGTCGATATCAAGACGGTCGGCCTGCTCGCCAATGCCCTGGCGCGCCAGGCGGCGCGAGAGCAGGGCGCCTACGAGGCGTTCCTCGTCGACGCCGACGGCCTTGTCACCGAAGGCTCGACGTCCAACGCCTGGATCGTCACGGCCGAGGGCCACCTCGTCACCCGTCCGGCCGAACGCGGCATCCTGCGCGGTATCACCCGCACCGTTCTGCTGGACGTGGCGGCGGCCGAGGGCGTCACCGTCGAAGAGCGGCCGTTCAGCGTTGCCGAGGCCAAGGCGGCGCGCGAAGTGTTTTTCACCTCGGCCGGTGCCATCCTCGCCCCGGTGGTGCGGATCGACGACACGGTCATCGCCAATGGCGCGCCGGGCCTGCTGACCGCCCGACTGCGAGCGCGCTATCGCGATTTCACCGAGAAGACCATCTTCTGACGGCGGCGGACGTCACGGCCTTGGCAAATTTGTCACATCCTATTGGAAACAAAAAAAGACATGGTACAGTTTGGGGCTGAAATGCCGTAGCTCTAATCTGTAGGGGAAGATCCCCGTCGCCCCGCATGGCTCGAAGGCGGAGGCGTCAAGCGACAGCGAGCCGAAAACGAAAAGCGACACGAAGTCGAAAAGGCCGAGTAAAAATGGCGGACCGAGCCCAAAATCTTCAGGACACTTTTCTCAATCATGTCCGCAAAAACAAGATCTCCCTCACGATCTTTTTGATCAACGGCGTGAAGCTTCAGGGCGTTGTGACGTGGTTCGATAATTTCTGCGTGCTGTTGCGCCGCGACGGGCACTCCCAGCTCGTCTACAAGCACGCCATCTCGACCATCATGCCGGCCCAGCCGCTGGCACTGTTCGAGGGCAACGAAGAGCCGAGCTGATCGGCTCACGTCTGGTGCCCCGATTTTGGGGATCGGGGCACCAGGATGCTGGCACCGGGTCGTGGCTAGATCTGACCTCCCGCTCCGATCCGGTGCTGCCAGCCACGCGCGTCTGCCGATCCGCGACGACGGGGTGGCGCGGGAGAATCCATGGCGCCCTGCGCCCGGTTCCGCCGGGATCGGCGGCGCACTCGTGACCTCCGGCGACCAGATCGTTGCCCGCCGCATGCGGCCCGATACGTCCCAGGCCAGCATGGCAACCGATCTTTCATCCAACTGGACCTGGCCAACACCGGCCGGGGAGGGCCCGTGATCGAGCAGGAAGACGACAACATCGACGAAGACGAAGGCCGTACCACCAAAGGCATCGACCGGCGCGCCGCGCCGACCCGGGCCTTCGTGGTCGTGCCCGACCTGCGCAGCCGCCCAAACCGCGAGGTCGGGGACAGTGCCCTGTTGGCGCGCGACCTAGAGGCGCGCGTCGAAGAGGCGCGCGGTCTGGCCGAGGCCATCGCCCTCGACGTGCGCGGTACCTTCGCCGTCGGCGTCAACCAGCCCAAGCCGGCGACGCTGTTCGGCTCGGGCAAGGTCGAGGAGATCGGCGACAAGGCCAAGGTCGAGGAGGTCGAGCTTATCATCGTCGACCACGCGCTGACGCCCATCCAACAGCGCAACCTCGAAAAGGCCTGGAACGCCAAGGTGATCGACCGCACCGGCCTCATTCTGGAGATCTTCGGCGAACGGGCGCGCACCCGCGAAGGCCGGCTGCAGGTCGAGCTTGCCCACCTCAATTACCAGAAGTCCCGCCTCGTCCGCTCCTGGACCCACCTCGAACGCCAGCGCGGCGGCTTCGGCTTCCTCGGCGGCCCCGGCGAAACCCAGATCGAAGCCGACCGGCGGTTGCTGCAGGAGAAGATCGCCCGCCTCGAGGCCGATCTCGAACAGGTCAAGCGCACGCGCGAGCTGCATCGGCGGCAGCGCAAGAAGGCGCCGCACCCGGTGGTGGCGCTGGTCGGCTATACCAATGCCGGCAAGTCGACGCTGTTCAACCGCCTGACCAAGGCCGATGTCTTCGCCCAGAACCTGCTGTTCGCCACCCTCGATCCGACGCTGCGCCGCATCAAGCTGCCGCATGGTACCGAGGTGATCATGTCCGACACCGTCGGCTTCATCTCCAACCTGCCGACCCATCTGGTGGCCGCCTTCCGGGCGACGCTGGAAGAGGTGATCGAGGCCTCGATCATCCTGCACGTGCGCGACATCTCTCACAAGGATACCGACGCCCAGGCCTACGATGTCGCCGATGTGCTGAAGCAGCTCGACGTCGATCCGCAGGACCGCAAGCGCGTCATCGAAGTGTGGAACAAGATCGACATCGTCGACGCCGTCCGCCATGACCAGTTGCTGGAGCAGGCGGGCTCGCCCGGCACCAGCGGTCAGGAGCGTCACGTCGTCTCGGCGCTGACCGGGGAGGGGCTGGACGGTCTGCTGGACGCGATCGAGACGCGCCTGCTCGGCGATCGGCCGGTGCATCGGCTGCTGCTCGAACCGACCGACGGCGCCGGATTGGCCTGGCTCTATGGCCACGGCGAGGTGCTGGAGCGTTTCGACGGCGATGATGGCCTGCGCCTGGCGGTGCGGGTCGCTGACAAATATGTTTCGGCGTTTCTTGAACGATTCGGCCAGCAATTGGTCGAGCCGGAGTGACGATCGGCGGCGGCGATGACGGCCCAATGTCGGAAAGTTGAGGACCGGTGTCGTCGGGCCGACGTTGCGATTCAATCGGATTCTGTTCTAGTTCAGGCAGTGGTTGCGTGACGCGCCGCCATGGCCGCCGTTGCGCTGTCAGCAAGATGAAAGGCCTCGCATGCAGTCCCTGACCCGTCGCAGCTTCCTCCTCGCCGTTCCCGCCGGGCTGGCCGCCTGCCAGACAGCCGGCACCGTGCCGGCGCCGACGCTGGCCGAGGCCAAGGCGCACCGCTATCGGCTGCCGCCGCCGGACGTGCAGGCTCTCTACGGTCAGGTGTTCGATTCCGGCTGGACGGTGCCGGCCGTCGATCTGACGGTGATCAACCCGGAGTTCCTGCGGCGCGAGCAGATCTACGTCAGCGACGAGCCGGCCGGCACCGTCGTCGTTGATGCGGCGCACCATTTTCTCTATTTCATCCAGGGCAACGGCTGGGCCATCCGCTACGGCATCGGTGTCGGTCGCGAGGGGTTTGCCTGGTCGGGCCGCGCCACCATCCAGCGCAAGGCCAAGTGGCCGTCCTGGCATCCGCCTGTGGAAATGCAGGCGCGCGACGAACGGGCGCGCAAGTGGGCCGGCGGCATGCCTGGCGGCGTCGACAATCCGCTCGGTGCCCGCGCCCATTATCTCTATCAGAACGGCCGCGACACGCTCTACCGCATCCACGGCACCAGTGAGCCTTGGACGATCGGCACCAACGTGTCGTCGGGCTGCATCCGCATGATCAATCAGGATGTTATGGATCTCTACGAGCGTGTGCCGGTCGGCGCCAGCGTGATCGTGCTCGATGGTTCGGCGGCCCTGACGGCGTTTGCCAACGGTTCCTGGTTCTGAGGCGGATGCCCCCTCGGAACTTGCAGGGGCGAAATTTGGGACCAAACGCTGGCGATTGTCAATTATACAATAAAACGTAATCACTTGACGGAAAAACCAGTGCAAGAAGGCATGGACGAAACGGCCATATCGTCAAGCACGGATGCAACGTCTTTCTGAGGTGTGCAGCCCGATGGCTTGTGGTAGGCATCTTGAGGACGTTTCGTTGCGCTGATCGGCATCCGGATTGCTCGCCGGCTGTCGGTTGGAAAGGCGTGGCGAAACAACGGGAGGGTGCGTATGCTTGATACTTCTCACAATAATGGGCGCTTGGCCCGCGACGCGATGGCTTTCGTTTTGGCCGGTGGCCGCGGCAGCCGCCTCAAGGAACTGACCGATCGCCGCGCCAAGCCCGCGGTGTATTTCGGCGGCAAGAGCCGCATCATCGATTTCGCCCTGTCGAATGCCCTTAACTCCGGCATCCGTCGCATCTCGGTTGCGACGCAGTACAAAGCCCACAGCCTGATTCGTCATCTCCAGAACGGCTGGAACTTCTTCCGTCCTGAGCGTAACGAAAGCTTCGACATTCTGCCCGCTTCGCAGCGCGTTGCAGAAGACAAGTGGTATCTTGGTACCGCCGACGCCGTCACCCAGAACATCGACATCATTCAGGACGTCAAGGTCGAGTACATCATCATTCTCGCCGGCGACCACATCTACAAGCAGGACTACGAGATCATGCTGGCGCAGCATGTCAACTCGGGAGCCGACGTGACGGTGGGTTGCATCGAAGTGCCGCGCATGGAAGCCACCGGCTTCGGCGTCATGAAGATCGACGAGAGCTCGCGCATCATCGACTTCATCGAGAAGCCGGCCGATCCGCCGGCCATGCCCGGCAAGCCGGACGTTGCCCTGGCCTCGATGGGCATCTACGTCTTCCGGACCGCCTTCCTCATCGACATCCTGCGTCGCGATCAGGACGACCCCAATTCGAGCCACGACTTCGGCAAGGACATCATCCCGGACCTGGTCAAGAACGGCAAGGCGATCGCCCACAAGTTCTCCGACAGCTGCGTCCGTTCGAGCGAGGAAGACGAGCCGTACTGGCGCGACGTCGGCACCATCGACGCCTTCTGGGAAGCCAACATCGACCTGACCGACTTCGTGCCGGCCCTCGACCTCTACGACCGCAAGTGGCCGATCTGGTCGTACGCCGAAATCGTGCCGCCAGCCAAGTTCGTCCATGACGAGGACGGCCGCCGCGGCAGTGCCACCTCGTCGCTGGTGTCCGGCGCCTGCATCCTGTCCGGTGCCCGCGTCGACAAGTCGCTGCTGTTCACCGGTGTGCACGCTCATTCCTATTCGGAAATCGAGCATTGCGTCATCATGCCCTACGTGCACGTCAATCGCGGTGCCCGCCTCATCAAGTGCGTCATCGACAAGGACGTGATCATCCCCAAGGGGCTGGTTGTCGGCGAGGATCCGGAGCTCGACGCCAAGCGCTTCCGGCGCTCGGAGAACGGCGTTTGCCTGATCACGCAGGACATGATCGATCGCCTGCAGCTCTGAGGCCGGCGATCTCTCGGGCGGCGACGCATTTCCGTCACGGAAATGCGCTTCCGCTTGCTGGAACCCTGCGCGGCGAAATCGCCGGGCGGAGAGGGTGGTCATTTTCGCCTCGGTCTCTCACGTCCGGGGCAACGACAACATCGGACTTCCGTCGTGGCGGCCGAGCCGCCGCTCGCGGCGCGTCAACGTGATCGGAGACTGAACGTGCGCAGCCTTTTCGTTGCTTCCGAGTGCTTCCCCCTCGTGAAGACGGGCGGTCTTGCCGATGTCGTCGGTGCCCTGCCGCTGGCCCTCGCCAAACATGATTGCGATACGCGCGTGCTGGTGCCCGCCTATCGTGGCCTGATCGACAAGCTCGGACCGGTGGAAGAGGCGGCGTCCTACGGCGACCTGTTCGGCGGTCCGGCCCGGCTTCTGGCCGGCGAGACGGCCGATGGCCTCAAGGTGCTGGCCCTCGAAGCCCGCCACCTCTACGATCGGCCGGGTACGCCCTACCTCGATCCGGAAGGGCGCGACTGGCCTGACAACATCCGCCGTTTCGCGGCCCTGTCGGCCATCGGCGCCGCCGTCGGTCGCTTCGGCGCCGGCGATTTCAAGCCCGACATCGTCCATTGCCACGACTGGCAGGCCGGTCTCGTGCCCGCCTACCTGATGGCCGGCGAGGAAGCCGGTCGGCCCAAGAGCATCTTCACCATCCACAACGTCGCCTTCCAGGGCGTCTGTGGCCGGGCCGAGTTCGCGGCCTTCGGTCTGCCGGACAGCTTCTACACCCCGGCTGGCCTTGAGTATTACGGCGGCTGCTCGCTGCTGAAGTCCGGTCTGGTGTTCTCCGACCGCATCACCACCGTCAGCCCGACCTACGCCCTCGAGCTCCGGACGCCCGAGTTCGGCCTCGGCATGGAGGGCGTGCTCAACGAGCGCGCCGACGTGTTCTCCGGCATTCTCAACGGCATCGACACCACCATCTGGGATCCCGCCGCCGACAAGGACATCTCCGCCGACTACTCGAGCCGCAAGCTCGCCGGCAAGGCGCGCTGCAAGGCCGATCTGCAGGCCCGCATGGGGTTGAGGTCCGATCCGGACGCGCTGCTGATGATCGTCATCAGCCGCCTGACCGGCCAGAAGGGCTTCGATCTCCTGCTGCCGCACATCGACGAGATCGTCCGCCGCGGCGGCCAGCTGGCCATTCTCGGCAGTGGCGAGGCCGGCATGGAGCGTGCCTTCCTCGACGCCGCCGCCCGCTATCCCGGCGCCGTTGCCGTGCATATCGGCTACAACGAGCCACTGAGCCACGTGCTGCAGGCCGGCGCCGACGCCATCCTCATCCCTTCGCGTTTCGAGCCTTGCGGCCTGACGCAGCTCTATGCCCTGCGCTACGGCACGTTGCCGGTGGTGGCCCGTACCGGCGGTCTCGCCGACACGGTCATTGACGCCAACGACGCCGCCGTCCGCTCTGGCGCGGCCACCGGCATCCAGTTCGCCCCCATCAATGCCTCGGGCATGCGCTTTGCCGTCGAACGGCTGTTTGCCCTCTATGCGGATAAAAAGAGCTGGAAGAACATACAGATGCATGCCATGAGTCACCCTGTTGGTTGGGAGGATTCAGCGGCAGAGTATATCGCGCTCTACGCAGATCTCCTCCGGTGAGACAGGTGTACGGGCGATGAATTTGACGATTGGGTCTGGGCGCCCGTATCCGCTGGGGGCGCATTTCGATGGTGACGGCGTCAATTTCGCTGTCTTTTCGGCCAACGCCACACAGGTTGATGTCTGCCTGTTTGCTCCGATGACCGGTGTCGAACTGGCCCGACTGACGTTGCCCGAGTGCACGGACGAGGTGTTTCACGGTTACGTTTCCGGCATTGGTCCGGGGACGACCTACGGCTTTCGCGCTCACGGCCCCTACGAGCCGGAGCGCGGCCACCGCTTCAACCCCAACAAGCTGCTGATCGATCCCTACGCCCGGCTGCTGACCGGGCGGTTGCGCTACTCCGAACTGATGGCCGGTTACCGGCCGGTAACGCGCGACGACACCACCTTCGACATCCGCGACAGCGCCCCGGTGGTGCCCAAGAGCGTCGTGGTGCCTGCCGCCGTCGCTCCGTTCGCTCACAACAAGCCGGATCGCGCCTGGTCGGAAACGGTCATCTACGAAGCCCACGCCAAAGGTCTGACCATGGGCATGACGGGCTTCGAGCACGGCGTGGCCGGCACCTATGCCGCCCTCGGCTCGCCCAAGGTCATCGATCATCTGGTCAGACTCGGCATCACGGCCATCGAACTGCTGCCGGTGCAGGCCTTCATCGACGAAAGCTTTTTGACGATGAAGGGGCTCGGCAACTACTGGGGCTATTCGCCGCTCTGCTATTTTGCGCCGGAACCGCGCTATGACGCCGATCCGCGCGGCGTCGGCATCATCGAGCGTTTCCGCGCCATGATCGACGCCCTGCATGGCGCCGGCATCGAGGTGTTGCTCGACGTGGTCTACAACCACACCGGCGAAGTCGACCAGTTCGGGCCGACCATCAGCTATCGCGGCCTCGACAACGCCTCCTATTACCGCCTCAACCCCGAGCGGCCACGCTGGTACATCAACGATACCGGCACCGGCAACACCTTCAACGCTGGCCATCCCCGCGTCACCCAACTCATCCTCGACAGTCTGCGCTACTGGACGACGACCATGGGGGTCGACGGTTTCCGCTTCGACCTTGCCACCACCGTTGGCCGCGAACCGAGCGGCTTCGATCCCAACGGCCGCCTGCTGACGGCGCTGCGGCAGGACCCGGTGCTGAACGGCGTCAAGCTGATCGCCGAACCCTGGGATATCGGCCCTGGCGGCTATCAGGTCGGTCACTTCCCGCCCGGCTTTTCGGAATGGAACGACCGCTTCCGCGACACCGTGCGCGGGTTCTGGCGCGGCGACGAACGCGTGGCGCCGGAACTGGCGGCGCGGCTGCTTGGCTCGTCCGATCTGTTCAATCATGACGGCCGCCGTCCCTGGGCGTCGATCAACTTCGTCACCGCTCACGATGGATTCACGTTGGCCGACCTGACGGCCTACGCCGGCAAGCACAACGAAGCCAACCTCGAAGACAACCGCGACGGTCACTCGGACAACCATTCGGCCAACTACGGCACCGAAGGGGAGACCAGCGACGCCGCCGTGCTGGCGACGCGCCGGCGGCAGACGCGCAACATGATGGCGACGCTGCTGTTCTCGCAAGGCACGCCGATGCTGCTGGCCGGCGACGAACTGGCCAACAGCCAGAGCGGCAACAACAACGCCTATTGCCAGGACAATCCCATCGGCTGGGTCAACTGGCGCGGTTCGAACGATCCCGACTTCCTGGAGTTCGTCAAGCTGGCCATTGCCGTCCGCAAAGCCCACCCGGCGCTGCGCCAGACGCGCTATCTCCACGCCAAGCTGCGCCCCCAGGACGGCCTGCCGGACGTGGCCTGGTGGTCGCCGGCCGGCAAGCCGATGGGGCCGGACGACTGGAACGATCCCAAGCTCGGTGCCTTCGGCGTCGTGCTGCGTGGCTCGTCGCTGCCCCATCTCGATGAGGACGGCCCGGCCGTCTACCTCATTGTCAACGCCAACCGCGGCGCGCGAAAGTTCACGTTGCCGCCGACCCGCGAGGGCTGCGTTTGGCGGCCACTCATCACCACGGAAACACCGACTGGCAAGCCGATGTCCTCGGCTGCCCGTCGCGCCGGCCAGACGATGGACATCGCCGAACGCACGCTGATGGCCTTCGCCGAGGTCGACCGTTGACATCGCTTTTTCGGTACCGGAGCTCATTTCCCGGTGCCGCCCACAGAACAGCGTCGATGCCGGACCGGCTGCTGGCCCGGCATTTCCCCGAGATATTGCGACCTGGGAGACACGAACATGGATATCAAGACGGTTGCGACCAAGCCGATTGACGGACAGAAGCCCGGCACGTCCGGTTTGCGCAAGAAGACCCGCGTCTTCATGCAGCCCGGCTATCTCGAAAATTACGTTCAAGCCATTTTCGACGGTGTTGGCGGTGTTGCCGGCAAGCTGCTGGTCATCGGCGGCGACGGCCGCTTCTTCAACGATCGCGCCATCCAGGTGATCATCAAGATGGCGGTCGCCAACGGCGCCAGCCACCTCGTCATCGGCCAGAACGGTCTGTTCTCGACCCCGGCCGCCTCCAACGTCATCCGCAAGCTCGGCGCCTTTGGCGGCATCATCCTGTCGGCCAGCCACAATCCCGGCGGTGAGCATGGCGACTTCGGCATCAAGTTCAATGGCTCGAACGGCGGTCCGGCGCCCGAGAACGTCACCGACGAGATCTACGCCAAGAGCAAGTCCATCAACGCCTACAAGATCGTCGATCTGCCCGACACCGATCTTGGCAAGATCGGCTCGACCAAGGCCGGTTCGACGGTCATCGAAGTGGTCGACCCCGTTGCCGATTACGTCGAGCTGATGGAGAAGCTGTTCGACTTCGACAAGATCGCCGCCCTCATCAAGTCCGGCTTCACGCTGCGCTTCGACGCCATGCACGCCGCCACCGGCCCCTACGCCAAGGCCATCATCGAGGGCAAGCTCGGCGCGGCCCCCGGTTCGGTCATCAACGCCGTGCCGCTGCCCGACTTCGGCGGCGGCCACCCCGACCCGAACCCGATCTACGCCAAGGAACTCTACGACTTCATGGCCAGCCCGGCGGCCACCGACTTCGGTGCCGCCTCCGACGGTGACGGCGACCGCAACATCGTCATCGGCCGTGGCGCCGTGGTGACGCCGTCTGACAGCCTGGCGCTGCTGGCCGCCAACGCCCATCTCGCCAAGGGATATGCCAAGGGCCTGGCTGGCGTTGCCCGCTCGATGCCGACCTCGGGCGCCGTCGATCGCGTCGCCGCCAAGAAGGGCCTCGACTGCTACGAGACGCCCACCGGCTGGAAGTTCTTCGGCAACCTGCTCGACGCCGGCAAGGTGACGCTGTGCGGCGAGGAGAGCGCCGGCACCGGCTCGGACCACGTGCGCGAGAAGGACGGTCTCTGGGCCGTGCTGCTGTGGCTCAACATCCTGGCCGTGCGCGGCGAGAGCCTCAAGGACGTCCAGCTCAAGCACTGGGCGGAGTTTGGCCGCACCTTCTACACCCGCCACGACTACGAGGCGGTGGAATCGGTGGCGGCCGAGGGGCTGGTGGCGCGCCTGCGCGACATGCTGCCGACCCTGCCGGGCACGGACGTGGCCGGCCTCAAGGTTAAGTCCGCCGACGACTTCGCCTACAACGATCCGGTCGACGGTTCGGTGACCAAGAAGCAGGGCATCCGCATCCTGTTCGAGGGCGGCGAGCGCGTCGTCTTCCGCCTGTCCGGCACCGGCACCGAAGGCGCCACGCTGCGCGTCTATCTCGAGAGCTTCGAGGCCGATGTCAGCAAGCATGGCGTCGACGCCCAGGCGGCGCTGGCCAAGGTCATCGCCGCCGCCGACACGCTGGCCGAGATCAAGGCGCGCACCGGGCGCGCCAAGCCGGACGTCATTACCTGAGCCCTGAACGGTTCGGACCAGTCGACAATCGCCCTGGCGGGCCACCCGCCAGGGCTTTTTTGCGACGGCGAGCGGGCTGACGCAACGCGTGCTTCATTGTCATTGCGCGCAGCTTTGGATAGCAGAACAGACTGCTTCGTCCGGCTCAAATGAATCGCCGTCCCGGCCCCATGATGGCATTCGATCGATTTCATTGATTGACGCCATGGGCGCCGCTGACCAGGCGACACCGCCTGGACTTACCGGCTAAAGTGAATGTAATACATTATAAAAAAGATGTAATGGATTGAAAATAAGAAATATTGTGATGTTTTCAGTGAAAGTGGATGATGGAGCCAACTGGACCGGCAATCGCGACGCTCGGCAGGGATTGCCGCAAAAATACTCATGATGCATATTCAATGTGCTTATGAATGCAACATTGATAGGCATGTGTAAAATGTGGTCATTTTTGGCCGCTTGCCGATTGACCAGTGGCCCAAATTGTAATCTAGTACCGTGCAGCGCCAGCCGTTAGGCAGGTAGACAAGGGGACCGTGAAGCCGAGGGGGTCATTCAGCACGATTATGCGATTGATCAACGAAGCGGTGAGGTCACCTGCCATGCGATCCGCAGCGCAGGGGCGTGAGACGGGCAAGACCCCAAAGGGCAGCCCGAAGCGCGCCAGTTGCAGCTGACCGATGAACAGCCGCCACAAAACCAGGGGAGCATATATAATATGTACGGCAACATCATGAAATCGTTTCTGCTTGGAGCCGCCGTTCTCGGCGTCGGTTCGCTGGCCGCCAGCGCCGGCACGCTCGACGAGGTGAAGGCCAAGGGCTTCGTGCAGTGCGGCGTCAACGGCACCGGCCTAGCCGGTTTCGGTGCGCCGGACGATCAGGGCAACTGGAAGGGTCTCGACGTCGACTATTGCCGCGCCGTCGCCGCCGCCGTGTTCGGCGATCCGTCCAAGGTCAAGTACACCGGTCTGTCGGCCAAGGAGCGCTTCACGGCGCTGCAGTCCAAGGAAATCGACCTGCTGGCCCGCAACTCGACGGCCACCATGAGCCGCGACACCCAGCTCGGCATCACCTTCACCGGCGTCAACTACTACGACGGTCAGGGCTTCATGGTGAAGAAGTCGCTCGGCGTGTCCTCGGCCAAGGAGCTCAACGGTGCCTCGGTCTGCGTGCAGTCCGGCACCACCACCGAGCTCAACCTCGCCGACTACTTCAAGGCCAACGGCCTGACGTTCAACGCCGTGGTGTTCGAGAAGCAGGAAGAGGCGGACGCCGCTTATGACGCCGGCCGTTGCGACGCCTACACCACCGATGCCTCCGGCCTCTACTCGATCCGCCTCAAGATGACCAACCCGGACGACAGCTTGGTGCTGCCGGAAATCATCTCCAAGGAGCCGCTCGGCCCGGCCGTCCGCCAGGGTGACGACCAGTGGGAATCGATCGTTCGCTGGACCGGCTACGCCCTGATCATCGCCGAGGAATTCGGCGTGACGCAGGCCAACGTCGACGAGATGAAGTCGTCGGCCAATCCGGAAGTCCAGCGCCTGCTCGGCGTTGGTGCCGGCGTCGACTTCGGCACGCCGATCGGCCTGTCCAAGGACTGGGCCATCAACGTCATCAAGGGCGTTGGCAACTACGGCGAAATCTTCGATCGCAACGTCGGTGCCGGCTCGCCGCTCAAGATCGCCCGCGGCCTCAACGCGCTGTGGTCGAAGGGTGGCCTGCAGTACGCCCCTCCGATCCGCTGATCGTGCCTGAAGGGCGTCGTTGGCCGCCAGAGGCCAGCGGCGCCCCGCCTGCCGCAACAGCCGCCGTCGAAGGTCCGCCGTTCCTCGGGCTTCGACGGTTGCCACCGGTCCGCCCGAGGTGGTCCGGCGAGCGTACCTGTGTCCGTTTTCGGGCAGGGTGCGCCATCGTCGACCACCGGGGTCGTGATCTGCAGATTCATTGCGCTTGAGGCGCGTCTCGTGAGGCTTCCGCATGACGCTCCGCGACAATTCCCATTCCGGCGAAAGCCGCGGTCTGATCCGCACCGTGCTCTATGACCCGACGGTCCGGGGCTGGACGTTTCAGGCGCTGGTGCTCGTCGTGCTGTTCGGCCTGGCCGCTTGGCTCATTCACAACACCGTCGTGAACATGCGCGCCGCCAACATTCCGTTCGGCTTCGATTTCCTTCACATGCGCGCCGGTTTCGACATTTCCCAGCGGCCCATTCCTTATACCGTCGATTCCACCCACGCCGACGTTTTCATGGTCGGCCTGCTCAATACGCTGATCGTCTCCGCCCTCGGCATCTTCTTCGCCACCATCATCGGCTTCACCGTCGGCATCTCGCGCCTGTCGAAGAACTGGCTGCTGGCCAAGGTGGCCACCATCTATGTCGAGACGCTGCGCAACGTGCCGCTGCTGCTGCAACTGCTGTTCTGGTACAAGGCGGTGCTGTCGGTGCTGCCCGGCCCGCGCCAGGGCCTGATGCTGCCGTTCTCCTCCAACCTCAGCAATCGCGGTCTGACCATGCCGCGGCCGGTCGTCGGCGACGGCTTCGGCCTTGTCGTGGCGGCCGTCGTGCTCGGCATCATCGCTTCGGTGATCGTCGCGCGCTGGGCCAAGGCGCGTCAGGCGGCCACCGGCCAGCCCTTTGCCATCTTCCAGGCGTCGGCGGCCCTGATCATCGGCTTTCCGCTGGTGGTGTTCTTCCTGGCCGGCTCGCCGCTTACCTTCGAGATCCCCGAGCTCAAGGGCTTCAACTATCAGGGCGGCATGGTGGTCAAGCCGGAGCTGATGGCCATGCTGTTCGGCCTGTCGCTCTACACCGCCACCTTCATCGCCGAAACGGTGCGCGCCGGCATCCTTGCCATTTCCTACGGTCAGACCGAAGCGGCAAGCGCTCTCGGCTTGCGCAATGGCCAGACCATGCGTCTCGTCATCGTGCCGCAGGCCATGCGCATCATCATTCCGCCGCTGACCAGCCAGTATCTCAATCTCACCAAGAATTCGTCGCTGGCGCTGGCCATCGGCTATCCCGATCTGGTGGCCGTGTTCGCCGGATCGA
This sequence comes from uncultured Pleomorphomonas sp., assembly GCA_937868725.1. Classification (GTDB taxonomy): domain Bacteria; phylum Pseudomonadota; class Alphaproteobacteria; order Rhizobiales; family Pleomorphomonadaceae; genus Pleomorphomonas. Next base: position 18,366 of record CALMMQ010000117.1, read on the forward strand.
CGCTCAACATCTCCGGTCGCGCCATCGAGGTGATCGGCATCACCATGACCGTGTACCTGATCATCAGCCTGGCCACCGCCGCCTTGATGAACTGGTTCAATGCCCGCGTGGCCTTGGTCGAGCGCTGAGGGAGGACGACCATGACCGTTCGTCGCATCGAGACCGATACCGTCTTCGTCCGCAAGGACTTCCTGCCCCCCGAGCCGCCGCCGCCGGCCCTCGGCGGTCTGCCGGGCTGGGTGCGGACGCACCTGTTTTCCTCGCCGCTCAACGCCGCCGTCACCGTGGCCATGCTGGCGCTGATCGTCACGTTCCTGCCGTCGCTGGTGCAGTGGGCGTTCATCGACGCCGTCTGGACCGGTGACAACCGCGAGGTCTGCCTGTCCAAGCCCGACCACGTCGTCGGCGCCTGCTGGGCCTTCATCAACGCCAAGTTCGGCCAGTTCATGCTCGGCTCCTATCCGATGCAGCTGCGCTGGCGTCCCGAACTGGTGCTGGCGGTGTTCTTCTGCGGCCTGGCCGCCATCGCCTACGAGCACACGCCCTACCGCCGCAACATCCTGCTGTTCATGCTGACGGCTTTCCCGGTGCTGGCCTTCTGGCTGCTTTACGGCGGCCTCGGACTGGAAGTGGTGGAGACGGCCAACTGGGGCGGCCTGCTGGTCACGCTGGTGGTGGCCGTCACCGGCATCGTCGCCTCGCTGCCGCTCGGCATCCTGCTGGCGCTGGGCCGACGGTCCAAACTGCCGTTCATCAAGATCGTCTCGGTGGTGTTCATCGAGTTCTGGCGCGGCGTGCCGCTGATCACCGTGCTGTTCATGGCGTCGGTGATGCTGCCGCTGTTCCTGCCGTCGGGCGTCAACTTCGACAAGCTGTTGCGTGCCCTCATCGGCGTGGCGCTGTTAACCGGTGCCTATATGGCCGAAACGGTGCGTGGCGGTCTGCAGGCCATCCCCAAAGGCCAGTTCGAAGGCGCCGCCTCGCTCGGTCTCGGCTATTGGCAATCAATGCGTCTCATCATCCTGCCGCAGGCGCTGCGCATCGTCATTCCCGGCATCGTCAACAGCTTCATCTCGCTGTTCAAGGACACCTCGCTGGTCATGATCATCGGTCTTTTCGACCTTCTGGGCTCGATCCAGCGCAACTTCTCCGACGTCAACTGGTCGTCGCCGCCGATCGCCCCGTCGGGCCTCTTGTTCGCGGCTGCGGTTTTCTGGGTTTTCTGCTTCTCCATGTCGCGCTATTCGATGTACATGGAGCGCAAGCTGAACAAGGGCGTGCGGCGTTGAGGGGGGATGGCTCTCCCGGGCGCGGCAATCAGACAATTTCGCGAGGACTAGACATCATGGCCACGACCTCACCCGCTGCCGCCGATGCCACGGAAAACGCCGTGGAAATGATCGGCGTCAACAAGTGGTACGGCGAGTTCCACGTGCTGCGCGACGTCAACCTGACGGTTCGGCGCGGCGAACGCATCGTCATCTGCGGTCCGTCCGGTTCGGGCAAGTCGACGACCATCCGCTGCATCAACCGCCTGGAAGAGCACCAGAAGGGCAAGATCATCGTCGACGGCATCGAGCTGACCAGCGACCTCAAGCGCATCGACGAGGTCCGGCGCGAGGTCGGCATGGTGTTCCAGCACTTCAACCTGTTCCCGCATCTGACCATTCTCGAGAACTGCACGCTGGCCCCCATCTGGGTGCGCAAGATGCCCAAGAAGGACGCCGAGGAGGTGGCCATGCACTTCCTCAACCGCGTCAAGATTCCCGAGCAGGCCAACAAGTATCCCGGGCAGCTTTCCGGCGGTCAGCAGCAGCGCGTTGCCATCGCCCGCTCGCTGTGCATGAAGCCGAAGATCATGCTGTTCGACGAGCCGACGTCGGCCCTCGATCCGGAAATGGTCAAGGAAGTGCTCGACACCATGGTCGGCCTGGCCGAGGAAGGCATGACCATGCTGTGCGTGACGCACGAGATGGGCTTCGCCCGCCAGGTGGCCAACCGCGTCATCTTCATGGATCAGGGCCAGATCGTCGAGCAGAACGAGCCGGAAGCCTTCTTCTCCAATCCGCAGCATGAACGCACCAAGCTGTTCCTCGGCCAGATTCTCCACTGAGAGAGGCCGGCGGCACCAGCTGGAACACCGCGTCGGAAGGTCGGCAGCCGCCGCTTTCCGGCGCGTTTTTGCCATGGTGCCGACGGGCCGGCGACGGGCCGCCGCCGAGCGCAGGGGAGAGACGCCGTTTTCTTCTTTCGTTCGAGCATGATTTCGTGGCAAACATCGACCTTCGGACAATCAGAATCCGGCCGATACTGGTCGGATACCCAATCGAGAGGCAAGCGTGAACGCTGGGCGATTGACGACGCACGTTCTCGACACCACCGGTGGCAAGCCGGCCGCCGGCCTTGAAATCGAGCTTTTTGCGATCAGCGAGACGGGGGAGCGGACGCTCCTGCGTCGGGTGCGCACCAACGCCGACGGTCGCGTCGATGGCCCGCTGCTGGTCGGCGAGGACTATCGGCCCGGTCATTACGAACTGTTGTTCCGGGCCGGCGACTATCTGCGCGCCCAGGGCGTGGCGCTCGAAGACCCGGCCTTTCTCGACCTAGTGCCGATCCGCTTCGGCATCGCCGACGCCGGCTCTCACCTCCATGTGCCGTTGCTTCTCAGCCCATACGGCTACTCGACCTATCGCGGGAGCTGAGTCATGCGCGATTCCATCCGTATCGTTCGCAAGGGCCAGATCGTCGAGATCGACGAGGTTGGCCCCACCGAAACCCTGCTCGACTATCTGCGCCTGCGTGAAGGCGCCCACGGCACCAAGGAAGGCTGCAACGAAGGCGACTGCGGCGCCTGTACCGTGGTCATCGGCGATCTCGTTGACGGCCGCGTGCGCTATCGTCCGGTCAATTCCTGCATCCAGCTGCTCGGGGCCATGGACGGCAAGGAGATCGTCACCGTCGAGGATCTGGCCGCGCCCGACGGCACGCTGCATCCGGTGCAGCAGGCCCTCGTCGAGGCGCACGGCTCGCAATGCGGCTTCTGCACGCCCGGCATGGTGATGAGCCTGTTCGCGCTCTATCACCGCGAGGGACGCGGCACGCCGCCGAGCCGGCAGGAGATCAACGACGCCTTGGCCGGCAATCTCTGCCGCTGCACCGGCTACCGGCCGATCATCGAGGCGGCCGAGGCCGCCATGGAAGGGCCGGCCGATGACCGCTTCGTCGCCAGCCATGACAAGATCAAGGCGTTGCTGCAGTTCATCGACGATGATCAGGACGTGTTCATCGGCAACAATCAGGCTTTCATCGCCGCCCCGCGCAGCGTTACCGGCCTGACGCAGCTGCTGGCCAAGTATCCCGACGCCATCATCCTGTCGGGCGGCACCGACATCGGTCTGTGGATCACCAAACAGCACCGGCCGCTCGCCCGCCTCATCTACATCGGCCGCATCGGCGACCTCCGGCACGTCGAGGATCTCGGCGACGCGCTGATCATCGGCGCCGGCGTCACCTTCGATGAGGCGGCCGGTCATCTCGCCGGCATCGACGCCGACATCGGCGAGGTGATGCGGCGCATCGGCTCGCGCCAGGTGCGGTCGGCCGGCACGGTCGGCGGCAACATCGCCAACGGCTCGCCCATCGGCGACATGGCGCCGATGCTGATCGCGCTCGGGGCGACGCTGGAGCTGGTCAAGGGCGACGAGGGGCGGGCGCTGCCGATCGAGGACTATTTCATCGCCTACGGCAAGCAGGACCGTCAGCCGGGTGAGTTCATCGCCGGCATCCTTGTGCCCAAGCTGCTACCCGATCAGCTGTTCCGCGCCTACAAGGTGACCAAGCGCTTTGATTCTGACATTTCGGCGGTGATGAGCGCCTTCCGCTTCACCGTCGTCGACGGCGTCATTGCCGAGGCGCGCATCGCTTTCGGCGGTATGGCGGCAACGCCCAAGCGCGCCAGTGCCGCCGAGGCCCGCCTCATCGGCGCCGTGCCGGCCCGGGCCGCCACCTGGAGCGCCGCCATCGAGGCGCTGTCGGAGGACTTCACGCCCATCGCCGACATGCGCGCCAGCGCCGAATACCGCATGGAAACCGCCAAGGCCCTGCTCGCCAAGGCGCTGGTCGAGACGGCCGGCGCACCGACGACGCGCACCCGCGTCATCGGCCATCGCGAAGTGGAGGTGAGCGAATGACCGCTTCCGAGTCCGATATCCGCGGCGGCACCGCCGTCGTCCACAAGTCGATCCGCCACGACAGCGGCGTGCTGCACGTCACCGGTCGGGCCACCTACACCGACGACATCGCCGAGCCGCCCGGCACGCTGCATCTGGCGCCGGGCTATTGCCCCGACGTCACCGCCGGCCGCATCCGTGACATCGATCTGACGCGCGTCCGTTCGGCACCGGGCGTCGTTGCCGTGCTCACCCACGCCGACGTTCCCGGCAAAAACGACTGGTCGACCTCGATCGGCGGCGATCCGGTGCTGGCCGACGGCGAGATCGAGTTCTGGGGCCAGGTGCTGTTCTGCGTCGTGGCCGAAACGCGCGATGCCGCCCGCCGGGCCAGCCGCCTGGCGTTGTTCGAGGGCGAGGCGTCGACGCCGGTGTTGACCGTCGAGGAGGCCAAGGCCCGCAATCTGACGGTGCTGCCCGAATACAGTTTCGGCCGTGGCGATCTTGCCCGTTCCTTCTCCGAGGCGCAGCGCCGTTTCGACGGCCATATCCGCATCGGCGGCCAGGAGCACTTCTATCTCGAAGGGCAGGTAGCCCTCGCCATTCCCGGCGAGGACGGCGACATGCATCTGCATTCGTCGACCCAGCATCCTTCAGAGGTGCAGCACTGCGTCGCCCACGTGCTCGGCGTGCCCAGCGCCCAGGTGACGGTGGAAGTGCGGCGCATGGGCGGCGGTTTCGGCGGCAAGGAAAGCCAGGCCAACCAGTGGGCCTGCCTCGCCGCCATCGCCGCCTGGAAGACCGGCCGTCCCTGCAAGATCCGCCTCGACCGCGACGACGACATGGTCATGACCGGCAAGCGCCACGACGATGTCGCCGATTTCCAGGTCGCCTACGATCCCTCGGGCAAGATCCTCGCCACGGAAATGCACTTCATGGCGCGGTGCGGCTACTCGGCCGACCTGTCGGGCGGCGTCAACGACCGGACCATGTTCCACGCCGACAACGCCTATTATTACCCAAGCGTGCGCGTGCGCTCCGAACGGCTCAAGACCAACACGGTGACCAACACCGCCTTCCGTGGCTTCGGTGGGCCGCAGGGCATTCTGGCCGCCGAGCGCATCATCGACACGCTGTCGGTGCTGACCGGCATCGACGCGCTGGAGATCCGCAAGCGCAACTTCTATGGCCCCGGTCGCGACGTGACGCCCTACGGCCAGAAGGTCGAGGACAACATCATCGCCGATCTGGTCGGCGACCTCGAACGCTCGTGCGACTACGGCAAGCGGCGTCAGGAGATCCGCCAGTTCAACGCCCGCAACCGCATCCTGCGCAAGGGGTTGGCGTTGACGCCGCTGAAGTTCGGCATCTCCTTCACGCTGATGCACCTCAATCAGGCCGGCGCGCTGGTCAACGTCTACAACGACGGTTCGGTGCTGATCAATCACGGCGGCACCGAGATGGGGCAGGGGCTCTACGTCAAGGTGGCGCAGGTGGTGGCCGAGGAGTTTGGTCTACCGCTCGATCGCATTCGCCTGTCGGCCACCACCACCGGCAAGGTGCCCAACACCTCGCCGACGGCGGCCTCGTCCGGCGCCGACCTCAACGGCATGGCGGCGCAGGCGGCGGCCCGCACCATCCGCGAGCGCATGGTCAACTATCTGGTCGAAACGCTGACCGTGCCGGCCGAGAGTGTCGTTTTCGCCGGAGGGCGCGTATCGCACGCCCGGGGCAGTCTCAGCTTCGCCGATCTGGCGCAGCAGTGCTATGTCGGTCGCGTGCAGCTGTCGGCGGCCGGCTATTACGCCACCCCGCGCATCAGCTGGGACCGCGACCGCGCCGAAGGCCGGCCCTTCCTCTACTATTCCTACGGTGCCGCCTGTTCGGAAGTCACCATCGACACCATGACCGGCGAGATGAAGGTCGATCGCGTCGACATCCTGCACGACTGCGGCCGCTCGCTCAATCCGGCCATCGACATCGGCCAGATCGAGGGCGGCTTCATCCAGGGTCTCGGCTGGCTGACCACCGAGGAACTGGTGTGGGACGCCAAGGGGCACCTGCGCACCCACGCGCCCTCGACCTACAAGATCCCGTGCTGCTCCGATCTGCCGCCGGAGTTCAACGTCCGCCTGTGGAACGGTTCCAACCGCGAGGAGACGATCTATTCGTCGAAGGCGGTCGGCGAGCCGCCGCTGATGCTGGCGGCGTCGGTGTTCTCGGCCGTGTTCGATGCGCTCACCAGCCTGAAGTCGGGTTTCGTGCCGCCGCTCGATGCGCCGGCGACGCCGGAAGCCATTATGCGCGCCGCCTCCCACATGCGGCGGGGGGAATGATGCCGGCGCTGTTCGGCACGCTGGCCAGGATCATGGAACGTGACGGCGTCGCCGCCGTCGTCTCGGTACTGGTGGCGCGTGGTTCGACGCCGCGCGAATCCGGGACCCGCATGCTGGTGGCGCGCGGTGGCGCCATCGCCGGCACCATCGGCGGCGGTCGGCTGGAGTTCGAGGCCATCGATCGCGCCGCGGCGCTGTTGGCGTCCGGGCGCGACACCACCGAACTGATGCGCCTGGCGCTCGGTCCGTCCATTGGCCAGTGCTGCGGCGGTGATGTCCAGCTGGCCCTCGAAGTGTTCGGTCCATCCCGGCTCGATCACGTCCGCGCTCTCGCCAAGGCCGAGATGACCGGACCGATGCAGACGCGGGCGTCACTCGCCGACGGCCAGCCGACGATGCGCGCGGTGGTTGGCGCCGAACGGGTGGCGCCGTTTGCCCGCATCGAAACCGATGGCACCCTCGTCGAGAGCTTCGGCACCCCCTTGCGCGATCTGCTGCTGTTCGGTGCCGGCCATGTCGGCCGAGCGCTGGCGCTGGCGCTGGCGCCATTGCCGTTCGCCGTGCGCTGGATCGACGGCCGCGCCGAGTCGTTTCCCGACCTGCCGTTCGCCAACCTGCGCCGCGTCGTCTCCGATCGCCCGCGCGACGAGCTTGCCGCCGCCCCGGCCGGCGCCTTCGTCCTGATCATGACCCATGATCACGGCCTCGATCTCGACATTGTCGACGCCGCCCTGCGGCTCGGTCGTTTCCCCTACATCGGCGTCATCGGCAGCGCCACCAAACGCGCCCGTTTCGAGCATCGCCTGCTGGCGCTCGGCCATGACGAAGCGACGGCCAGATCATTCGTCTGCCCGATCGGCGTTCCCGGCATCTCGTCCAAGGAGCCGGCGGCCATCGCCGCCTCGGTGACGGCGGAACTGTTGATAGAAGATCAGAAATTTCGTACCGGCAATTCCGTGACGGCCATCGGGGCGCTAGAACGGGCAGGGCTTGAAAAGAGGCGGACTGCCCAAATTTTCTAGCGTCGCGATTATTTTTTTGGCACGTCAGGTCCGACGTTTCATGCTTCTATGCTGCACAGAAAATAGACATGTGAACCGGCCGGAAGGGAATTGAGCTCTGATGAGCAGTGCAAGCGCGGACACCGGACAGTTGGCGGAACGCGGGCCAGCCGGCGATGGGCAGCCGCTCATCGAGGCGCGGCACATCGTCAAGCGGTTCGGTAGCAACACCGCCAACGATGACGTTTCGATCGCGATCATGCCGGGCGAAATCCATGCGCTGCTTGGCGAAAATGGCGCCGGCAAGTCGACGCTGGTCAAGATTCTCTACGGCTCGTTGCAGCCCAACGCCGGTGAACTCATCTGGAAGGGCCAGGCGGTGGAAATCGCTTCGCCCGCCGAGGCGCGTGAACTCGGCATCGGCATGGTGTTCCAGCACTTCTCGCTGTTCGAAGCGCTGACGGTGACCGAGAACATCGCCCTGGCACTGCCCAATTGCAAGGCGACGCCGGAGCTGGCCGCCACCATCGCCCGCGTGTCGCAGAACTACGGCCTGCCGCTCGATCCCGCCGCCCACATCGTCGACCTCAGCGTTGGCGAGCGGCAGCGCGTCGAGATCGTCCGTTGCCTGCTGCAGAACCCGTCGCTGATCATCATGGACGAGCCGACCTCGGTGCTGACGCCGCAGGAGGCCGACCAGCTGTTCGTCACCCTGCGCCGTCTGGCCTCGGAAGGTTGCGCCATTCTCTACATCTCCCACCGCCTCGAAGAGGTGCGGGTGCTCTGCCATCGGGCCACCATCATGCGGCGCGCCCGCGTCGTGGCCGAGGCCGATCCGACGGTGGAGACGGTTGGCACGCTGGCGCAGTTGATGGTCGGCACCGAGATCGAGCACGTCGAGCGCAAGCGCGGCACCCGTCGCGGTCCGGAAGCCATTCTGATCAGCAATCTGTCGCTGGAAAGCCAGGAAGCCTTCGGCATCTCGCTCAAGAACATCAACCTGTCGGTCCGCATCGGCGAGATTGTCGCCGTCGCCGGGGTGGCCGGTAATGGTCAGAAGGAGCTGTTTGACGCGCTGTCGGGCGAAACGCTGTGTCCGCGCGAAGACATGCTGATCTTCGACGGCGAGGCCGTCGGCATGCTGGAGATCAACGACCGCCGCCTGGGTGGCGCCGCCTTCGTGCCCGAGGAGCGGCTCGGCCACGGCGCCGTGCCGGCGCTCAAGCTGTCGGAAAACGTCGTCCTGACCCGCCACGGTACTGGCGAAGGCATCACCCGGCGCGGCTTCACCCGCTTCGGTCTGGCCGGCGAGGTGGTCGAGGCGGTGACGACGCTGTTCGACGTGCGCAAAGGTGTCGATGATCCCGAAGCGCGGTCGCTGTCGGGTGGCAACCTGCAGAAGTTCGTCGTCGGCCGCGAAGTCCAGCGCCATCCGCGCATTCTCATCGTCGCCCAGCCGACCTGGGGCGTCGATGCCGGCGCCGCCGCCGTCATCCGCCAGTCGCTGATCAATCTGGCGCGCAAGGGCGCGGCCATCATCGTCATTTCCCAGGATCTCGACGAAATCTTCGAGATCGCCGACCGCATCGCCGTCATCTCGCGCGGCCAGCTGTCGCCGGCCGAGGACGCCGACACGCTGACGCCGGAGAAGATCGGCCTGCTGATGGCCGGCGGTGCCGAGAAGAAGGGGGCGGCGGCATGACAGCCAACCAATCAACGAGGGCCGCCCGATGCGCATAGAGCTCGTCAAACGCGCCGAGCAAAGCCGGGTGATGAGCTACCTCTCGCCCGTCATCGCCGTCGTCCTGACGGTGGTCTTCGCCGGCATCGTCTTCTCCCTGCAGGGACACAACCCACTTTCCGGCATCTGGTACTTCTTCCTCGAACCCGTGACATCGCTTTGGGGCATCGAGCAGCTGGCCACCAAGGCGACGCCGCTCATCATCATCGCCTTGGGTCTGGCCGTCTGCTACCTTTCCAACAATTGGAACATCGGCGCCGAGGGGCAGCTGACCATGGGGGCGATCTGCGGCTCGATCCTGCCGGTGATGGCGCCGGACTTCGTCAACCCCATCGTGCTGCCGCTGATGCTGCTGATGGCCATGATGGGCGGCGCGCTCTACGCCCTCATTCCCGCCAAGCTCAAGACCACGTTCGGCACCAACGAAATCCTCACCAGCCTCATGCTGGTCTATTGCGCCAACCTGTTCCTCGACTGGATGGTGCGCGGCCCCTGGCGCAGCCCGCAGGGCTTCAACTTTCCCATCACCGTCGACTTCCACGAATGGGCAGTGCTGAACGCCGTCGATATCGGCGGTCTCTACCTCAACCTGTCGGCGCCGATCGCGCTCCTCCTCGTCGTGCTGCTGGCCGTTGTCATGCGCAAGACGCTGATGGGCTTCGAGATCAAGGTGCTCGGTCAGAGCCCGCGCGCCGGTTCTTTCGCCGGCTTTTCCAGCCGCAAGATGACGACCTTCGCCTTCGCCCTGTCGGGCGCGCTGGCCGGCCTCGCCGGCATGATGGTGGTGATGAGCGAGATCCAGAAGCTGCAGCCGGTCATCTCGCCGGGCTACGGTTTCACCGCCATCATCGTCGCCTTCCTCGGCCGCCTCAATCCGATCGGCATTCTGATCGCCGGGCTGGTTATCGCGTCCTCCTATCTCGGCGGTGAGGCGATCCAGACGTCGCTGCAGATGTCGTCCAAAGTGGCGACGGTCATTCAGGGCGTACTGCTGTTCTTCGTGCTCGCCTGCGACACGCTGATCCTCTACCGCGTGCGGTTCGTTTCCGGCTCGAGGGAGAGCGCCAATGCTTGAAGCCTTCATCCTCACCGTGATCACGGCGGCAACGCCGCTGATGCTGGCGGCGCTGGGCGAGCTGGTGGTCGAGCGCTCGGGCGTGCTCAACCTCGGCGTCGAGGGCATGATGGTGATGGGGGCCGTCGCCGGCTTCGCCGTCACCATTTCCACCGGCAGTCCCTGGCTCGGCGTGCTCGCCGGGGCGGCGGCCGGCCTGCTCACCTCGCTGCTGTTCGCCGTGGTGACGCTGACGCTGGTGGCCAATCAGGTTGCCTCGGGTCTGGCGCTGACCATGTTCGGTCTCGGTCTCTCCGGCCTCATTGGCGAAAGCTTCGTCGGCCAGCCCGGCATCAAGCTGCAGCCGGCCAATATCCCCGGTCTCACCGACCTGCCGGTGGTCGGCCGCATCCTGTTCGGTCAGGACGCGCTCGTCTACCTGTCGTTCGTGATGATCGTCGTCGTGTCGCTGTTCCTGTTCCGCAGTCGCGCCGGCCTGATCCTGCGCGCCGTCGGCGACAACCACAGCTCGGCCCACGCCCTCGGCTACTCGGTCATCAAGGTGCGCTATCTCGCCGTCATGTTCGGCGGCGCCATGGCCGGTCTCGGCGGCGCCTATCTCTCGGTGGCCTACACGCCGCTCTGGGTCGAGAACATGACCGCCGGTCGCGGCTGGATCGCCCTGGCGCTGGTGGTGTTCGCCTCGTGGACGCCGTTGCGCATCTTCTTCGGCGCCTATCTCTTCGGCGCCGTCACGGTGCTGCAGTTCCATGCCCAGGCCCTCGGCATCGGCTTTCCCTCGCAGTTCCTGTCGATGCTGCCCTATGTCGCCACTGTCGTGGTGCTGGTGGCCATTTCAGGCAACCGCCGGGCGACGCTGTTCAACACGCCGGCCTGTCTGGGCCAGTCCTTCGTGCCCGATCGCTGAGGCGGCGGCGCGGCAAACGACACCGGCCGTCGCGCTCTGGCGCGTCGGTCCACGGGGCGGCAAGAGGCCGGCTCCGACGAGGTGAAAGCCCCTCGGTTCCGACAGGACGATCGGACGAGGCGGTATCATTGGCGTTCTCGGACAGTCCGTGGCGCTCGATTGGCAAATGGCCCGCGCAAACGTCGGGCAAGGGGAGACTGACAATGAAGAAGACCGTACTTCTGGCCGGCACGGCGCTGGCCCTGGCTTTCGGCATTTCCACCGCCGAAGCGGCCAAGCTCAAGGCCTGCTGGGTCTACACCGGCCCGATCGGTGACTTTGGCTACTCCTACCAGCACGACCAGGGCCGCCTCGCCGTCGAGAAGGAACTCGGCGACAAGGTTGAGACCGCTTACGTCGAGAACGTCGCCGAAGGCCCGGACGCCGAGCGCGTCTTCGAGCGCTTCGCCCGCGAAGGCTGCGGCATCGTCTTCGGCACCTCGTTCGGCTTCATGGATGCCGAGCTGAAGGTGGCCAAGAAGTTCCCGAAGGTGAAGTTCGAGCACGCCACCGGCTACAAGTCGGCGCCGAACATGGGCCTCTACAACGCCCGCTTCTACGAAGGCCGCTACATCCTCGGCCAGATCGCCGCCAAGGAATCCAAGGCGGGCGTCGCCGGCTACATCGTCTCGTTCCCGATTCCGGAAGTCGTCATGGGCATCAACGCCTTCATGCTCGGCGCCCAGTCGGTGAACCCGAACTTCAAGGCCAAGATCGTCTGGGTCAACTCGTGGTTCGACCCGGGCAAGGAAGCCGACGCCGCCAAGGCGCTGTTCGACCAGGGTGCCGACATCATCGTCCAGCACACCGACTCGACTGCCGCCATCCAGGTTGCCGAGGAGCGTGGTCTCAAGGGCTTCGGCCAGTCGTCCGACATGGCCAAGTTCGCCCCCAAGGCGCAGCTGACCGCCATCGTCGACAACTGGGGTCCGCACTACATCAAGTCGGTCAAGGCCGTGCTTGACGGCACCTGGAAGCCGGGCGACGCCTGGGAAGGCATCAAGGACGGTACCGTCCACATGGCCGACTTCGCCAACATGTCCGACGACACCAAGAAGCTGGCCGAGGCCACCGAGGCCAAGATCGTGGCCGGCTGGAACCCGTTCACCGGCCCGATCGCCGATCAGGACGGCAAGGAGCGCTACGCCGCCGGCGTCGTCGCCCCGGACAAGGACCTGCTTGGCATGAACTGGTACGTCAAGGGCGTCGACGACAAGCTGCCGCAGTAAGCCGCTGCCGCCGGTCAGGCGTCCGGCCTGATCGGCTGGCGCCTCGGCGACGACGACAGGCACGACAAGGGATCGGGGTTGTCCGCAACGGTCGACTCCGATCCTGTTCATTTGCGCCTGATCTTCGGGGAGGCGGCGATGCACGGACTCATCTACGCCGGCCGCAAGCTTGGCGAGGACATGCTGGCGACGCTGCTGTTCGCGGCCCTGCTGGTGGCCACCGATGATCTCCGGATCGCCGTCGCCGGTGGCATCCTGCTCGGTCTCGGCCAGTTGCTGTTCGACCTGTGGCGCCGGCGCGGCGTCAACTCGATGCAGGCGATCAGCCTGTTCCTGGTCATCGGCTTCGGACTCGCCGGGCTGATCGCCATCCAGTATCTGAGCATGCGTTTGGTCGGACGCACCCGCCGCCAGGCGGCGACGCCGGTCTGAAAGTCGTGACTGATCTTGCACCAAATTGCTGAATTAATTGGCGTTTCAAAACAACGATAGGCTTGAGTTGCCAGCATTTGTCAGCCAGAATACGTGATAATGCGTAACAATCCGAGGGGCGCGCGCGCCCGTCGGGGCAGGGGCCGTTGCCGGACGTCGACATCGGACCTGCAAGACCCGAGCGCCTGCCGGCCGACCCCGCCGGGGTGCTTCCGAGAGTGACATCGCCGAAATGCTGAGCTTTGCCGCCGAGTGGCTGAACGTCCTTATTCGCTGGTTCCATCTCGTGGCCGGTATCGGCTGGATCGGCACCAGCTTCTATTTCATTGCCCTTGATCTCAAGCTGCGCCAGCGGTCCGACATGGCCGACGGCGTCGCCGGCGCGGCCTGGCTGGTGCATGGCGGCGGCTTCTACCACGTCGACAAGTACGTGGTGGCGCCGGCCGCGCTGCCCGATGATCTCGTCTGGTACCGCTGGGAGGCCTACTTGACGTTCGTCTCCGGCTTCCTGCTGATGAACGTCCAGTATTATTTCAACGCCAGCGCCTTTCTGGTCGATCCGGCCGTCTTGGCGCTGCCGCCGCAGAAGGCCATTGCCATTTCGGTGGCCTCACTGATCCTCGGCTGGCTGGCCTACGATCTCCTGCTGATGCGCACGCCCATCGCCCGTCACACACCGACCCTGGCCGTCGGCGTCTTCGCGCTGATCGTCGGCGCCGCCTGGGGCTATTCGCACGTCTTTTCCGGGCGCGGCGCCTTCATCCATGTCGGCGCCATGGTCGGCACCATCATGGCGGCCAACGTCTTCATGGTCATCATCCCCAACCAGCGCAAGATCGCCGCCGCGCTGATGGCCGGCCGCACGCCCGATCCGGCCTGGGCGCTGGCCGGGCGCCGCCGATCGCTGCACAACAACTATCTGACGCTGCCGGTGCTGGTGATGATGGTCTCCAACCATTATCCGCTCCTGACCGGCCACCCGCACGGCTGGCTGCTGGTGGCGTTGATCCTGATCGTCGGTGGCGGCATCCGTCACGCTCTCAACCGTCACGAAGCGGGCGATGCCTTCGAGCGCTACCGGCTGGCGCTGATCGCCGCCGCCGTGGCGCTGGCCGTCGCTGTCATCCTCACTGCGCCGCGGCCGCGCGCCACCGTGGTCGGCGAAGTGACCGATCAGGACATCCTGCAACTGACCGCCACCCATTGCATCATGTGCCATTCGGCCCGCCCCACTCACGACGGCTTTGCCGCGCCGCCCAAGGACATCGTGCTCACCGACATCGACCACATCCGCCAGTACGCGCCGCTCATCGAGATTCAGGCGGTGCAGAACGAAGTGATGCCGCTCGGCAACGAGACGGGTATCACGCCGGCAGAGCGCGCCCGTCTCGGCGCCTGGATCGCCGCTCACAGGTAACGGGACAACGGGGAAAAACCTGTTGCGGCCAAAGGAAGTCCGGGCCTATGGTCCGGCGAAACCACAGGCGATGGCGCCCTCGCGGGCGAACCGACGATCTGTGCCAGCCTTCCTTTGTCTGGCGGTTCGGCCGCCGTAGAAAGTCCCGTCGTGGTGCCCTCCATGAATCTCGCCGACACGATCCGCGCCATCCCCGACTATCCCAAGCCGGGCATCATCTTTCGCGATATCACCACCCTGCTGGCCAACGCCCGCGCCTTCCGTCGCACTGTCGACGAACTGGTCCAGCCCTGGGCCGGCGGCAAGATCGACAAGGTGGCCGGCATTGAGGCGCGCGGCTTCATTCTCGGCGGCGCCATCGCCCACCAGCTCAGCGCCGGCTTCGTGCCGATCCGCAAGAAGGGCAAGCTGCCCTACGAGAAGGTGTCCATCGCCTATAGCCTGGAATACGGCGTCGACGAGATGGAAATGCACAAGGACGGCATCCTGCCCGGCGAACACGTGCTCCTCGTTGACGATCTGATCGCCACCGGCGGCACCGCCTGCGCCGCCGCCACGCTGCTGCGGGAGGTTGGCGCCATCGTCGAGGCGGCCTGTTTCGTCGTTGATCTGCCGGCGCTCGGCGGCGCGGAAAAGCTGCGGGCCATGAATGTGCCGGTGCGCACGCTGATCGAGTTCGAGGGCGAGTGAGCCTTAGCGCTCGGCGAGGAAGTCCAGCACGCCGCGCTTGAACACCGGGTCACCGGTGGCCAGCATGTGGTCGCGGCCGGGAATGTCCAGCACCCGGGCGCCGGGGATCAGCGCGGCGAGGTCGGCCGCCGAACCGGCGACGGTGTCGCGCGTGCCGACGGCGATGAGCACCGGCACGGCGATGCGGTTGAGATCCTCACGCGAAAATGCCCGCCGTACCGAGCGCATGCAGGCGGCCAGCGCCTTGAGGTCGCTGCCGGTCTGTTCGGCAAAGCGACGGAACATCCGGCCGTACTGATTGCGCACCTCGTCGAGCGATGGCGCTTCGAGCGCGGCGGCGACGATCTCGCCGTTGCCCGTGCCCTTGATGAGGGCGCTGCCCATGCCGCCCAGCACCAGCGCGCGCAACCGGTCGCCGTGGGCGATGGCGAACTCGGTCAGAATGCGGGCGCCCATGGAGTAGCCGAGCGCATCGACCCGTTCGAGCCCGAGGGTGTCGAGGAGCGCCAGCACGTCGCCGGCCATCTTCTCCAGCCGATAGTCGTCGGCGTCATGAAAACGGACGCTGTCGCCGTGGCCGCGATTGTCGAGGGCGATCACCCGCCGGCCGGCCTTGACCAGCGTGTCGACCCAGCCGGTATTGACCCAGTTGATGCGATGGTTGGAGGCAAAGCCGTGAACGAGAACGATCGGTGGCCCCTCACCCTCGTCAAGATAGGCAAAGGCGTGACCGTCGGACGTGAAGCTGGGCATCGGGCAAGACTCTCCTGACAGATGGACGTCCTACACCGTCCGCCATCAATTTGCGACCACGTTGCGCTTTCCGACCTGACTGAATCGTCAGGTCGATAAGAAATCGCTCCAGAGTCAAAGGCTTGAGCATCCGGCCAGCTATTCCGAGCCGAGCAGCGAGCGCGTCGCCTTGATGGCGGCCGAAGCGCGGTTCTCCACCCCGAGCTTCACGAATATCTGCTCAAGATGCTTGTTCACCGTGCGCGGTGACAGGCCGAGGATGTCGCCGATGTCCTTGTTGGTCTTGCCGCGGCTGATCCACAGCAGCACCTCGGCCTCGCGTGTGGTCAGGGCGAAGCTCGCCCGCAACGCTTCCTCCTCGCCACCGGCGGCGTCGAGCCGCGCCAGGCGGAACAGGAACTCGTCGGTGCCGGAGAGACCGAGCAAGGTGAACTGCAGGCCGCCGCCGTCGTCAGGGTGGAACTCCACCGTCGCCGCCGCGCCAGGATGGCCGCGCTCGGCGATGGCGGCGGCAAGGCGACCGGCCAGCGGTGCCCCTGGCTCGGCGATCTGCCCCTCGACCAGCCGCCCGGCCTGTGGCGTCGCCCACGACAGCACGCCGCGGGCGTCGACCGCCAGCAGGTGGCGACCGGCGGCGTCGAGGGCCAGCTTGGCGCTGATCGAGGCGCGGGCGTTGGCGAGGTGGACGCGGATGCGCGCCTTGAGTTCGTCGATGTTGATCGGCTTGGTCAGATAGTCGACCCCGCCCGAGGACAGGCCGTGAACGACGTGCTCGGTGTCGCTGAGCCCGGTCATGAAGATCACCGGCACGTCGGCCACCGCCGGCATGGCCTTGAGCTGACGGCAGGTGGCGAAGCCGTCGAGTTCGGGCATGACGGCGTCGAGCAGGATGACGTCGGGCGTGGCCCGCTCGGCGATGGCGATGGCCTGGCGGCCGGAGGTGGCCACCAACACGACGACGCCGGTCTCTTCCAGCGCTTCGGTGAGAAAGCTCAGCGTTTCCGGGCTGTCGTCGACGACGAGGACGGTGTCGCGGTTCTGGCTCATGGCGGGCTCACTGCATCAAGCACTTTGGCGAAGGCGGCAAAATCGAAGGCCCGCACGTGCTCTCTGAGGCTTTCGACCAAGCCGGCGTTGGCCGGATCGCCAGCCAGCGTTTCGAGCTTGGCTTCGATGCCGCGCACGTAACCGATGGCGGCGAGTGCCCTGAGATCGGCGACATGGTCGCCGCCGGGGTCGTTGAGCGCCGGCGCGGCGGCGGCGGGCGGCGGCGGAGCCTCGTCGTCGGTGAAGGTCAGGTCGAGGTGACGGCCGATGCGGTCGACGAGATCGTCGAGGGAGAACGGTTTGGCGATGACATCGTCGTGGCCGAGTTCGTCGGTCGGCGTCGTGCCGTCGCCGATGTTGGCCGACAGCATGATGATCGGCGTGGCGACACCGCGCTGGCGCAGTTCGGTGACCAGTTGCCAGCCGCTGAGACCGGGCATCAGCACATCGACAAACATCAGATCGGGCGACAGGTCGCCGTCGATCAGGTCGAGGCAGTCCTGGCCATTGGCCGCCGTCAGCACGGTGAAGCCGAGCGGTGTCAGCAGCTCGCCCATCAGCTCGCGATGGTCGGCGTTGTCGTCGACCACGAGGATGGACCGGCGCGGTCCGCGATAGCCGGTCACCGGGCGTGCCGCTGTTGCCGTGGTGCGGGCATTGGCGGCGCCAAGCATCATCCGCACCTTGAAGGTCGAGCCCTGGCCCGGCTGCGAGGCGAGCGAGATGGCCCCGCCCAGCGTTTCGACCAGCAGGCGCGTGATGGTCAGACCGAGACCGAGGCCCGGCGTGGCAGCGGCGTCGCCGCCGCGTTCGAACGGCTGGAAGACGCGGGCCTGATCCGCCTCGGCGATGCCGGGGCCGGTGTCGGTCACGGTCATGGTCGCCACCTGATTGCGGTAGTCGACCGTGAACGTCACCGTGCCGGTGGTCGTGAACTTGATGGCGTTGGAAAGCAGGTTCACCAGAATCTGGCGCAGCCGCTTCTCGTCGGTGCGGACGATGGCCGGCAGCGCCGGGCTGCGTTCGTGCTGGAAGGCCAGGCCCTTGGCGTCGGCTTGCAGGCGGAACATGCCCTCGATCTGGTCGAAGAAATCGTTGGCCCGCACCTCGCTCATGCGAATCTGGAAGCGGCCGGCTTCGATGCGCGAAATGTCGAGCAGGCCATCGATCAGCCCCGACAGGTGCTCGGCCGAGCGCTTGATGACGCGCAGGCCGTTGCGCCGGCCGACCGGAATGGCGGCGTCGCGTTCGAGGATCTGGGCGTAGCCGAGCACGGCGTTGAGTGGCGTGCGCAACTCGTGCGACAGGCCGACGACGTAGCGGCTCTTGGCAAGGTTGGCCGCCTCCGCCCGCTCCTTGGCCTTTTGCAACTCGGCGTCGGTCTTCTTGTGAGCGGCGATCTCCTGGATCAGCGCCGTCGTCTGGCGCGCCGTTTCCTCCTCGGCCACGGCGCGCGAATCGCGGGCCAGCACGAAGAACCAGACGACGATGCCGATGACCAACGAGAAGATGAAGAACAGCAGCGCCAGCGTCCAGCCAATCAGGCTGGCTTCGGCCGGGTGGCGGCTCGCCACCTCGCGGAACACCATGAAGACGATCAGCGCCACGACGATCACCCATAGCGCCAGATGGGTCAGGTAGCGGCCGAGCCGGGTCCGCGAGGCGGCAAACACCGGCGCCGGCAGCAGCCGTTCGGCGACGAAACGCAGCTGATTGTCGAAGCGGGCGTGTGGCTTGCAGCGGTCGTGGCAGCGGGCATCGAGCGAGCAGCACAGCGAGCAAACCGGCGCGGCGTAGGCTGGGCAATAGGCCATGTCTTCCGGCTCGAAGGCGTGTTCGCACACCGAGCAGGTGAGGGTGTCCCGCGTCTTCCAGGCGAGCCGGGGCTTGCGGGCCAGGTAGAAGCGGCCGCCGGTCGCCTTGGCGATGACCGGGGCCGCGATGAAGGCGACGAACATGGCGATGATCGGTGCGAACGCCTGAGCGAGGGCGCCGAACAGTCCGACGTGGGCACCGATGCCGCAGGCGGCGGCAATGACCATGGCGCCAACGCCCACCGGATTGATGTCGTAGAGATGGGCGCGCTTGAACTCGATGCCCGGTGGACTGAGCCCGAGCGGCTTGTTGATGGTGAGATCGGCCGAGATGGTGGCGAGCCAGGCCATGGCAACGATGGCGAACACGCCGAGCGTCTGTTCCAGCGCCTGATAGATGCCGATTTCCATCAGGATGAGAGCAATCGACACGTTGAACACCAGCCAGACGACGCGTCCGGGATGGCTGTGGGTGAGGCGTGAGAAGAAGTTCGACCAGGCGAGCGAGCCGGCGTAGGCGTTCATGACGTTGATCTTGAGCTGCGAGATCACCACGAAGGCGGCGGTCAGCAGGTAGGCGGCCTGGTCCGAGGGCAGCACGTAGCCGAAGGCGACGGCGTACATGCGTGCCGGCTCGGCGGCGTGGTCGACGGGTACGCCGTGGGCCAGTGCCAGCACGGCCAGAAACGAGCCGGCCACCATCTTGGGTGCTCCGAGCACCACCCAGCCGGGGCCGGCAAGGAACAGGGCGATCAACCAATTGCGGCGAGGCCCGCCGAGCCGGGCCGGCACGAAGCGCAGAAAGTCCACCTGTTCGCCGATCTGGGCCGTCAGCGCCAGGATGACGGCGCTGGCGGCGCCGAAGGCGGCGAGGTCGAAGCCGGCAGCGCCATCCGGCGCGCTGCGGCCGACGAAGCCCAGCCAGCTCTCCACCGATCCCCAGTCCGACAGGGCGATGAACACGAACGGCAGCACGTTGAGCACGATCCAGAACGGTTGCGTCAACAGCTGGAAGCGGCTGATCCAGGTGACGCCGTGGGTGACGAGCGGGATCACCGCCACCGTCGAGACGACGTAGCTGGCCCAGAGCGGAATGCCGAGCGCCATCTCCAGCGCTGTCGACATGATCGACGCCTCGATGGCGAACAGGATGAAGGTGAAGCTGGCGTAGATCAGCGAGGTGATGGTCGAGCCGATGTAGCCGAAGCCGGCGCCGCGCGTCAGCAGGTCGATGTCGACGCCGTGGCGCGTCGCCGTGCGGGCGATCGGCCAGCCGAGAATCAGCAGGATGACGGACGCGACGATGATGGCCCAGAAGGCGTTGACGGTGCCATAGGACAGCGTGATGGCGCCGCCGATCGCCTCGAGGGCCAGAAACGAGATGGCGCCGATGGCGGTCTGGGCGATGCGGTCCGATGACCAGCGCCGGGCCGACTTGGCCGTGAAACGCAGCGCATAGTCTTCGAGCGTCTGATTGGCCACCCAGCGATTGTAGGCGCGACGGATCGGAATGATGCGTTGCCGTTCGGCCATGGTCGTTTCCGTTGCGTCCGTTTGCCTGCCTGGAAGGCGGAATGCCCATTCGGCGGGCGCCGTCGCGTCGTCGAGGCGGACGCGGCGCGCCGGAAATGCGCCGATCCACCCGATGAAGCGCCGCGCCCCGTCGCTCGCTCGGCTCTTTTGCATGCTTCGTGCCGGTTTCTCCGGGCGCCCCAGGGGCGTCGATCGATGTCGCCCGCCTCTTTTCCGGTCACGCCGAGCGAGTGGGCAGGCTTTACGTCAATCGACGTATAGGCGTTTGGCGCCCTGCGCCCGACAGTCCCGGCCAAGGCGCCGATCCAGAGCGGCGGCCTTCAATGAACGGGGAACAGACACATGAACACCTTCGCCTCCCGCAGTTTTTGCCTTGCCGCGCTCGCCGGCGCGCTCGTCTCCTCGACCATGTTCGCCAGTGCCGCCGACGACACCATCAAGGTTGGCGTGCTGCATTCGCTGTCCGGCACCATGGCCATCTCCGAGACCACGCTGAAGGACACGGTGCTCTACCTGATCGACGAGCAGAACAAGAAGGGCGGCGTGCTCGGCAAGAAGCTTGAGCCGGTGGTCGTCGACCCCGCCTCCAACTGGCCGCTGTTTGCCGAAAAGGCGCGCGAACTCATCTCCAAGGACAAGGTGTCGGTGGTGTTCGGCTGCTGGACCTCGGTCAGCCGCAAGTCGGTGCTGCCGGTGTTCAAGGAACTCAACTCGATCCTGTTCTACCCCGTCCAGTACGAGGGCGAGGAGTCCGAGCGCAACGTCTTCTACACCGGCGCCGCCCCCAACCAGCAGGCCATTCCCGCCGTCGACTACCTGATGAACCAGGAAGGCGTGAAGCGCTGGGTGCTGGCCGGCACCGACTACGTCTACCCGCGCACCACCAACAAGATCCTTGAAGCCTACCTCAAGGCCAAGGGCGTGCCGGCCGAAGACATCATGATCAACTACACGCCGTTCGGCCATGCCGACTGGCAGTCGATCGTCTCCGACATCAAGAAGTTCGGCTCGGCCGGCAAGAAGACCGCCGTGGTCTCCACCATCAACGGCGACGCCAATGTGCCGTTCTACAAGGAGCTGGCCAACCAGGGCATCAAGGCCGAGGATATCCCCGTCGTCGCCTTCTCGGTGGGTGAGGAAGAGCTCGCCGGTATCGACACCAAGCCGCTGGTCGGTCACCTCGCCGCCTGGAACTACTTCGAGAGCGTCGACAGCGACGCCAACGCCGCCTTCATCGACGGCTGGCACAAGTTCATCAAGAACGACAAGCGCACCACCAACGATCCGATGGAAGCCACCTACATCGGCTTCAATGCCTGGGTGAAGGCGGTCGAGGCGGCCGGCACCACCGACGTCGATCCGGTCATCGACACGCTGATCGGCACCACCGTGCCGAACCTCTCCGGCGGCTACGCCACCATCATGCCGAACCATCACATCACCAAGCCGGTGCTGATCGGCGAAATCCAGGACAACGGCCAGTTCGACATCGTGTCGCAGACGGCGCCGGTGGTTGGTGACGAGTGGTCGGACTACCTCGAAGGCTCCAAGGACCTGATCTCGGATTGGCGCAAGCCGCTCGCCTGCGGCAACTTCAACGTCAAGACCGGCAAGTGCGGCGGCTGACGTGATCTCCAGAGCTGCCGCCCGTGGCGCGTTCGGCGTCCCGGTCGGCGGCAAACAGCGAGGGGGCGCGCCGTGCGCCCCCGACGCGCCAACGGCATTCTGACCGGGAAAGGTTCCATGCGACCCATCCGTCTGATCGTCGCGTTCTGCGCCTGTCTTGTCTGGGCGATCGCCGCCGCCGCCGCCCCTATCAACGACAGCGATTTCGGCGCCCTGGTCAGGGCGCTCGGGCAGGGCGGCTTCGATGACACCGAGAAAGCTGTCGCGGCTCTCGCGGCCAGCGGCGACGATCGTGTCGCCGTCCTCCTCGACAAGCTCGGCTCCGGCGATCTCGTGGTGCGCAAGCCCGACGGCGGCGTGTTCCTGGCCGCCAAGTCCGGCAAGGACTTCGCCCTCAGCGACCCCGTCAGCGGTGCCGACGCCGGTATTGCCCCCAAGGCGACCGTCGAAAAAATCAAGATCAACAACAAGCTGCGTCGCGCCATCGCCTCGGCGGTCGGCAATCTGACGCTGATGAGTCCCGATCCGACCATTCGGCGCGGCGCCGCCGAAGCGGTGCTGAAGTCGGCCGATCCGGCCGCCATCGCCGTACTCGACAAAGCCATCGCCGCCGAGACGGTCGCCGACATCAAGGCCACCATGGTCATTGCCCGCGCCACCGCGGTGCTGGCCTCCGACGCGCCGGAAGCCGACAAGGTG
Source organism: uncultured Pleomorphomonas sp. (assembly GCA_937868725.1). Taxonomy (GTDB): domain Bacteria; phylum Pseudomonadota; class Alphaproteobacteria; order Rhizobiales; family Pleomorphomonadaceae; genus Pleomorphomonas. The sequence continues at coordinate 40,874 of CALMMQ010000117.1, forward strand.
AACGCGGTCGCCGCCATTGCCGAAAGAGGCAACCGCGACGCCCTGTCGCTGATCTCGCCTTACGTCAGCGCCGACGGCGCCCTTGGCGAGGCGGCCCGCCAGGCGGTCGCCGGCATCGAGCACGGCCTGATGGCCTGGGACGCCGGTCAGAACATCTGGTACGGCCTGTCGCTCGGTTCGGTGCTGCTGCTCGCCGCCATCGGCCTTGCCATCACCTTCGGCGTCATGGGCATCATCAACATGGCCCACGGCGAAATGGTCATGCTCGGCGCCTACGCCACCTTCGCCGTGCAGGAGCTGATCCGCAATTTCTGGCCCGGCCTCTTCGACTATTCGCTGCTCATCGCGCTGCCCGTGGCCTTCCTGGTGGCCGGCGGCGTCGGCGTCGTCATCGAGCGCCTCATCATCCGCCATCTCTACGGCCGGCCGCTTGAAACGCTGCTCGCCACCTGGGGCGTGTCGCTGATGCTGCAGCAGGCGGTGCGGTCGCTGTTTGGCGCCAACAACCGCGAGGTCGGCACGCCCGGCTGGATGGCCGGCTCCTTCGAGCTCGGTCAGATGCAGATCACTTGGCCGCGCCTGTGGATCATCCTGTTCGCGCTCGCCGTATTCCTGACCCTCATCGCCACGCTGAAGCACACGCCGCTCGGCCTGCAGATGCGCGCCGTGACGGCTAACCGCGCCATGGCCGCCGCCATGGGCATCCGCACGCCGCTCATCGACGCGCTGACCTTCGGCCTCGGCTCCGGCATCGCCGGGCTGGCCGGCGTCGCCCTCAGCCAGATCGACAACGTCTCGCCCAACCTCGGGCGCGGCTACATCATCGACAGCTTCATGGTCGTCGTCTTCGGCGGTGTCGGCAATCTCTGGGGCACGCTGGTCGGCGCCATGACGCTCGGCATCGCCAACAAGTTCCTGGAGCCGTACGCCGGTGCCGTGCTCGGCAAGATCCTGCTGCTGGTCTTCATCATCCTGTTCATCCAGAAGCGTCCGCGCGGCTTGTTCGCGCTCAAGGGCAGGGCGGTCGAACAATGATTACATCCTTCCTTCTCAATGGTTTCGACCGTCGCGCCCGCCTCGTCGTCGCCGTGCTCCTGGCCCTGGCCGTGCTGGTGCCGGCCTCCAGCCTGCTGACGCCGGACGACTCTTTCGTGCACGTCTCCACCTACCAGCTGACGCTGATGGGCAAGTACCTCACCTATGCGCTGCTGGCGCTGTCGGTCGATCTCATCTGGGGTTATTGCGGCATCCTGTCGCTCGGCCACGGCGCTTTCTTCGCCCTCGGCGGTTACGCCGCCGGCATGTACCTGATGCGCCAGATCGGCCCGCGCGGCGTCTACGCCGATCCGGTGCTGCCCGACTTCATGGTGTTCCTCAATTGGAAGGAGCTGCCCTGGTTCTGGCACGGCTTCGACATGGCCTGGTTCGCCGCCGCGATGGTGGTGCTGGTGCCGGGCCTGCTGGCCTTCGTCTTCGGCTGGTTCGCCTTCCGCAGCCGCGTCACCGGCGTCTACCTCTCCATCATCACCCAGGCCATGACCTACGCCCTGCTGCTGGCCTTCTTCCGCAACGACATGGGCTTTGGCGGCAACAACGGCCTCACCGATTTCAAGGACATCCTCGGCTTCCCGATCCAGGCTGCCGGCACGCGCGCCGCGCTGTTTTCCGCCTCGGCCGTCATGTTGGCGCTGGCCTTCGTCGTCGCCTCGGCCGTCACCGCCTCCAAGCTCGGCAAGGTGCTGGTGGCCGTCCGCGACGCCGAAAGCCGGACGCGCTTCATCGGCTACCGCGTCGAGCACTACAAGCTGTTCGTCTGGACGCTTTCCGCCGTCATGGCCGGCATCGCCGGGGCGCTCTACGTGCCGCAGGTCGGCATCATCAACCCCTCGGAGTTCGATCCCAGCGCCTCCATCGAAGCGGTGATCTGGGTGGCGGTCGGCGGTCGCGGCACGCTGGTCGGCGCGCTGATCGGCGCCGTGCTGGTCAACTTCGGCAAGACCTGGTTCACCGGCATGCTGCCCGAGGTGTGGCTGTTCGCCCTCGGCGGCCTGTTCGTGGTGGTGACGCTGTTTTTGCCCAAGGGCATCGTCGGACTGTTCGCCAGCCGGCGCGTCCCCCCTGATCACAGCGGCGTTTCGGCAACCGGGGAGGCGGCATCGTGAGCGACAAGGCCGAAGGTTCGATCCTCTATCTCGACAACGTCTCGGTGGCCTTCGACGGCTTCAAGGCCATCAACAACCTGTCGCTGGTGCTGGAGCCGGGCGAGATGCGCGCCATCATCGGCCCCAACGGCGCCGGCAAGACGACGATGATGGACATCATCACCGGCAAGACGCGCCCCGACAGCGGCGACGTGCTGTTCGACGGCTCGGTCGATCTGACCCGGCTCGACGAGGCGGCCATTGCCAATCTCGGCATCGGCCGCAAGTTCCAAAAGCCGACGGTGTTTGAAAGCCATACGGTGGAAGAGAACATCGCGCTCGCCCTCAAGGCCAGGCGCGGCGTCTGGGCCAGCCTGCTCAACCGCCGTTCGCCGGCCGAACAGCAGCGCATCGACGCCCTCCTGACCACCATTCGCCTCAGCGACCGCCGCGACTGGCTGGCCGCCAATCTCAGCCACGGCCAGAAGCAATGGCTGGAGATCGGCATGCTCTTGGCGCAGGAGCCGCGACTGCTCCTGGTCGACGAGCCGGCCGCCGGCATGACCGACGCCGAAACGGCGGAAACCGCCATTCTGCTCAAGGAGATCGCCCGTACCCAGTCGGTCATCGTCGTCGAGCACGACATGACCTTTGTGCGCGAACTCGACGTCAAGGTGACGGTGCTGCACGAAGGATCGGTGCTGGCCGAAGGCTCGCTCGATGCCGTCTCGGCCAACAAGCGCGTCATCGAGGTCTATCTCGGCCGGTGAGGGCGCCGGGCCGCAGCAAGGAATGTCCGACATGCTGAACGTCGAAAACGTCAATCTCCACTATGGCGCCGCCCAGGCGCTGCGCGGCGTGTCGCTCAAGGCCACCGCCGGCCGCGTGACCTGCGTCATGGGACGCAACGGCGTCGGCAAGACGTCGCTGATGCGCGCCATTGTCGGTCAGCAGCCGATCTCCAGCGGCAGCATCGTCTGGAACGGCAAGGACATCGTGGCGCTGAAGCCCTACGACCGGGCGCGCGCCGGCATCGCCGTCGTGCCGCAGGGCCGCGAGATCTTCCCGCTCCTCACCGTCGAGGAGAATCTCGAGACGGGCTACGCCCCGCTGCCGCGGCGCGACCGCTACATTCCCGATACCATCTACGATCTTTTCCCGGTGCTGAAGGACATGCTGCGCCGGCGCGGCGGCGACCTCTCCGGCGGCCAGCAGCAGCAGCTGGCCATTGGCCGCGCCCTGGTCACACGGCCGAAGCTATTGGTGCTCGACGAACCCACCGAGGGTATCCAGCCGTCGATCATCAAGGACATCGGCCGGGCCATCACCTTCCTGCGCCAGCAGGGCGACATGGCCATCATCCTGGTCGAGCAGTACTTCGATTTCGCCCGCGATCTCGCCGACGATTTCCTGGTCATGGATCGCGGCGAAGTGGTGATGGCCGGCACGCGCGAGACCATGGACGAGGCGGCGGTGCGCGCCCGCATCGCCGTCTGATCCAAGGCCGCCGGCGGCGTCATCCCCTTTGGCGGTCAAGCTCATTCTTGACAAAATCGCCCTGTCGTGCGCTTGTCGCGCCAGCGCATTCGCCCCGCCGAGGCGGGGTTTTTTCGCGTTTGCGAAAGAGAAAAACGAACAGGATCGACCATCATGCATGCCTATCGCACTCATACCTGCGGCGAGCTTCGTGCCTCTCACGTCGGCCAGACCGTACGGCTGTCGGGCTGGGTGCATCGCGTGCGCGATCATGGCGGCCTGCTGTTCATCGATCTGCGCGACCATTACGGCATGACGCAGGTGGTGGTCGATCCCGACAGCGCCTCCTTCAAGCTGGCCGAGACGCTGCGCGCCGAGTGGGTCATCCGCGTCGACTGCCTGGTGCGCGCCCGCACGCCCGAGACCGTCAACACCAACCTGCCCACCGGCGAGATCGAGGTGTTCGCCCGCGAGATCGCCGTGCTCGGCCAGGCCAAGGAGCTGCCGCTGCCGGTGTTCGGCGAGCCCGAGTATCCCGAGGACGTCCGCCTCAAGTACCGCTTCCTCGACCTGCGCCGCGAGACGCTGCACGCCAACATCGTCAAGCGCACCAAGGTCATCCGCTCCATGCGTCGCCGCATGGAGGACGCCGGTTTCGCCGAGTATTCGACGCCGATTCTGACCGCCTCCTCGCCGGAAGGCGCCCGCGACTTCCTGGTGCCGAGCCGCATCCATCCGGGCAAGTTCTACGCCCTGCCGCAGGCGCCGCAGCAGTACAAGCAGCTGCTGATGGTCGCCGGCTTCGACCGCTATTTCCAGATCGCTCCTTGCTTCCGCGACGAAGACCCGCGCGCCGACCGTCTGCCGGGCGAGTTCTACCAGCTCGACCTCGAGATGAGCTTCGTGACGCAGGAAGACGTCTTCAACACCATGGAGCCAGTGATCCGTGGCGTCTTCGAGGAGTTCGCCGAGGGCAAGCCGGTGACGCCGGCCTTCCCGCGCATCAAGTACGATGACGCCATCCGCCTCTACGGCTCGGACAAGCCGGACCTGCGCAATCCCATCAAGATGGCCGCCGTCACCGAGCATTTCGCCGGCTCCGGCTTCAAGGTGTTCGCCCGCATGATCGAGGCCGACCCGAAGACCGAAGTCTGGGCCATTCCGGCCAAGACCGGTGGCTCGCGCGCCTTCTGCGACCGCATGAACTCGTGGGCCCAGAGCCAGGGTCAGCCCGGTCTCGGCTACATCTTCTGGCGCGTCGAGAACGGCGCGCTCGAAGGCGCCGGCCCGGTGGCCAAGAACATCGGTCCCGAGCGCACCGAGGCGATCCGCGTCGCCCTTGGCCTCGAAGCGGGCGATGCCGCCTTCTTCGTCGCCGGTGATCCGGCCAAGTTCTACAAGTTAGCCGGCGAAGCCCGCAACCGCGTCGGCTTCGACCTCAACCTCGTCGATACCGAACGCTTCGAGCTGTGCTGGATCGTCGATTTCCCGTTCTTCGAGTGGAACGAGGACGACAAGAAGATCGACTTCGCCCACAACCCGTTCTCGATGCCGCAGGGCGGCCTTGAGGCGCTCAACACCCAGGACCCGCTGACCATCAAGGCCTTCCAGTACGACATGGTCTGCAACGGCTACGAGATGGCCTCGGGCTCGATCCGCAACCAGTCGCCGGAGACCATGGTCAAGGCCTTCGAGCTGACGGGCACCTCCAAGGCGGAAGTCGAAGAGCGCTTCGGCGGCATGTACCGCGCCTTCCAGTACGGCGCGCCGCCGCACGGTGGCATGGCCGCCGGCGTTGACCGCGTGGTGATGCTGATCTGCGGCGCCCAGAACCTGCGCGAGATCACGCTGTTCCCGATGAACCAGCGCGCCGAGGATCCGCTGATGGGGGCGCCGTCGCCGGCCACCACCAAGCAGCTGCGCGAACTGCACATCAAGACCAACCTGCCGAACTGATCGGCTGCGGCAACAAGGTATAGGCGAAGGCCGGGGAGGCAACTCCCCGGCCTTTGTCGTTTTCGCCGTCTAGCCGCCGTCGAATCGCCGTGGCCGACCGAAATGCGTCTACGGCATTTTCTGGCGAGTTCGAAACAGGGTAAAGCAATCCTTGCCGCCGATCGGGCGCATTTGAATTGTCCTGAGGTCTGTTTTGGCAGAAAGCCCGGGAATCGATGGTTGCTCAGGCGTAAAGGTAATCAAGGATTCATGTGTTGTTTGTCGCCTGTTAATTTTGCTATTTAACACGCTTTTTAAGCAACAGGGTCACCATGAATTCATCTTCGGGAAACGAAGAATAGAGGCAAAGACCTCGGGTAAACGAACAGGGATTACGACCATGGCACGTTTTGAGTTCAGCAGCAGCGATCAGATCAGTGGCGGCGCCAATGCTTCCGGCGACATCCTCTTCCAGCTTGGGGTCATGTATGCCACCGGCCGCGAAGTGCAGATGAACCTCGTCGAGGCGCACAAGTGGTTCAACATCGCCGCCACGCGCGGCTCCGAAGACGCCGCCCGGCGCCGCCGCGAACTGGCGGTCGAGATGTCGCCGAGCGAGATCGCCCTGGCTCAGCGCCAGGCACGCGAATGGATTTCCCTCCATTGAGGAGGTTGGGCCGGCCCGGCAGGCCACCGCGTCCATCCATTTCGTCCATCAACGGCCTCATGTAACGGCGGCGTCCATCCGGAAGCCGCCGTTTTCGCGTCCTTCGCCCTCCGGGGCGCCGCTCAGATCAGCCGCCGGCCGTCGGCGTCGACGATCAGTTCGCCGTCTTCCTTGGCAAACGGACCGGGCGGCAGACGGTCGAGCAGGTCGAGCACCGCTTCGCTCGGCCGGCACAGCCGCACGCCCTTCGCCGTCGCCACGATCGGCCGCTCGACCAGGATCGGGTGGGCCACCATGGCGTCCAGAATGGTGGCGTCGCTGACGTCGGTGGCCGTGAGCCCGAGTTCGACAGCCGGCGACTTCTTGACGCGCAGCGCCTGACGTGGCGTCAGCCCGGCGGCGGCGAATAGGGCCTGCAGTTGCGGCTTGCTCCAGCCGGTCTTGAGGTACTCGACGATGACGGGCGTGTAGCCGGCCGCTTCGATCAGGCGCAGCACGTTGCGCGACGTGCCGCAATCGGGATTGTGATGGATGACGACGCTGGTGATTTCCGCCATGTAGGCCTCCTGTAGTCTGGCCGCTTGTAGCATCGACCGGCCGCCGTGGTCACCGGGCGGGTCTTGGGATGGAGGAGTTTTCCCGCTTTTCGGCCGGATGAGCCGTTTGCCTGCCCCGACTGCCACCGATAATAGTGTCCAATAGCAAATATCCAGAACGGAAACAGTTGTCCTGAAAGATGATTCAATATTGCGCTAAACTGCAGCACCCCTGTCAAAAGCCGCAGTTCAGTTTTAGTCTTTCGTATAGGCCGTTAGCATTCTGTATTTCATAAGGACTATGTTCATGAATTTTCAACCGCTAGTTCGCATGCTGGGCCATCGAGATGTACGAAGTAGATTGCGATTCAGCACCTGTTGGGGGGAGAGATGGCGCTCGTCGACTTTCAGGGACACGTCCAGGCCTATTTCATTGACGAAGCGGCGTCCGCCGATGTTCGCTCCGCCTGGAAGATCATTGATCGGCACATGAACGACATCCTCGCAACGTTCTACGGCCGCTGGGAGCGAGAGCCGCGGCTGGCGGCGCTGGTGCGTGGCCGGATCGATCACCTCAAGAAAGCCCAGTACGATCATTGGCAGCGGCTGTTTTCGGCTCGCTTCGACCGCGATTACTTCGAAAGCGTCCATCGCGTCGGTCTCGCCCATGTCCGCATCGGACTGGAACCGCACTACTACATCTCCGGCTACAATCACGTGCTGGCCCAGATTTCCGATCTCCTCGGCCGGCACTGCCGCCTTTCCGGTACCAGGGCCGCCAGAATGATCGGCGCCGTGACCAAGGTCGTGTTGCTCGACATGGACATCGCCGTGTCCGTCTATGGTGAAACGCTGGTGCAGCAGATCTCCGACCGTCAGGCCCGCGTACTGACGGCCATCGGCGATTTCGAGTCCCAGATCACCTGCATGCTGGGCAAGCTTGCCACCATGACGGCCAACCTCGGCAACAGTTCCGGCGAACTCTCGACCCAGGCGAGCTCCGTCACCGACCGCTGCGACCGCATTCGTTCCGCTCAGGAGGCGACCGGCAACGGCATCGCCACCACCGCCGCCGCGACCGAAGAGCTGCATGCCTCGATCGACGAGATCGGCCGCCAGGCCGAAGCCTCGCTGGTCATTGCCTCCAAGGCCGTCGAGAGTGCCCGCCGCACCACCGTTTCGGTCGAGGGACTGGCCCAGGCTGTCGACAAGATCGGCTCGGTGGTCGAACTTATCTCGTCCATTGCCGGCCAGACCAATCTTCTGGCTCTCAACGCTACCATCGAGGCGGCGCGGGCCGGCGAGGCCGGCAAGGGCTTCGCGGTGGTGGCACAGGAGGTGAAGTCGCTGGCGGCCCAGACGGCACGGGCGACCGAGGAAATCACCAGCCAGATCGCCGGCATCCAGCAGGCGACGCAACAGTCGGTCACCGACATTTCCGGTATCACCGAGACCATCGTCGAGGTCGAACGCATCGGCACGGCCATCGCCGCCGCCGTCGAGGAGCAATCGGCGGCGACCGCCGATATCGCCAACTCGGCCCTCGGCGTCTCGCGCTCGGCCGGCGACATCGCCGCTTCCATCGGTGACGTGACGACGGCCAGCCACCAGACCATCCGCTCAGCCGAGATCGTCTCGGCCATCTCCGGCGAACTGGTCGAGCAGGCAAACGTTCTGAAAGAGAGCGTCGCCGCCTTCACCGGCAAGGTGGCGCAAGGGTAGGGGGCGAGGACAACTCCAATAGAGGAGCGATCTGGTGTCGTGCATCCAACCACGAACAACGCATTACGGGGTGATCCTGCCCCCGTTTGGCCGGACACTCAGGCTGTTGCAGATTGGGCTCTGATGAACTCGCGGGGCGAGCGCATCCTGAGGCCCGAGTGAGGATGGTTTTCGTTGTAATCCTCGAACCATCCGGGGATCAGACGCAAGGCGGTTTCGGCGTCGGGCAGCGGTGACACCGAGACATAGTCGCGTTTGAGCGTGTTGACGAAGGCCTCGGCCATGCCGTTGCTTTGCGGGCTTTTGACCGGCGTGAAGCAGGGCTTGAGGCCGATCTGGCGGGCGAAGATCCGGGTTTCACGGGCGATGTAGGCCGAGCCGTTGTCGGTCAGGAACTCGATGGTCTCAGGCGCCCGACAGGCGCCGAAGCGCCTCTCGACGGCTTCGAGCAGGATGTCGCGGATGTCCGATCCGCTGATGCCGGCGTTGACGACGGCGCACCAGGCCAGGATCTCGCGATCGTGGGCATCGATGACGAAGGCGCCGCGGACGATGTCGCCGTTCCAGCAGGCGAACTCGAAGCCGTCCGAGCACCATCTGAGGTTCGAGCGCATGACGATGACCTTGCCGTCGTGGACGGGATCGACCCGCTCGGTGGCGGCGGGCGTCAGTAACAGCTTGTGGACCTGCATCAGGCGATAGACGCGTTTGTGGTTGACCGGGGCGGCGCCGTCTTCCTTGAGTTTGCGGTTGATCAGCGCGGTGATCCGTCTGTAGCCATAGGTAGGCCGCTCGGCCACGAGCGCTGTGAGGATCGGCACCAGGCCCGCGTCTTGC
>CALMMQ010000118.1 GCA_937868725.1 uncultured Pleomorphomonas sp.
CGACGCGCACCGCCGCCGGCCCCGGAGGAGGGGGCCGGCGGCCGGCAGGGTCAGAGCCTGGCGTAGGCGTCAAGCGCTGCCTTGTAGGCTTCATCGACGGCGGCGTCGGTGGTGGCGGCGCCGGTCAGCACCTTGCCCATCATGATCTGGATCTGGTTGGAGATCTCGGGATAGACGAGCACACCCGGACGGGCCTGACCGACCTTGAGGGCGGTGGCGAAGGTCTTGTTGGCCTCGCTCTTGAACACGTCGTACTTGTCGTAGAGGTCGGCGCGGGTCGGCAGCTGCTCCTGCAGCTCGTTGGCCGGGCCCATGTAGACTTCGCGGGCGAGGGCGGCGCACATGCCGACCTTCTCAGAGTCGGACGAGAAGGCGGCGACGGTCCAGCCGCCGGTGCCGGTGGAGCGCTCGTCCTTGGTCGGGCCGGGCAGCGGCGAGAACGTCCACTTGGCGAACTCGTCCGGCTCCATGGCGTTCTGCAGCTGGCGGTACTGCCAGTTGCCGCCGACGAACATCGCCGAGGTGCCGGCGATGGCGGCGGCGTTGAAGTCGTCGTAGTTGCCGATGGTGGCGACCCGCTTGGGAGCGGCGCCGGCCTCGACGAGATCACGGTAGTAGTTGACGGCCTTGACGAACTTGGCGCGGTTGGCGGCGTCGGCGAACACCGGCTTGCCGGCCTCGTCGACGAGCTTGCCGCCCTGGCCCCAGAAGTTGGCCAGCCAGTCGAAGGTCGTGCCCTCGTAGCGGGCGCCGTTGAACAGCAGCCCTTCCATGCCGGCCTTGACCGAGGCGAGCGCGGCGGCCTTGGCGTCGGCCCAGGTCTCGGGCGCGTTCGGGACGATGGTCTTGTTGCGGTAGAGAACGCGCAGGTCGGTCGACCACCACCAGGCATAGATCTGGCCGTCCTTGCCGGTGACACCGTCACGGACGAACGGGAACAGCTGGTCGATCTCTTCCTTCTTGAAGTAGGGCGACAGCGACTTCAGCACGCCGGCCTGCTTGAACAGCGGCAGCACGAAACTGTCGATGGCGGCGCAGTCGGGCGCATGGCCGGACTTGGCCTGCTCGAGCAGGCGCGCCTGTTCCTGGCTGATGTCGCCAGTCATCATCTGCAGTTCGATCTGCCAGCCGGGATGGTTCTGGATGAAGGCGGTGTAGAGCTTGGTATAGCCGGCGGCCCAGGTGGGATCGGTGCTGGACGGACCGTCGCCCGTCATGCGGAACACCATCTTCTTGGGCGCATCGGAGGGACCGACGCGATCGCTGGTGATGAGGCTTTCGGCCATGGCCGGCAGAACGCAGCCGAGCGCCGTCGCGGCGGCGAGAGCCGCCAACAGGGACTTCTTCAAGGTCTTCCTCCCACGTGTTTTCGGGACCGCTGCCCGCAGGCAAAAATACGGCTTCCCAAACCAACACGAATTAGATTAAATCACTTTGTTTTGTTGTCAAGCGGTGTTCGGGAGGACGATCGTGGCAAAGGTGGAAATCAGGAACCTCAGGAAGGCCTATGGCGCACTCGACGTGCTGCACGGCATTTCGATCGACATCGACGACGGCGAGTTCCTGGCGCTGGTCGGACCATCGGGCTGTGGCAAGTCGACCTTGCTGCGCACCATCGCCGGCCTCGAGACCTTCAGTGACGGCGACATCCTGATCGACGGCCGCCTCGTCAACGACCTGGCGCCCAAGGACCGGGACATCGCCATGGTGTTCCAGAACTACGCCCTCTACCCGCACATGAACGTCGGCGCCAACATGGGTTTCGCCCTGAAGCTCGCCGGCCGAGACAAGCCGGAAATCGAGGCGCGCGTCGGCAAGGCGGCGGCCATCCTCGACCTGACGCGCCAGCTCGAACGCAAGCCGGCGGCGCTCTCCGGCGGCCAGCGCCAGCGTGTCGCCATGGGCCGAGCCATCGTCCGCGCCCCCAAGGTGTTCCTGTTCGACGAGCCGCTTTCCAACCTCGACGCCAAGCTCCGGGTGCAGATGCGGGCGGAAATCCGCGAGCTGCAGCAACGGCTCGGCACGACGACCATCTACGTCACCCACGATCAGACCGAAGCCATGACCATGGCCGACAAGATCGCCGTGCTCAACGCCGGCCGGCTCGAACAGGTCGGCAGGCCGCTCGAACTTTACCGCAGTCCGGCCAACCTGTTCGTCGCCGGTTTCATCGGCTCGCCGCAGATGAACTTCGTTTCCGGGCCGTTGGCCGAGCGGGTCGGCGCCGGTACCATCGGCATCCGTCCCGAGCATCTGGCCGTCGGCCGCGACGGTGACGGCTGGCGTGGCCGCGTCGCCGCCGCCGAGCATCTCGGCTCGGACACCTTCGTCTACGTCGACGTGCCCGATGCCGGTCGCCTCACCGCCCGCACCGTCGGCGACGTGGCCGTTGACCCGGGCGACGAGGTGGTGCTAACGCCGATCGACGACCGGCTGCACCGCTTCGACGCCGCCGGTCTGGCTCTCTGAACGCCCTCCCCCAACCACCGGAAGCAATCTCCACCATGTACATCGGCATCGACTGGGGCGGCACCAAGATGGAGGTGATCGGCCTTGCCAAAACCGGCGAGGAACTGGTCCGTCACCGCATTGCGACGCCGCGCGAGGACTACGACGGTTCGATCCGGGCCGTGCAGGAGCTGGTCGCCCTCGCCGAGGCGCGCACCGGCCGCAGCGGCTCGGTCGGCATCGGCCTGCCGGGCAGCGCCAACCCGCTCACCGGCCTCATCCGCAACTCCAACGCCTGGTGGCTGAACGGCCGGCCGCTCGGCCGCGACCTCGAGGCGGCGCTCGGCCGGCCGGTGCGCATCGCCAACGACGGCAACTGCCTCGCCGTCTCCGAGGCGGTCGACGGCGCCGGCGCCGGCGCCCACGTGGTGCAGGGCATGATCCTCGGCACCGGCTTCGGCTCGGGCATCGCCATCGACGGCCGCAGTCACGACGGCCATCAGGGGCTGGCCGGCGAGGTAGGGCACTATTCGCTGCCCTGGCCCAAGGAAGGCGAATACCCCGGGCCGACGTGCTGGTGCGGCCGCAAGGGCTGCCTTGAGATGTACTGCTCCGGTACCGGCTTCGAGCTCGACTACCGCACCACCAGCGGTGCGGCGCGCAAGGCGGCCGAGGTGATGGAGCTGAAGCGGGCGGGTGATGCCACAGCCATCGCCGTCTACAACCGCTACGTCGACCGGCTGGCCCGGGCGCTGACGCTGCTCATCGACATCCTCGATCCCGACGTCTTCGTGCTCGGTGGCGGCATGAGCAACGTCGACGAGCTCTACGACGACGTCCCCAAGCTGCTGATGGCCCGGACCAACCTCCACAGCGGCGACGACAAGCTGGTATTTTCCGATTCGGTGGTGACGCCGATCCGCAAGGCCAGGCACGGCGACAGCTCCGGCGTGCGCGGCGCCGCCTTCCTCTGGAAGGCCTGAGACCGAACGACGAGGTCCGGCATGACCCTCATGGGCTTGCCGACCTGCGCCGATGCCCCTAGAGCTAGGCCGCTCGCGTCGACCAGACCCGGGCGGCAACGACTTGCCCACCACGAGGAGCGACCCAGCGGCGTCCTCCCCTGCCCCCAGCGGCAATGAAGAGGCGTTTCGTCATGGCTTACAGGCTCATCGCACTCGATCTCGACGGCACGGCCATCGACGGCAGCGGCCGCGTCCGGCCGCACACCTGCGCGGCGGTGGCGCATGCCCGGGCCAAGGGCGTCGAGGTGGTCGCCGTCACCGGCCGCCATCACTCGGTGACCCGGCCCTATCACGAGGCGCTCGGCCTCACGTCGCCGGCCATCTGCTGCAACGGCACCTACGTCTACGATTTCGCGGCCAACCGTACCGAATGCGGCGATCCGATGCCGCGCGAAGCGGCGCGCGCCGTGCTCGCCGCCTGCCGCCGCCATGGCGTTGCCATGCTGCTCTACACCGACGAGATCATGTACTTCGACACGCCGAGCCCGCACATCGCCAAGCTGTCGGCCTGGATCTCCTCGCTGTCGACGGTGCCGGCGCCGCGCCTCGACCACGCCGCCGATCTGTCGCCGATCGTCGAGACGGCCGCGACGCTGTGGAAGTTCGTGGTGACCCATAGCGACGCCGTGCGGCTGCGGGCGAGCGCCGACGAACTCGAAGCCCTCGGCCTCTTCGGCGTCGAATACTCCTGGCACGACCGCGTCGACGTCATGCGGCGCGGCAACAGCAAGGCCTCGCGCCTGATCGCCTGGGCCGCCAGCCAGGGCATCGAGCCGGCCGACATCGTCGCCTTCGGTGACAATTTCAACGACATGGAAATGCTGCTGCAGGTCGGCCACGGCGTCGCCATGGGCAACGCGCCGGACGCCGTCAAGGCGGCGGCGGCCGAAACCGTCGGCTCCAACGACACCGACGCCATCGGCGAGGCGATCTTCAGGCTGGTCTGAGGCCACCCATGCCGAGCGCCCCGACGCGAACGCGGCGGCATGAGCCGCCGCGCGCGAGGTGTTTTTACCGCCTGATTGGCCAATTTCGGAAATTCATCCTACGCCATCGCACAAAATCAGACCGTCGCAGCATTTCCATTTCACTGCGCCGGAGTACACTCTGCTCCCTCCGGCCGCCGTGGCCGCGCCTCTTCCAGCAGGAGCAGATCATGTTCGCTTTCGTCGGCGGTGCCCGCCGGTCGCTCTCCGCCTCCCTCATGCTCGCCGCCGCCACGCTGGCGCTGATCGGCGCCGCTCCGGCTTGGGCCAGCGAGGCCGCCGTCGCCATCGGTTCGCTCTACGAGCCGCAGAACCTCGACAACACGGCCGGCGCCGGCCAAGGCATCAACGAAGCCTTCAACGGCAACGTCTACGAGGCGCTGTTCCGCCTCAACGACGACGGCTCGGTCAGCCCCAGCCTGGTCAAGGACTACAAGGTTTCCGACGACGGCCTCACCTACACCTTCACGCTGCAGCCCGGCGTCGCCTTCCATTCCGGCAAGCCGCTCACCGCCGCCGACGTCAAGTGGTCGATCGAGCACGTCACGTCGGCCGACAGCAAAAGCTCGCGCAAGAACTCGCTGAAGCCGATCGCCGCCATCGAGACGCCGGACGACGCCACCGTCGTCGTCAAGCTCAGCTCGCGGTCGATCTCGCTGCCCTACAATCTGTCCTACGTCTGGGTGATCAACGATCAGGCCACCGATCTGCAGTCGCACGAGGACGGCACCGGCCCCTACGCCCTCGACAGCTGGCAGCGCGGCTCGGCCCTGGCCCTCAAGCGCTTCGACAAATACTGGGGTGCCAAGCCGGAGAACGACGGCGTCGTCTACAAGTACTTTTCGGAGGCCACCGCCCTCAACAACGCCCTGCTGACCGGCGCCGTCGACGTCATCACCTCGGTGCAGAGCCCCGATTCGCTGGCGCAGTTCAAGGACAACGCCGACTTCACCGTCGCCGAGGGCAAATCGACCACCAAGCTGATCCTGGCCTACAACGACCGTGTCGCCCCCTTCGACAACATCAAGGTGCGCAAGGCGCTGGCCCGGGCCGTCGACAAGGCCAAGCTGCTGTCGGCGGTGTGGGGCGACTACGGCACGCTGATCGGCTCGTTCGTACCGCCGACCGATCCCTGGTACGTCGACCTCACCAAGGTCGATGGCTACGATCCGGCCAGCGCCAAGGCGCTGCTCAAGGAGGCGGGCTACCCCGACGGCTTCAGCTTCACGCTCGACACGCCCAACTACGATCCGCATCCGTTGGCGGCGCAGTTCCTGCAGAGCGAGCTGGCCAAGGTCGGCGTCAAGGTGAAGATCAACGTCATCACGCCCAACGAGTGGTACACCAAGATCTACAAGGCGCATGACTTCCAGGCGACGCTGCAGGAGCATGTCAACCACCGTGACATCGTCTTCTACGGCAACCCCGACTTCTACTGGGGCTACAACAATCCCAAGGTCGTCGACCTGATCAAGCAGTCGGAAGCCGCCGCCAGCGTCGACGAGCAGACCGCCAAGCTCAAGGAAGCCAACATCCAGATCGCCGAGGACGCGGCCAGCAACTGGCTGTATCTCTACCCGCAGATCGTCGTCTCCAAGGCGTCGGTGAGCGGCTACCCAGTCAACGGTCTCAACTCGCAGTTCTTCGCCTTCGGCATCAAGAAGAGCGCCGACTGATCCCTTCCCGGTCGCCCGCTCGACTCCCGACGTCGCCCGACCTATCCTTGGGCGGCGTCTTTTTTGTTGCTGACGGTTCGTAGCCGACGGGGGGCCTTGCCATTCTCGCCTATCTCATCCGACGGACAGCCATCCTGGCCGCCTCCGTGCTGATCGCCATCGCCGTGCTGTTCGTCCTGCTGCGCCTCTTGCCCGGCGATCCGGCCAACGCGCTGGTGTCGGTGGGCGCCGATGCGGCGCAGATCGAGGCGGCGCGTCGCCAGGTCGGTTCCGACCTGCCGCTGGCCGAGCAGTTCGTCCGCTTCGTCGCCGCCCTCGCCCGCTTCGACCTCGGCGCCTCCTTCGTCTCCGGCGTGCCGGTGATCGAGGAGATCGGCCGCCGCCTGACCGTGACGCTGCCGCTGACGCTGCTGGCTTTCGTCTCGGCCATCGCCCTGGCGCTGCCGCTCGGCATCCTGGCGGCGGTGAAGCGCCGGCGCTGGTACGGCGGCCTCATCTCCATCGCCTCGCAGCTCGGCATCGCCGTGCCGGTGTTCTGGATCGGCATTCTGCTGGTGACGCTGTTCGCCGTGCAGTTGCGGCTGGTGCCATCGAGCGGCTTTCCCGCCCGCGGCTGGCTCGATCCCCTGGCGGCGCTGCGCCAATTGGCGCTGCCGGTGCTGACCATCGCCCTCGTCATGGCGGCTTCGCTCATCCGCTACGTCCGCTCGGCCAGCCTGGACGTCATCGGTTCGGACTACCTGCGCACCGCCCGCGCCCTCGGCTCGGGTTATCGCGAAGCGCTCGTCCGCCACGGCATCCGCAACGGCGCCGTGCCGGTGATCTCCATCCTCGGCATCGAGCTCGCCTCGACGCTGCTCGGCGCCGTGGTAGTGGAGCGGGTGTTCGCCCTGCCCGGCCTCGGTTCGATGCTGCTCATCGGCATCGAGCAGCGCGACTATCCCAACGTCCAGGGCGTGCTGTTCATCTCGACGCTGATCGTGCTGCTGGTCGGCTTTGCCGCCGACATCGCTCAGCGCCTCGTCGACCCGCGCCTGCGCGACCATGCCATCGGAGGCCGGACGTGACCGACATCGCAACGCCCGCTGCCGGCCGCCGCCTGTCGCCGACCTTCGTCATCGGTCTGGTGCTCGTCGGCCTCAACGTCGCCGTCGCCCTGACGACGCTGGTCTGGACGCCCTACGACCCCACCGCCATGACCGGCGGCCGTCTGGCGCCGCCATCGCTCCTCCATCTCGCCGGCACCGACCGGCTGGGTCGCGATCTCTTCACCGAAATCATGATCGGCGCCCGCATCGCCCTCACCGTCGGCATCGGCGCCGTGGCCATCGCGGCGCTGATCGGCGTCAGCCTGGGGCTCATCGCCGCCTTCGCCAGCCGGACGCTCGACGACATCCTGGTGGCGACGCTCGACATCCTGATCGCTTTCCCGACGCTGCTGCTCGCCATGCTGATCGTGGCCGCCAGCGACGGCGCCAGTCTCGGCACGGCCATTCTGGCCATCGGCGTCGCCGCCTCGGCCATCGTGGCGCGGCTGACGCGCATCCTGGCCCGGCGGGTGCTGGCCATGGACTACGTCACCGCCGCCCGGGTGGCCGGCACCAGCTGGATCGGCATCGTGCGCATCCACGTCTTGCCCAACATCTGGCCGACGCTGATCGTCAACCTCGCCCTGCAGTTCGGCCTCGCCGTCATCGCCGAGGCGTCGCTGTCCTACCTCGGCCTCGGCGCGCCACCGCCCAACGCCTCGTGGGGGCGGCTGCTGCAGGAGGCACAGGGCACGGTCTACACCGCGCCGTTCGGCGCCGTGGCGCCGGGACTGGCGCTGCTGTCGCTGGTCATCGGCCTCAACCTCACGGCCGACGGCCTGCGCGACATCGCCGACCCGACCCGGAGGACGCGGACATGACCGAACTCCTCCGCGTGACCGACCTCGGCATCCGCCAGGGTGAGCGGACATTGGTGTCCGGTGTATCGTTCGCCGTCGAAGCCGGCGAGCGCGTCGGCCTCATCGGCGAAAGCGGTTCGGGCAAATCGCTGACGGCGCTGGCCGTGCTCGGCCTGCTGCCCGACGGCATGACGGCGACGGGCTCGATCCGGGTCGGCGGCGAAGAGATCGTCGGCGCCCCCGACCGGGTGCTGGTGCCACTGCGCGGCAGCCGCCTCGCCACGGTGTTTCAGGAACCGCTGACGGCGCTCGACCCGCTGATGCGCATCGGCAACCAGATCGGCGAGGTGGTGCGCCGCCGCGCCCGTCGCGACGGCCGGCCCGTCGGCCGGGCCGAAGTGGTGGCAACGACGCTGTCGCTGCTCGAACGCGTCGCGCTGCCCGAACCGGCGCGCCTTGCCCGCGCCTACCCGCACGAGATGTCGGGCGGCCAGCGCCAGCGCGCCGCCATTGCCATGGCCCTGGCCTGCCGGCCGGCGCTGCTGATCGCCGACGAGCCGACGACGGCTCTCGACGTCACCACCCAGGCGGAAATCCTCAAGCTGCTGGAAGAGCTGCGGCGGGCCGAAGGGCTCAGCCTGCTGTTCATCGGCCACGACCTGCCGGTGGTGGCCGCCGCCGTCGACCGCGTGCTGGTGCTGCGGCAGGGCCAGCTGGTCGAGACCGGCTCGGTTGCCGACGTGCTGAGCCGACCGCGCCAGCCCTACACCATAGAACTCGTCGAGGCGGCGCGCGCCTTCGACCGGGCCATCGGAGCGGCGACATGAGCCTCATCGCACTCGACAACGTGTCGTTCGCCTATGGTCGCGGCCGCACCATTCTCGACGGCGTCAGCCTCAGCGTCACGGCCGGGCGCAATCTCGGCATCGTCGGCGAGAGCGGTTCGGGCAAGACGACGATGTTGCGGCTGCTGCTGGGGCTGATCCGGCCCAGCGCCGGCACGGTGCGCTTCCGGGGCGCGGCGCTCGACGACGGCGACCGCGCCGGGCTGCGGCGCTTCCGCCGCGCCGTGCAGGCGGTGTTCCAGGACCCCTATTCCTCGCTTGATCCGCGCCAGCGCGTCGTCGACATCATCGCCGAGCCGCTGCGCTCGCTCGGCATCGAGGCCGACATCGCCACGACGGTGGCCGCGGTGCTCGCCGCCGTCGGCCTGCCCCCCGAGGCCGCCCGCCGCTATCCGCACGAGTTCTCCGGCGGTCAGCGCCAGCGCATCGCCATCGCCCGCGCCATCGTCGCCGACCCCGAGGTGGTGCTGGCCGACGAGGTGGTGAGCGCTCTCGACCTGTCGACGCGCATCCGCATCGTCGAGCTGCTGAAGACGCTGTCGGCGCGCATGAGCCTGGTGCTGGTCTCCCACGACATCGGCTTCGTCGCCCTGGTCGCCGACGACCTCGTCATCCTCGAGCGCGGCCGCATCGTCGAGCAGGGGCCAACGCGTCAGGTGCTGTCCCGGCCGGCCCATGCCTACACGCGCCGCCTGCTCGACAGCACGCCACGCCTGCCGACGTTCAGCCAATCTGCGACAGCATGACGCGGAAGCGGTGGGTGGCGTAGGCGAGGAAAACGATGCCGAGACCGGCCATCACCAGCAGTTCCGGCCAGACGATGGCCAGCGTGGCGCCGCGATAGAGCAAGGCCTGCGTGAAGGCGACGTAATAGACCGATGGCGACAGGTGCATGCCCCATTGCAGCCCCGTCGGCATGCTTTCGAGCGGCGTCATGTTGCCGGAGAGCAGCAGCATGGTGGTGAACACCGGGATCGACATCAGCGCGAACTGCGGCATGGATCGGGCCAGCGTGGCGATGAGGATGCCGAGCGAGGTGGTCGAGAACAGGAACAGCAGCGTGCCGACCAGGAACAGCGTCCGCGAGCCGGCGATCGGCACGCCGAGGTAGAGGCGGATCACCAGTTCCATGCTGAGGACCACGGCGAGGAGCAGCACGGCACCGTTGGCCAGCACCTTGGCAAGCGCGATTTCGGCGGCGCGCACCGGCATGACCAGCAGGTGCTCGATGGTGCCGTGCTCACGCTCGCGGATCACCGCCGCCCCGACCAGCAGGATCGACAGGATGGTGATGGAGTTGGTGAGCTGCATCAGCGAGGAGAACCAGCGGCCCTCGACGTTGGGGTTGAACCAGACGCGGTTGGCGATGCGGATCGGCAGCCCGGCCTCGACGCCGGCCCTGTGGAGGAAGGCGGCCACCTCGTCGATGAGGATGCTCTCGATGTAGGCGGCGCCGTTGCCGGCCTGCACCATCACCGTGGCATCGATGACCAGTCCGACTTCGGGGCGCTGGCCGGCCAGCACGTCGGCCTCGAAGCGCGGCGGGAACTCGACGACGAACGAGTAGCGGCCGACGTCCATGGCCCTGTCGACCTCGTCGCGACCGATCAGCACCGCCGGTTTGAAATACGGCTCGGCGAAGGCGTCGGCGAGGCGGGCGGTGAGCTGGGAGCGGTCGTCGTCGACGATGGCGATGGTGGCGTTGACCACCTCGAGCTTGACGCCGCTCGCCACCAGCACCACGGCGGCCGAGAAGGCGTAGACGATCAGGAACAGCATGATCGGGTCGCGCCAGAGGCTCGACAGCTCCTTGACCGACAGACGCAAGAGATTGAGGAGAAAGCGCATGTCATTTCTCCTGCTTGGACAGCATCAGACAGGCGAGGCCGATGAAGGCGACGGCGAAGGCGAGCAGCGCCGCGTAGCAGTTGAGGAGGTCGGCCGGTCCCAGCCCCTTGGCAAAGGCGCCAATGGAGATGGTCTGGAACCATGAGGCGGGGAACAGCAGCCCGACCCAGCGGCTCGCCCCCGCCACCGACGACATCGGATTGATGAAGCCGGAGAAGTTGACCGACGGCACCACCGACAACAGCGCCGCCGCCATGATCGCCGCCACCTGAGTGCGGACCAGCGTCGACACCATCAAACCGAAGCCGGTGCTGGCAAAGACGTAGAGCAAGGCCCCGGTGGCCAGCCCGGCGAAGGAGCCGGTAAGCTGAACACCGAAGCCGAAGCGGGCGAAGGCCAGCATCGACAGGAAGCTGACCATGCCGACGGCGACGTAGGGCAGCTGCTTGCCGATCAGAAACTCGCCGACGTTGGCCGGCGAGGCCTCGAAGTTGGCAATGGAGCCGATCTCGCGTTCGCGCGTCACGCCGACGGCGGTCATGGCGGCCGGGATCAGCACCAGCAGCAGCATGATGACGCCGGGGGTGATGGCCGGCAGCGAGGCGAACGACTGGTTGTAGGCAAAGCGCGGCCGGATATCGACGGGCAGACCCAGCGCCGTACCGGGACCGTAGGTGTCGACGATCAGATCGCTGGTGTATTGCAGCACCACGCCCTCCACGTAGCCCTTCACCGTTTCGGCGCGGAAGGTGTTGGCGCCGTCGATCCACACCGACACCTCGGGCTTGACGCCGTGGCGGAGATCGGCGCCGAAGTGCGGCGGTATGCCAACGACGAGACGCGTCTTGCCTGACATCAGGCGATGATCGGCGTCGGTCTCGCTGACGACCGGCGGCTGTTCGAGGAAGTAGCGCGAGCCGGCGAAGGCGTCGATCAGGCGCTGGCTTTCCATCGTCCGATCGCGATCGAAGACGGCGAGCGGCAGGTTCTCGACGTCGAAGGAAATGCCGTAGCCGAACAGAAACATCAGCAGCAGCGAACCGAAGACGGCGAAACCCCAGCGGATGGGATCGCGGATGATCTCGACGCCTTCGCGGCGGGCAAAGGCCCAGACGAGGGCCGGCGACAGCCGCCAGCGGCGATGGCTGACCGGGATTGTCGGCGCCGTCGGCGCCGAAGCCGCCGCCGGACGCGCCGGTTGCCGGTCTTCGGCCACCGCTTCGAGGCGGGTGATGAACGCCTGCTCCAACGACGGGGCACCGGTTTCGGCCACCAGATCGGCCGGGCGGCCGATGGCCAGCACACGCCCCTGATGCATGAACGAGATGCGGTCGCAGCGCTCGGCCTCGTTCATGAAATGGGTGGAGACGAAGATGGTGACGCCGCGCTGGCGCGACAGGGCGGCGAGGCGGCGCCAGAAGTCGTCGCGGGCAGCGGGGTCGACGCCGGAAGTCGGCTCGTCGAGGATCAGCACCTCCGGCCGGTGCAGACAGGCGGCGGCCAGTTGCAGGCGCTGGCGCATGCCGAGCGGCAGCGCGGTCGGGTAGCGGTCGCCGAGGTCGGCGAGATCGAACTCGACGAGGCTGTCGGCGACGCGGCCGGCCACCTCGGCTTCCGGCACGCGATAGAGGCGGGCGTGCAGGGTGAGGTTGGCGGCCACCGTCAGTTCGTCATAGAGCGAGAAGCTCTGCGACACGTAGCCGACGCGCAGGCGCACGGCGAGGTCGGTGGCCTCGATCGGCGCGCCGAGCAGCGTCGCCGTGCCTTCGGTCGCCGGCAGCAGGCCGGTCAGCATCTTCATGGTCGTGGTCTTGCCGCAGCCGTTGGAGCCGAGGAAGCCGAAAATCTCGCCCTTCTCAATGGCAAACGACACGTGGTCGACGGCGGTGAAGGCCCCGAAGCGGCGCGTCAGGCCGGTGGCGGCGATGGCGATGTCGCCGTGGCCGGGCGGTCGAGGCGGCATGACGAAGGGCGGCGGCGGCTCTTGCCCCGGCGCCCGGCCGAGCCGGCGGTAGGCGTCCTCGAGGCTGACGCTGCCGGTGCGAGCGAGGATGTCGGCCACCGAGCCGTCGGCGATGACGCGACCGTCGTTCATGGCGATGACACGGGCAAAGCGCGCCGCCTCGTCCATGTAGGCGGTGGCGACAAGCACGGTCATCTGCGGCCGGTCGGCGCGGATGGCGGCGATGAGGTCCCAGAACTGGCGGCGCGACAGCGGGTCGACGCCGGTGGTCGGTTCGTCGAGGATCAGCAGGTCGGGATCGTGGACGAGGGCGCAGCACAGACTGAGCTTCTGCTTCATGCCGCCAGAGAGCTTGCCGGCCGGACGGCTGGGAAACGGATCGAGGCCGGTGGCGGCGAGCAGGCGGGCGATGCGCCGGCGGCGGTCGCCGGCCGGCAGGCCGAACAGCCGGGCGTGGAAATCGACGTTCTCGCTCACGGTCAGCGTCGGGTAGAGATTGCGGCCGAGGCCTTGCGGCATGTAGGCGATGCGCGGGATGGCCGCCGCCCGGCTGGCCGGCAGGCGCAGCGGCGCGCCGAAGGCGGCGACATCGCCCTGCTGCAGCGCCCGGACACCGGCGATGAGGCCGAGCAGCGTCGACTTGCCGACGCCGTCCGGGCCGATGATCGCCGTCTCCGTGCCCGGCTCGAAGGTCAGGGAAACGCCGTCGAGCGCCAGCGTGCCGCCATAACGGTGGCTGACGGCCTCGACGACGACGGCCGGCCGGCCGGTCATTGCCCCACCCCCGTCGCGCTCGGCAGCCGCACGGCGAGCTTGTCGGGCCAGGCGGCCGCCGGGTCGGTCAGCACGTAGGCGTCGCCCGTCAGACCGGCCTTGACGTAGTCGCGATAGGTATCGAGCAGGGCGCTGTCGATGCGCACCTTGACCCGGTACATCAGCTTCTCGCGTTCGTCGGCGGTTTCGACCGTCTTGGGCGTGAACTGGGCCTCGGAGGACACGAACGTCACCTTGGCCGGCACCACGTAGTCCGGCGCCGCGTCGAGGACGATGCGGGCGTCGGCGCCGAGCCGGACGCGGCCGACCAGACGGGTCGGCAGGAAGATGGTCATGGTGACGTCGGAGAGGTCGAGCAGCGTCGCCACCTTGCCGCCGGCGGCCATGACGGCGCCGGGATCGACCAGACGGTATTCGACGCGGCCGGCGGTGGGGGCCTTGAGCGTCATGTCGGCGATGTTGACGTCGATGAGGGCCACTTCGGCGACAGCGGCATCGCGCGCCGCCGTGGCGGCCCCGACCGAAGCCTCGGCGGCGGCGAGCGCGGCGGCGGCAACGTCGCGCTGGGCCCGGCGCTGATCGAGGGTCGATTGCGGCGACACCGCCCGGTCGAGCAGTTCGGCCGCCCGCGTCATCTCCACTTCCGCCAGCGCCAGCGACGCCTTGGCCGAGGTAACGGCGGCCGACGCCTGGACGATGCCCTGTTCGGCCCGGGCCACGGCCGCCTTGGCCGCCGCCCGCTGGGCCAGGAGATCGGCGCTGTCGAACACCGCCACGATGTCGTCGCGGCCAACGAGATCGCCCTCGCGGAAGCGCACCTCCGACACGCGGCCGGGGAGCTTGGTGGCAACGTCGAAATGTTCGACCTCAATGCGGCCGTTGGCCTTGTAGAGCCCCGGCGGCAATCCCGGCGTGGCGAGCGCTGACCAGGCATACCAGCCGGCGGCGGCGAGACCGACCACGACCACCGGCAGGACGACAACGGATTTCCTCATCTTGCACCTTTAGCGCAGCCCGGCGCCGACGCGCGGCCCCGGGGCAGCGGGAACGGCGGTGGCGGCCAGGCCGAGGACGGGCCGGCCGGACAAAGCTGAAGGCCGGCGTTCCGTCGGGGGCGGTCAGCGACAACCGCCGGGTTTTCTCCCGGTCCGCGGCTGAACCGGGGGTAGCCCATGCGAGATATGGGGCGCGGCGGCCCGACAAGCCAGATTCGGCTTTCGTATCGGAGCGTTGGCCGGGAATGGGTATAGTATGGCCGCGCCGCTTCGTTTCCGTGCCGATCCAGGAGGGCCCGATGGCCACGCCGCTCAATTTTCTCAGCCTGCTTACCGGTTGCTTCGCCCATCCCGTGGCGGAAAACCCCACCGTTGCCATGGTCGAGGCCGCCTATCGCGCCCTCGGGCTCGATGCCCGCTACATCAACTGCGACGTGGCGCCCGAACAGCTCGCCGACGCCGTGCGCGGCGCCCGCGCCATGGGCTGGCGCGGCTTCAATTGTTCGTTACCGCACAAGGTGGCCGTGCTTGAGCACATCGACGCGCTGGCGCCGTCGGCGGCGATCATCGGGGCGGTCAACTGCGTCGTCAACGACGGCGGCCGGCTCACCGGCGAAAACACCGACGGCAAGGGCTTTCTGACCTCGCTCAGGACGGTCATCGACCCGGCCGGCAAGCGCATCGTGCTGTTCGGCGCCGGCGGCGCGGCCCGGGCCATTGCCGTGGAAACGGCGCTGGCCGGCGCGGCGTCGATCACCGTCGTCAACCGCGACGAGAACCACGGCCGGACGCTGGCCCGCCTGATCGCCGAGCGGACGCCGGCCGCCGCCGCGTTCGTCGCCTGGCGGGGGGATCACAGCATCGGCGCCGACGTCGACGTGGCCATCAACGCCACGTCCATCGGTCTCTATCCCGGCGTCGACATCCTGCCGCCCATCGATATCAAGTCGCTGCGGCCCGGCCTCGTGGTGGCCGACGTCATTCCCAATCCGCCCCGCACGGCGCTGCTCAAGGCGGCGCGGGCGCGCGGCGCCACCACGCTCGACGGCCTCGGCATGCTGGTCAATCAGGGCGTCATCGGCATAAGGTTGTGGACCGGGCGCGAGCCCGACCCCAACGTCATGCGCGCCGCCCTCGAAGCCATCTTCGGCGCCTGAAACAGGAAGACTTGTTCATGCTGCCCACTCTCAACCGCGATACCCAGCTCTGCATGTCGATCGCGGCGCGTCCCAGCAACATCGGCACGCGCTTTCACAACTACCTCTACCGCGAGCTCGGTCTCAACTACGTCTACAAGGCCTTCACCACCACCGACATCGAGGGGGCCATCCGCGGCGTCCGCGCCCTCGGCATCCGCGGCACGGCCATCTCCATGCCGTTCAAGGAGGCGGTGATCCCACTCGTCGACGAGATGATGGCTTCGGCCGCCGCCATCGCCTCGGTCAACACCATCGTCAACGATGCCGGATACCTCAGGGCCTACAACACCGACTATCAGGCGGCGCGGCTATTGATCGACAGCCACGGCGTCCCCCGCGATTTCGACTATGCGCTGCTGGGATCGGGCGGCATGGCCAAGGCGGTGGGGGCGGCGCTGCGCGATGCCGGCTTCGCCAGGGGCACCATCATCGCCCGCAACGAGACGACCGGCCGGGTGCTGGCCGAGACGCTGGGCGCCGCCTGGCGGCCCGAACTCGGCGACCACAGGCCGGCGCTGCTGATCAACGTCACGCCGATCGGCATGGCCGGCGGCAAGGAAGCCGACGATCTCGCCTTCGCCCGCGAGGCGGTCGAAGCGGCGAGTGCTGTGTTCGACGTCGTCGCCATGCCGGTGGAGACGCCGTTGGTGCGGCTGGCCCGGTCGCTCGGCAAGGCGGTGATCGATGGCGGCGAGGTGCTGACGCTGCAGGCCGTCGAGCAGTTCGTGCTCTATACCGGCGTCCGGCCGGAGGCCGACCTGGTGCGGCAGGCCCAGGCCTTCGCCCGCGCCGTTTGAATGCGCTAGATGTGAGCTTTCAGGAGGTTGTCCATTCGGAGCGGATCATGGAGACTG
>CALMMQ010000119.1 GCA_937868725.1 uncultured Pleomorphomonas sp.
TGTCGCTCGGCATCTACGGCTGCGGCCTCGACGGCCCGGACAGCTCGGAAGCCCGCGTCGAAATGACGCCCACCGGCTTCATCGTCCGCTCGGGTTGGGAAGACCACGGCCAGGGCGCCGACCTGTCGGCCCAGACCATGGCGCATGAAACGCTGCGGCAGGCGGGCGTCAAGCCCGAGGACATCAAGCTGGTCATGGCCGACACGTTCGGCCCGAACGGCGGTCCGGCCGGCGGCAGCCGCTCCAACGTCTTCTGCGGCAACGCCATCCGCGTCGCTGCCGAGATGATGGTCAACGCCATGAAGAAGGCGGACGGCACGTACCGGACCTATGACGAGATGGTGGCCGACAAGGTGCCGCTCGGCTACGACGGCAAGTGGGTGGCGGCGGCCTGCACCGACTGCTCGCCCGACACCGCTCAGGGCAACCCGTTCCCGATCTACATGTACGAGGTCTTCCTGCCGGAAGTGGAAGTCGACCTTGAGACCGGCGAAGCCAAGGTGGTCAAGTTCGTCACCTCGGTGGACGTGGGGACCATCATCAACAAGGCGACCGTGGACGGACAGATCTACGGTGGTCTGGCCCAGGGCATCGGTCTCGCCCTGACCGAAGATTTCGACGACCTCGAACTGCACACCAACCTCAAGGACTGCGGCATCCCGTATCCGAAGGACGTGCCGGACGACATCGAAATCCTGTACCTCGAAACGCCTCGGCCGCTTGGCCCGTATGGGGCAGCCGGCGTGGGTGAGGCACCGCTCACCGCTCCGCACCCGGCCATCCTGAATGCCATCGCCAATGCGTGCGGCGTCCGTATCTTCCGCGTCCCGGCCCTGCCGGAAGCGATCAAGGCCGGACTCGACGCCAAGGCGGCCGAAGCGAGCAAGGAACCGGCCTAATCGGTTCCTCTGCCGCCCGCCGGTCCCTCCACCGGCGGGTGGCCTCCTTGACGAGCAACAAGGATAACTGACGTCGGGGTTTGGCGCTGCCCCCAACAACGCCAGAACCGGCTGAGGGGATCGGGGTGGTTCTTCCACTCCGGTCCCTTCTTCTGCCATAAAGGGGACAGGCCGATGGGCGCGGCCGGTCCGGAGACGACGTCCCGGAGAAAGGCGGTTCGCGATGGATGGAGAACACGTCAAGACCTGGGAAGCGCGCTGCATCGAAGAACAACCGCCGGCCTGCACCGCCGCCTGCCCGCTGCACGTCGACGGCCGGGCCATGCTCGGCAAGCTGGCGACCGGCGATTTCTCGGCGGCCTTTGCGCTCTACGCCCGCATGGTGCCGTTTCCGGCCATCATCAGTCACATCTGCGATCACCCGTGCGAAACGGCCTGCCGCCGGGCTGAACTGGGCGGATCGCTGCGCATCCGCGCCCTCGAACGGGCGCTGGTCGAAGAATCCTACGCCACGCTGCGCCGCTCGGCCCAGCGCAACCGCAAGCCCAAGCGCGTCGCCGTCATCGGTGGCGGCCTCGCCGGACTGACGGCGGCCTTCGATCTGGCCATGAAGGGGCACGCCATCACGGTGTTCGAATCGGAAGGGCGCCTGCTTGACCGGCTGCACACCGATTACGACGACAGCTTGCTGCCGGCCTCCGCCATCGCCGCCGACCTTGGCCAGCTGGCCAGCCTCGGCGTCGATGTCCGCCTGCTGAGCCGCGTGGTCGCCGGCGACGGGCCGCTGGGGCTCGACTTCCTCATCGATTCCTTCGATGCGCTGCTGCTGGCGCTGGGGCGTGGGCCGCGGCCGCATCTCGGCGGCAGCCTCGATCTCGATGCCGACAGCCACGTCGTCGTCGACGCGGCGAGCGGGGCGACCAGCCACCCCAAAGTGTTCGCCGCTCTGGTGCACGACCGGCCCACGGCGGGGGGCGAGCATCCGCCCTATTCGCCGGTCGGCTCGATGTACGACGGCCGCCGTGCCGCCGTGTCGGTCGATCGCTTCCTGCAGGGCGTGTCGCTGGTGGCCGGGCGCAGCGACGCCGGTGCCGCCGCCTCCTGCCTCTACGTCAATCTCGATCGCCACGCGCCGGAGCCGGCGGTGGTGCCGCGGGACGGCGCCGCCGGCTATACGCCCGACGAAGCGATGGCAGAGGCCGGGCGCTGCCTGCCGTGCGAGTGCAAGGAGTGCGTGCGCGCCTGCGA
Source organism: uncultured Pleomorphomonas sp. (assembly GCA_937868725.1). GTDB lineage: Bacteria > Pseudomonadota > Alphaproteobacteria > Rhizobiales > Pleomorphomonadaceae > Pleomorphomonas. The sequence continues at coordinate 2,148 of CALMMQ010000119.1, forward strand.
GTATCTCAAGCATTATGGCGGCTATCCCAAGCGCTACATTCGCGAGATCTACAACAACGACGGCATCGTCATGGGTAACCGCAAATCCAACCGGATGATCGACAGCTGTACGCTGTGCGGTCAGTGCGGCGAGATTTGCCCCAATGATCTCGCCATGGGCGACGTTTGCCTGGAAGCCCGCCAGTCGATGGTACGCCAGGGCAAGATGCCGCCGTCGCACCATGACTTCGCCTTGGCCGACATGGAGGTGTCGCGTTCGGCGGCCGCCGCCATCGCTCGCCACGCGCCGGGCACCACGGCCAGCGCTTACCTGTTCTTCCCCGGCTGCCAGCTGACGGCGTCGTCACCGGCGGCGGTGGAGGCCATCTACGCCCATCTGCGCCAGCGGCTGCCCGGGGGCGTCGGCCTGTTCGTCGATTGCTGTGGCGCGCCGGCGCAATGGTCGGGCCGTGTCGACATGCACGCCGCCATCCTCGATCGCCTGCGCGACAGCTGGCGCGATCTCGGCTCGCCGGTGGTCATCACCGCCTGCTCGTCCTGCCTCAAGGGCTTCGAGGCGGCGCTGCCGGAGTTCCAGACCCGGTCGCTGTGGACGGTGCTCGCCGACGTCGGACTGCCCGACGGCGCCCGGGCGGCGCTGCCGGGGCCGTTCGCCCTGCACGATCCGTGCAGTGGCCGGAAGCACGGTGACGTGCAGCGAGCGGTGCGCGACCTCGCCGGCCGGCTCGGGGCGGAGGTGCGCGAGTTGCCCGGTGGCGCCGACCTGACGCCGTGCTGTGGTTTCGGCGGCCTGGCCGAGTTCGTCAACCCGGAAGTCACCGACAAGATCGTCGTCCGCCGGGCCGGCGAGGATGCGGCCGACTATCTCACCTATTGCGCCATGTGCCGCGACAACTTCGCCCGCGCCGGCAAGCGGGCGCTGCATCTGCTCGATCTGGTCTTTCCCGCCGGTGACGATCCGGCGGGCCGGCGCGACCCCGGCTTCTCCGGTCGGCGGACCAACCGCCTCCGCTTCAAGATCGACATGATGCGCAAGCTTTGGGGGATCGATATGGACGAACCGCAGGTCGGACTGGAACTGGTCATTGCCGATGACGTGCGCGCCGACATGGAGCGCAAGCTCATCCTGGTCCCGGATGTCGAGGCGGTGATCGCCAGTTCGGAAGCGTCCGGCGAACACGTCGAGGACGGCGTCACCGGTCACCGCATCGCCAGCTATCGCACCGGCCATTTCACCTGCTGGGTGGAATACGAGCCGGCCGGCTCGGCCTACATCGTCCACCGCGCCTATGGTCACCGCATGCAGGTGAGGGTTCTGCCATGACCAACGTCACGCCCGAGGGCGCCGGCGATCCCGGCCGGTTCACCTGTTCCCGCTGCCAGGTGCCGCTCGTCATGGGCAAGGTCGAGGCGAGCTACCTCGATCACGCCTTCCCGGTCGAACTGCCGGTCTGTCCCAAGTGCGGCTTCGTCTACATTTCCGAGGCGCTGGCGCGCGGCAAGATGCTGAAGGTGGAACAAGCGCTGGAGGACAAGTGATGGTCTCGCCCCGCGTCGTGCCGCTTGACGGTCTGTTCGGCTGCGCCTTGCCGGTCGATCCGGCCGGTTCGCCGCTGCGACCGGGTGGCATCCAGCTGTCGGGCGAACTGCTCGACGGCGCCGGCGTGCGCGCCGGTCAGCTGGTCGTCGACATCGGTTGCGGCGAAGGGGCCAGCGTGGCGCTGATGCAGTCGCGCGGGCTGATCGCCGTTGGCGTCGAGGCCAGCGCGGCGACGCTGCGGCAGGCGCGGGCGCGGGTGCCCGACGCCGCCCTGGTGCTGGCGCGCGGCGACAGCCTGCCGTTCGAGACGGCCAGCGTCGACGGAGTGCTCAGCGAGTGCTGCCTGTCGCTGATGGACGACCGGGCCAAGGCGCTGGCCGAGTGGTACCGCGTCATGCGGCGCGGCGGTCGGCTGATGATTTCGGACGTCTACCGGCGCAGCGACGGTGCCGTGCAGGAAGCGGCCGGCTTCGACCGGTCGCCGTTCCTGTCGCAGGCGGAGATCATCGCCGCGCTCGCCATGGCCGGCTTCCGCGTCGAAGCCTTCACCGACTGTTCGAGCGTGCTGGGACCGTGGGTGGCGCGCTTCATTTTCGAGTACGGCTCGCTCGAACCTCTGTGGGGCGGTGCCTGCGGCCTGACTTCGGAGGCGGTGCGGGCGTCGGTGCCGGGCTATTACACGCTGCAGGCGGTCAAGCCGCTCGAATGGGAAGGCGAAGTTCAATGAGCGACGATGGCTTCCGCATTGCCGAGCTGCTGCTCGGCGACTTCAAGTGCAGCCACGTGCTGATGCTGATGGCGCTCGAGGCGCAGGGGCGGGCCTCGCCCGACGTCGTGCGGGCCATGTCCGGGCTGGCGCTTGGTCTCGGGCAGGGCTTCAACTGCGGCGCGCTCACCGGCGCGGCGGCGGTCATCGGTCTCTGCGCCGGCCGGGGCGGCGAGGATGAGCGGGAGGATCCGCGCCTTGCCGCCGTGCTCGACGACTTCACCGGCTGGTTCAACGGCGCCATGACCGAGCGCTATGGCGGCATCAACTGCGCCGACATCATCAACTTCGATCCGGCGCTCAAATCGACGCGCTGTCCGGCGCTGATCGCCGAGGTGTGGGACAAGCTCCTCGAGTGCCTCGACGCCCACGACATCGACATTGCCAACCCGCCGTCCGGCCGGGGAGAGGAGGCATGAACGCCACCGAACACCCGGCCAGCATCGCCGCCGTGGTGCTGGCGGCCGGCTGGTCGTCGCGCATGGGCTCGTTCAAGCCGCTGATGCCGTTCGGCGGTCGCAGCGTGCTGGCCCACGTGGTGGCGTCGCTACGGGCGGCCGGCGTCGGCGACATTCGTGTCGTGACCGGCCACAATGCCGAAGCGGTGGCGATCGAGGCGCGGCGCGTCGGCGCCGAACCGGTACACAACGCCGGCTTCGACAGCGGCATGTTCTCCTCGGTGCAGACCGGGCTTGCCGTGCTGCCGGCCGCGGTGGCGGGCACGCTGATCCTGCCGGTCGACATTCCGCTGGTCCGGCCGGCGACGATTGCCCGCGTCATGGCGGCGGCGCTGGCCAGCCAGGCACCGGTGGTGCACCCGGTGTTTCGCGGCGAGCGCGGCCATCCGCCGTTCATCCGCCGTACGCTGTTCGGCGAGATTCTGGCCGGGCACGACCGGCTGCGCGACATTCTCGACCGCCACGCCCGCGAGGCGCTCGACGTGCCGGTGTTCGATCGCGGCTCGCTGCGCGACATGGACTATCCCGAGGACCACGCCCGCCTCGTCGAGGCGCTGGCCCGCCATGGCGTGCCGGATGGGCTCGAATGCGAGGCCATGCTCGACTTCGTCGGCACGCTGGCGCCGACGCGGGCGCATTCCCGGGCCGTGGCGCGGCTCGCCACCAACATCGCTGGCCGGCTGCGGGCCGCCGGCATGGGCATCGACGTCGAACTGGTCGAGGCGGCGGCGCTGCTGCACGACATCGCCAAGACCGAACCCGATCACGCCCGCGTCGGGGCGCGTCTGGTGACCGAGTTCGGCTTCGGCGCCGTCGCCGACATCATCGGCCGTCACATGCAACTGCCGGACGGCGAGCCGCCGCTGTCGGAAGCGTCGGTCGTCTACCTCGCCGACAAGCTGACGGCCGGCGAGGGGCGGGTGACGCTGGCCGAGCGGTTCGCGCCGGCGCTGGCGCGCTTTGCCGACAATCCCGCCGCCTTCGCCGGGGCCCGCCGCCGTCTGGCCATGGCCGAGACGGTGCTGGCGGCGGTGGAGGCGATCACCACTCTGCCCGAGACGGCGGCGCCGTCCGACCTGACGCGGCAGGGGGCGCGGCGACAGTGACGGCAAACACCCGGCGTCTGGTGCTGGCTCGGACGGAAAGCGTCTGCCCCGTCTGCCTCAAGACGGTGGCCGCCGAGCGCTATGTCGTCGGCGACACCGTCTATCTGGGCAAGACGTGCGCCGAGCACGGGACGTTCGATGTACCGATCTGGCGGGGGGCTTCCTCCTACCTCGCCTGGGGCAGTGGCCGGCGGACGCCAACGACGCCGGCCGCTGCCACCACGTCGGTGGCTAACGGCTGTCCGCGCGATTGCGGCCTCTGTCCGGATCATCGTCAGGACAGCTGCTGCGTGCTCATCGAGGTGACGGCGCGCTGCGATCTGGCCTGTCCGGTGTGCTATGCCTCGGCTGGCGGCCAGAGCCATGATCCGTCGCTCGACGACATCGACCGCTGGCTCGGCGTGCTCAACGCCGCCGGTGGCCGCGTCCACATCCAGCTGTCGGGCGGCGAGCCGACGCAGCGCGACGATCTTGCTGAGGTGGTGGCGCTGGTGCGCCGGCGCGGCTTCGACTTCGTTCAGCTCAACACCAATGGCGTGCGCATCGGCCGCGAGCCGGACTACCTCGCCCGGCTGGTCGAGGCGGGGCTCGATTGCGTTTTCCTGCAGTTCGACGGCCTGACGGAAGCGAGCCATGTCGCCCTGCGCGGCCGGCCGCTCGCGGCCCAGAAGCAGGCCGCCATCGCCGCCGCCCGGGCGGCCGGGGTGGGCGTGGTGCTGGTGCCGACGCTCCTGGCCGGCGTCAATGTCGGCGAGATCGGCGCCATCGTCGAGTTTGCCAAGGCCAACAGCCCGACGGTCCGGGCGGTGCATTTCCAGCCGGCCAGCCAGTTCGGCCGCTTCGAGACGGCGGGCGAGCGGGTGACCTTGCCCGAAGTGATGGCGGCGCTGGTGGCGCACGAGCACGGTGGCATTCGCCTCGCCGACTTCCATCCCGGCAGTGCCGAAAATCCCTATTGCTCGTTCTCGGGCCGCTTCCAGATCGGTGACGACGGCCGCCTTGCCGCGCTTGGCGACAGCCGGCCGTCGTGCGGCTGCGGCAGCGGCGAGGATGTCAACCGCGAACGTCGCTACGTTGCCGGCCAGTGGCGGCTCGACGACGGCGCGACCGCCGACGGGCTCGATGCCTTCGACCGCTTCCTGGCCAGCCGCCGCCGCACGCTTGGCCTGTCGGCGATGGTGTTTCAGGATGCCTGGACGCTCGATCTCGAACGCTTGCGCCAGTGCCACATCCACATCGTCTCGCCTGACGCCCGCGTCATTCCGTTCTGCGCCTACAATCTCACCAGCGTCGACGGCACGTCGCTCTATCGCGGCGCCTCGCCGGTGACGGAGGGCTGAGCGTGGACGGCGGAACCGTGGTCGCCGGCGGCGGCCTCAGCCTCGACCGCTGGATAGCCCGCCGCCTCGGGGTGGCTTCTCCTCTCACCGAGACGGCGCTCGCGGCGGCGCTCGTCGAGCGGTTGGCGGCAACCTTGGCGCACGCCCGCGCCGAGAGCCCGTTCTATCGCAGCCTCGCCGACTGGCCTGACCAGCCGCCGGCCCGTGTCGGCGATCTCGCCCGCTGGCCGTTCACCCTGCCGGCCGATCTGGCGCGCGGACGACCGCCGCTTCTGGCGCTGTCGCAGGCGGAGGTGGCGCGCGTCGTCAGCCTGCCGACGTCGGGCACCTACGGCCCGGCCAAGCGGCTGTTCTTCTCGCTCGAAGACATTGAAGCCACCGTCGATTTCTTTGCCGCCGGCATGGGCGTGCTGACACGGCCGGGCGACCGCGTCGCCGTGGCCTTTCCGGCCGCGCGGCCGGGCGGCATCGGCCAGAACCTGGTGACGGCGCTGCGCCGCATCGATGCGACGCCGATCATCGTGCCGCTGGAGGCCAATCCGGCCGAGCTGGTGACGCTGCTGCGGCGGGAACGGATCGACGTCATCGCCGGCCCGCCGGCCCGCCTCAATGCGGCGGCGCGGCTGTCGGCAGTGGACGGCGGCCCACCGCTTCGCCTGCGGGCGGCGCTGGTGTCGGCGGAGGCGACGGTGCCGGCCTTGCGGGCGGCGCTGGCTCGGCTCTGGGGCGCCGAGGTGTTCGACCACTGGGGCATGACCGAAACCGGGCTCGGCGGCGCCGTCGAATGCCAGCATCACGTCGGCTGTCACATTCGCGAACTCGACCTGGTGGTGGAAATCATCGATCCCGCCACCGGCGTCGTGGTGCCGGACGGCACGAGTGGCGAGGTCGTGGTCACCACGCTCGGCCGCCGCGCCATGCCGCTCATCCGCTATCGAACCGGTGATCGCGGTCGGCTGGAGACGGCCCCCTGCCGCTGCGGTTCCCGCCTCAAGCGGCTCGTCGACCTGTCGGGACGGTTCGGCGCCGGCTATCCGTTGGGCGACGATCTCCTGACGCTGGCCACACTCGACGAAGCACTGTTCGCCCTCGACCACGTCGGCGACTATGCGGCCGAAATCGTCACGGCGGGTGCCGTGCCGACGCTCTATCTGGCGCTGGCCGTGCCGCAACCGGTGCGGGCGCGCTTTGATCTTGAGGCGGTGACGCGGGCGCTCGCCGCCGCGCCGGTCGTAGGCAGCGCGCTGACGGCGGGCGCGCTCGAGCTCGACCTGATGCTGGTCGACGCCGACGCCTGCCGCCATGCGGGCAAGCGCAAGCTGGTGATCAGCTGACGCCGGTCGGGGCGATGGCGGCGAGAAAATCGGTCATGACGTCGTCGCCGTCGACGGGCGGACTGCCGACCATCACGGCCACCGACAAGGCGATGGCCGACGAGGTCGGCGTGTGGCTGGCGGCGCCGGCCCGGAGGTTCATCACCAGCGTTGGGCAGAGGAAGAGGGCGAGGCGGATGACGTCGCGCCAATCGGCCGGCAGCAAGTGGCGCTCGGCGAGATCGGCCAGCAGCGGCCGCCACACCGTCTCGGCCTTGGTGGCGAGCAGGCGGCGGCGCAGCGGCGTCAGCGACCAGTCGCTGTCAATGGCGATGGCGTCGCCGTCGCGGCGGGCGCTGGCCGAGAAACGGGCGGTGCACTCGGCCGGATCGTAGAGCCAGAGCGGGTGGGCGAAGGCGTTGTGAAACGTCGCCTTGATCTCGGCGAGGAGGCTCGGCACGTGTTCGCCGGCAAAGGCCGGGTCGAAGAAGGCGAGCTCGGCCCCCTGGGCGCCGCGGGCGTACCAGACGTTGGCGTTGTGGGCGTCGCCATGGGCGACAAGACCGCCGGCATCGGCGAGCCGGGCCGGTGCCAGCCGGGTATGGGCCTCGGCGAACAGCTGACCAAGCGGCTTCTCGTAGCGCCGGCCGTTGATGACAAACGGGCGGTGGGCGAGCTCGTCCCAAGGGATTTCAACGCCGGGAAAAGAGAATTGTTTGCCGACGTAGAAACTGGCCAGACGCCCGCCGGGAAAGGCGCGGGTGGCAGGGTCGACGAGCCGTTCGTGGAACAGGCGGTGGATGGCCTCGCTCGCCGCCTCGGCCGGCGTAATGGGGTGCAGCGTGGCGGCATAGACGGCGGCGATGCGGGCATCGAGCCGGCGCTGGGCGGCGATGGCCTCGGCCTCGACCGCCGGAGCGGGGGCAAGATCGAGCGCCCGCAGCACGTCGGAAAAGCGCGGATCGTGGCGGCGGCGGTAGATCAGCATCTGCTCGCCGGGCAGCGTCGACATACGCACCGGCTGATCGACCGGCAGGCCGGCCCGGGCCAGGATGTCGGCGCGGTAGTATTCGCCGCTGCCGGCTTCCTCGCCTTCCTCCTGATGGAACTTGAAGAAATAAGCCTCGCCATCGGCGACGAAGAAGCCGTTGAGCGAGTTGAGGCTGTACTGGTCGTGATTGATGGCGATGTCGGTGGCGGTGAGGCCGAACAGGTCAGTCAGGAGTTCGCCGATGCGGCCCGTCGCCGCCTCCGGATCGGTGCGGGCCAGGCGGCGGATGGCCGCCGTGCGGCTTTCCGGCGTCATTCGTCGCTCCCGACGTTCTTGGGGGCGTAGCGGCTGCCGAGGGAGTAGCGACCGCCGGCGTAGGTGAGGCGGTTGACGGTGGCCACCTTGCTGCCCGACCAGGTGCGGCGGTGCAGCAGCAGGCAGGGGGCGCCCTCCGGCAGGTCGAGCAGGTCGGCGATGTCGGCGTCGGCGGTGATGGCCGAGATGATGTGCTCGACCTCGGTCACCGGGGTGGCGTCGATCAGGTAGTCGTAGGTCGACAGGGCCGTGAAGTCCTGCTCGATGTAGCCGGGGACCAGTTCGGGATTGACGAAGCGTTCCTCGATCTGCACCGCCGTGTCGTCTTCGAAGTGGCGGACCATCGAATGGTAGACCTCGTGCTCGCCGGCGAACTCGAAGGCTTCGTCGAGCACCGGGTCGGTGATCAGCCGCTCCATGAACACCACGTCGGAGCGGTGGGTGTGGCCGCGCGCCCGGATCTCGTTGCCGATGTTGTTGATCTCGATCAGCGTCGACTGCGGCCGTGGCGGGGCGATGAAGGTGCCGACGCCCTGGATGCGCAGCAGGTGTCCCTGCTCGGTCAGTTCGCGCAGCGCCCGGTGCACGGTCATGCGCGACACGCCAAGGGCGGTCACCAGCTCGTTCTCGGACGGCATGCGCTGGTTGCGCGGCCAGGCGCCGGAGCCGATGGCGTCGAGGACGTAGGTCTTGACCTTCTCGTAGAGCGGGCTGGCCGTGTCGGGAAGTTTGCTCATGAAGCCTCGCGCGGCGTTCGGTCGATGCGGATGATGGTCTTGAGGCCGGCGGACTGGCCGGCCAGCAGCCGTTCGTAGGCGGCGGGCACGCCGTCGAGGTCGATGACCTCGTCGATGAGGGCCGTGAGATCGGCCTGCAGCTCGGGCAGCAGCGCCGCCGCCTCCGTCAGCTCTTCCTGGAAGGCGTGGCAACCGAAGAGCGTGATCTCGCGTTCGACGAGACGCGTCGGGTCGACCGGCACGGTGCCATCGCCGATGCCGACGAGGCCGAGGCGGCCGCCGGGAGCCACGAGATCGAGCAGTCTGGCGATGACGGTGGGCGATCCGGTGGCGTCGAGCGCGTTGAGCAGTGGCGCGCCGGCTAGCTTGCCGGCGATCGCCGCCGGTTCGATGTCGGTCGGGCAGGCACCGGTGACGGCGACGACGCGGTCGCGGCGGGCGGCGTTGCGCTCGGCGACCAGCACCGGGCCGTCGTGGCGACGGCTCAGCATCAGCGCGGCGAGACCGCCGATGGGGCCGCAGCCGGCGATCAGCACCGGTTCGCCCGGACCGGGAGCGAGACGACGGACGGCGTGCAGCGCCACGGCCAAGGGTTCGGCGAAGGCGGCGGCCAGCGGATTGACCGGGGCGGACAGGCGGACGAGCAGGCGGGCCGGCAGCTCGACGGCTTCGGCAAAGCCACCCTCGCAGACCTCGCCGACGAAGCCGAGATGCTGGCAGACGTTGGGCCGGCCGGCACGGCAGGCCGGACAGCTGCCGCAGGTGAAGCGCGAATCGGCCACCACCTGATCGCCGGGCTGGAGTTCGGCAACGCCGGCGCCGACCGCGTCGACGATGGCGGCGAACTCGTGACCGGCCACGGCCGGCGAGCGGCTGATCCAGGCGCCGGTGCGGTAGTTGTGGAGATCGGAGCCGCAGATGCCGGCCGCCGTGACACGGAGCCGCACCGCCCCCTCGGCCGGGGCGCCCGGAGCGGTGATGTCCTCGACCCGGAGGTCACCCTTGGCGTAGAGGCGAACGGCCTTCATGGCGGGCTCCGGTCAGGGCAGATACTGGTCGCGGACGGCGGTCACCGCCTGCTCGTGGCTTGAGAAGCCCTCGTAACGGGCCAGCGTCCGGGCGGCGTCGGCGAACGCGGGATAGGCCGGCCGGGTGACGTAGCCGACCGACGAGCGCTTGAGGAAGTCGTGCGTCGACAGCGGGCCCCAGGTGCGGGCCCAGCGGCTGGTCGGCAGCACGGCGTTGGGGCCGAGGCCGAAATTGGCGATCGATACCGGCGTGTACGGCCCCATCAGGATCTCCGACGCCTCGGTGATGCGGCCGAGGTGGCTGAACGGATCGGTGGACAGGATTTCCAGGTGCTCGGGGGCGTAGGCGTTGATGAAGTCGATGCTCTGCTCGACGCTGTCGGTCAGGATGATGCCGCCGAAGGCGCCGGTCAGCACCTTCCTGGAGAACTCGACGCGCTGCTCGGTCATGCGCGACCAGTGCTCGGGCAGGGCGGCCAGCGCCTCCTCGACGACGCGGCGCGAATGGGTGACGATGTAGGCCGAGCTGTCCGGCCCATGCTCGGCCTCGATCAGCACGTCGAGGGCGGCGAGGCCGCCGTGGACGGTGTCGTCGGCGAAGATGATGGCTTCCGACGGTCCGGCCGGCAGTCCGGCGTCGATGACGCCCGACAGCAGGCGCTTGGCGGCCACGACCCATGGCGAACCGGGGCCGACGATCTTCATGGCCGGCTTCACCGTTTCGGTGCCGAAGGCGGCGGCGGCGACGGCCTGGGCGCCGCCGACCTTGTAGACGGTGGCCACGCCGGCGAGGCGGGCGGCGACCAGCGTGGCGGCGTCGACCGAACCGTCGGGGGTGGGCGGGGTCAGGATGGCAATGTCGGGCACGCCGGCGACGACGGCGGGAACGGCCGTCATCATGGTCACCGACGGGAAGGCGCCCTTGCCGCGCGGGATGTACAGGGCCACCGAGCGGATGGGGGTGACGCGGTCGCCGGCGAAGGCGCCGGGACGGATCTCCTTGAGCCACATCGGCTCCGGCAGCTGCTCCTCGTGGAAGCGGCGGATGTTGTCGATGCCGAAGCGGATGGCCTCGATCACCTTGGGGTCGACGGCCTTGAAGGCGGCTTCAAACTCGGCCTCGGAGGCCTTGAGGGCGCCGGGGGCCACCGGCGACTTGTCGAGATCGCGGGCAAAGCGGTGCAGGGCGGCGTCGCCCTCGGTCTTCACCGCTTCGATGATCGGGCCGACCTTGTCGAGGAAGAAGCTGAGATCGGCCTCCGAGCGCCGGGTGAGGGCAGCCCGGCCGGCGGCGTCGAGCTTGGCGTAATCGTGGAAGGAAACAGCGGACATGGGCGAACCTCGCGGGGTGTTGTCATCGGCGCCGGCGGCGGCCGTCATTTCGATTTCAGGAAGATGTCGAGCCCGACCAGCTTGTCGAGCAGGGCGATGGCCAGTGCGGCGACGGCGATGAACACCACCGAGATGGCCGCGAGATCGGGCGTGATGATGGAGCGGATCGAATTGTAGATCTGCACCGGTAGCGTGACGATGCGGGCGTCGACCAGGAGCAGCGACACCAGGAACTCGTTGAGCGCCAGGATGAACATCAGCAGTGCGCCGGTGATGATGCCGGGTGTCACCGCCGGTACGGTCACGGCCAGGAAGGTGGACAGCGGCGGCGCGCCGCAGTTGGCGGCGGCGAGCTCAAGATCGGGATCGAGGCTGGAGGCGCTGGCCGTCACCGCCCAGATCATGAACGGCAGGTTGATGACGCAGCAGGCGACGCCGACCGGCCAGAGCTGGCCGAGGATGCCCCATTCGCCGAACACCAGCATCAGGCCAATTCCCGAGCCGATCAGCGGCACGGTGAAGGGCAACAGCAGGTAGACCTGCAGGCTGTTGGCGAAGCGGACGCGGTATTTCGACAGGGCGATGCCGGCCAGCGTGCCGGAAGGGATGGCCAGAGCCGTGCAGATGCTGGCGACGATCACCGAGCGGGTGAAGGCGTCGCGCAGGTCGCTGGCACCGGCGATGGCGGCGTACCACTTGAGCGACAGCCCTTCGGGCGGGAAGGTGATCATGTTGCCGGCGGTGAACGAGGCGCCGAGCACCACCAGCGTCGGCGCCGACAGCACCACCAGCGCGATGACGACGAAGGTCCAGAGGACCACGGCCTTGGAGCGGGCACCGGTCATTTGCGACCTCCCATGGCCAGCGTGCCGGCGCCGAACAGGGCGAACACGGCGCCGACCAGCATTGAGCCGACGGCGACCAGCAGCAGCGCCAGTGTCGAGCCCATGCCCTGATCGGAGGTACGGAAGAACTGGTCGTAGATGGCGTTGGCGATGAAGTCCTGCGAACCGCCGCCGAGGATGGCCGGCATGGCGAAATCGGTCAGCGACAACGTCAGTACGACGAGACCGGCGCCGATGAAGCCGGGGCGGGCGAGCGGCAGCACGACGTACCAGAAGGTCTTGACCCAGTTGGCGCCGAGCGAGCCGGCGGCCGCCTCGATTTCTTCGGGGATGGCGGTGAGGGCGGGCGCCAGCATCAGCACGGCGAACGGCAGCATGTACTGGACGAGGCCGAACAGCACGGCCGGGTAGTTGTAGAGCAAGCGCAGCGGCGCCACGCCGACGAGGCCGAGCGCCTCGTTGACCAGGCCATGGTTGCCGAGAATGATCAGCCAGCCGTAGGCGCGCACCACCTGACCGATGAAGAACGGCAGGAACAGGGCGATGAGCAGCACCTTGCGCAGCACCGTCGAAGGCGTGCGCACCATGACGTAGGAATAGGGAAAGGCGAACAGCAGCGTCAGCACCGTGACGATCAGCGATCCGTACAGGCTGCGGCTGGCCACGACGAAGAACAGCCGCTCGGTGAGAGCGCGCTTGAAGTTGGCCAGCGTGTAGAACTCGGACGGCAGGAAGGTGGCGGTGTCGAGGGTGCGCAGCGAACCGTCGGCCATCTGCACGAGGCCGATGGCCAGAAGACCGGTGACCAGCACGGCCGGCAACAGCATCAGATACGGCACGGCACCCTGAAACGAACGCGGCCACAGGCGGGCGGCGAGCGCTTCGAGCGCGTCCATGAGACGCCAGGAGAGGGGGTAGGCGGTTCGTCCGGGGCGCATCGGCTTCTTCGGCAACAGGCTGGCGGGGAAGGGGCCGCCGGTGGCGGCCCCCGATGGCGGCGGACGGTCAGCCCTGGAAGATTTCCTTGAACTTGCCGAACCACTCGCTCTCGTGTTCGACCTGCACCTTCTCGGAAACGCGGATGAGCTTCTGGAAGTCCTCGGGCTTGACCGGATAGGACGGGTCGCCGACGAGATCGGCCGGCGGCGTCAGACCGACGGCGACGCCCGGCAGACCGAGACCGTCGAGCCAGACCTGCTGGGCGTCCTTGGTCAGGGCGAAGTTGACGTAGGCCTTGGCCCAATAGAGTTCGTTGGCCGGCAGGTACTTGGGCACCCACAGACCGTCGGTCTCGTAGGTGGCGCCCTCCTCGGGGATGACCCAGGCGATGGAGATGCCGTTCTTCTTGGCTTCGCGGGCGTTGGAGGAAATGGTGCAGGCGATGTCGATCTCGCCCTTCTGGAACCAGGCGGTGAGGTCGGGGTCCTCGCCGAGCAGCGGCTCGTTGGCCTTGAGCTTCTTGAAGAAGTCCCAGGCCGGCTGCATGTTGCCGGGGATGTCGTCGAGCTTGCCGCCACCGGCCACTTCGGCCGGGAAGTGCAGGCCGATGCCGTCGTTGTAGAGGCCGACGCGACCCTTGAACTTCGGGTTGAGCAGGGCGTTCCACGACTTCGGCGCGCCGTCGGGGAAGGCTTCCGGCCGGTAGGCCAGCACGTAGACGTAGCCGTAGGTGTTGACGATCGGGTAGCCCTCGACGCCCACCGGCTTGGCGGCGTCGGACACCGTCTTGAGGTTGGCGAGATCGGACAGGTCCTCGGTGACGCCGCGCAGCGCCGACTTGGTGGCGTTGGTGGTGGTGTCCCAATTGACATGGATCGGCGGCACGCGCTTCTGCGCCGCGGCGGCCCACAGCTTGGGCTGGATCTCGTTGTCTTCGGTAAGGTCGTGGCGGATGGCGATGCCGGTCAGCTTGGTGAACGGATCGGAGACGCCGGCCTTGAGGCTGTCGACCCACGAACCGCCCCAGGCGCGGACGATGAGCTCCTTCGGCTTGGCCGGCTCGGCGGCGACGGCCGGCAGGCCGAGGGCCGACAGGCCGGCGGCGCCACCGAGGGCGGCGGAGGTGGCGAGGAAGCGGCGGCGGTTGAGACTTGTCAGGGTCAGCTTGTCGGTGCTCATGCGGTTCTCCTCTGGCTCTTTTCTTGTTTCCGCCGTCCCGGGCGGATGGCCGGCCGGCGTGGGTCCGGCGGCGGCAGGGCGCTGTCGGCGTCAGACGCCGTGGTGCGACGGGGCGAACACCAGCACGTCGCGGACCGTCCAGCCGATATGGACGAGCGAGCCGACGGCGTGCTGGGTGTGGCCGATCGGATCGTGATCGAAGACGCGCAGCACGGTGCCGCCAAGCTCGGCGACGGCGATCTCGTAGACGATGCGCTCGCCCTCGAAGATGGCGTCGGTGACGCGGCCGCGCACGACGGTGTCAACGTTGGGCAGGTCATCGGCGACGGTGGCGACGTGGATCTGCTCGGCCCGGAGAGCGCCGCGCACCGTGTCGCCGACGAGCGGCGGATTGGCGCTGTCGCCGACGCGGCCGACGATCTCGGCTCCGTCGACGGCGATGCGGACGTCACGGCCCTCGACGGCGACGACACGGCCCTCGATGAAGTTGGTGACGCCGATGAAGCTGGCGACGAAGGCGTTCTCGGGATGGCGGTAGGTGAGGGCCGGCGCCGCCTTCTGCTGGATGAGGCCGTGGTCCATGACGATGATCTCGTCGGAGACGACGAGAGCTTCACGCTGGTCGTGGGTGACGTTGATGGTGGTGACGCCGAGTTCCCGCTGGATGCGGCGGAACTCCAGCTGCATCTCCTCGCGCAGCTTGCGGTCCAGGGCCGCCAGCGGCTCGTCGAGCAACAGCAGGTCGGGCTCGAACACCAGGGCGCGGGCGATGGCGACGCGCTGCTGCTGGCCGCCGCTCAGTTCGTGGATGCGGCGGTCGCCAAGGGCGCCGAGACGGACGAGTTCGAGGTAGCGCTGCACGCGGTCGGGAATGGTGCGGGCGTCGGCCCGGCGCATCCTGAGCGGGAAGGCGACGTTCTCGGCCGCCGTCATGTGCGGGAACAGCGCCAGCTTCTGAAACACCATGCCGATCGACCGCTTGTGCGGCGGCACGGCGCCCACCGGCTTGCCGTTGATGAAGATGTCACCGCTCGATGGTTCGGCGAAGCCGGCGATCATGCGCAGCAGCGTCGTCTTGCCCGAGCCGGAGGGGCCGAGGATGGTCAGGAACTGGCCGCGCACCAGATCGAACGAGGCGTCCTTCACGGCATAAACGTCGTCGTACACCATATCGACGTTGCGCACGGAAACGGCGAACGGATCTCCGCGCTCGACCGCGCTTGCGACATCACTCATCTCGACACTCTCTGATCTGACGACGACCCGGGCCTCCCTTTGTGGAGGTACCATATACAGCTCGATACAATCCGTCACCAGCTTTTTGGATCAGTTTTTGGGCGTGCCTCAAATCGAGGCAAGATAGCCGCCGTCGACGGGAATGCACTGGCCGGTGACATAGGCCGACGCGTCGGAGGCGAGGAAGACGACGGCGCCGGCAAGGTCGCCGAGCTGGCCGAAGCGGTGCATGGGGATCTTGTCGAGCATCGCGCTCTGCCAGGCGTCGTCGCGATAGAACACGTCGGTCATGGCGGTGCGGAAGTAGCCCGGGGCGATGGCGTTGACGCGGATCGACAGCGGCGCCCATTCGGCGGCCAGCGCGTGCGTCAGGCCGAGGATGCCGGACTTGGAGGATGAGTAGGGGGCGGCGGTCGGCACGCCGACGAACGAGGTCAGCGAGGCGAGGTTGACGATCGAGCCCGGCCGGCCGTCGGCCTGCATGCGGCGGGCGGCGGCCTGGGCGCAGAAGAAGGCGCCCTTGAGGTTGGTGGTGACGACCCGGTCCCACAGGTCTTCTTCGATGTCGATCGACGGCTTGACCTCTTCGTAGCCGGCGTTGTTGACCAGAATGTCCAGCCCGCCCAGCATCTCGGCCGCCTTGGCCACGACGTCGCGGGAGGCGGCGACGTCGCGCACATCGTGGGCGAGCGGCACGGCCCGGCGGCCCTGCGCCTCGATGGCAGCGGCGGTTTCGGCCAGCGAGGCGCGCTCGCGCGCCGTGACGGCCACGGTGGCACCGGCACCGGCCAGCGCCTCGGCGATGGCGCGGCCGATGCCGCGGCTGGCGCCGGTCACCAGGGCCTTGCGTCCGGACAGGTCAAACAGGGAAAGCGGGTTCATTTCAGGCACTCGACAGCGATGGGCCGGCCGGCATCGGCGGTGGCGGCGGCCGTCTCCGATCGGCTTCCCCCCCTCAATACACACGAGGGGGAGAATTCGCCAGTGCATCGGCGCGCCCTCTGGCGATGAGCCAGGGAGAAAGTATCATTTGGCGATGGATCAGGTGGCCGAGGAACGTGCTTGTCAGGCTCGACATCTTGTATATACAATGAAAGACAAGTGATGGACGGACAACTCCACTGCGAGGGACAGATGGCCAGTCAGCGCCTTTACCGCAACGCCCGCCTGGTGACGCTGGCCCGCCCGGCGCCGCCTGCCGTGCTGGCCGACGGGCTGGTGCTGGCCGAGGCCGGGCGCATTCGCTACGCCGGCAGCGCGGCCGGGCTCGACGGCGGCCTCGTCGGTCGCGACTGCCAGGTGATCGATTGCGGCGGCCGTCTGGTCACGCCTGGCCTCATCGACTGCCACACCCATCTCGTGCACGGCGGCCACCGGGCACGCGAATTCGAGATGCGCCTCGCCGGCGCCTCCTACGCGGAAATCGCCCGGGCCGGCGGTGGCATCCTGTCGACGGTCAGGGCGACGCGGGCGGCGAGCGAGGCCGATCTCGTCGCCGCGGCGCTGCCGCGCCTCGACCGGCTGCTGGCCGAGGGCGTCACCACCATCGAGATCAAGTCGGGCTATGGGCTCGACCGGGAAACCGAGCTCCGGCAGCTGCGGGCGGCGGCTCGGCTCGGCGAGGTGCGCCGCGTCTCGGTGCGCACCTCCTATCTCGGCGCCCATGCCCTGCCGCCGGAGTACCAGGACGATCGGGCCGGCTATGTCGAATTCCTCATCAACGACATGCTGCCGCTGATCGCTGCGTCGGGGCTCGCCCATGCCGTCGATGCCTTCGCCGAGGATATCGCCTTCTCGCCGACCGAGGTGGCGCGGCTGTTCGACGCGGCGCGGGCGCTCGGCCTGCCGGTGCGCCTGCACGCCGACCAGCTGGCCGATGGCCACGGCGCCGCGCTGGCGGCCCGCTACGGGGCGCTGTCGGCCGATCATCTCGAATATACCGACGCGGCCGGCGCGGCGGCGCTGGCCCGGGCCGGCACGGTGGCGGTGCTGCTGCCCGGCGCCTACTATTTCATCCGCGAGAACAAGGTGCCGCCCATCGACGTCTTCCGCGCCCACGGCGTACGCATGGCCATCGCCACCGACTGCAATCCCGGCACGGCGCCGCTCACCTCGCTGCTCTTGGCCATGAACATGGCGGCGACGCTGTTCCGTCTGACGGTGGACGAATGCCTCGCCGCCGTCACTCTCAACGCCGCGGCGGCGCTGGGTCTCGAGGCTGAGACCGGCAGTCTTGCCGCCGGCAAATGGTGCGATCTCGCCATCTGGGACGTCGATAGTCCGGCCGAGCTCGTTTACCGCCTGGGTTTCAACCCGCTCGCCAGCCGCGTCTGGCACGGCGAGCCCGACACGAGGTTCGCATGACCAGCAAGTCGCATCCGATCATACCTGGCGCCGTGCCGCTGGCCGTCTGGCGCGCCGTCTATTTCGGCGACGGCGTCAGCCTCGATCCGGAGTTTCGGGGCCGGGTCGACGCCGCGGCGGCGGCCATTGCCGCCATCATCGCCAAGGGCGAACCGGTCTACGGCGTCAATACCGGCTTCGGCAAACTGGCCTCGGTGCGCATCGGCGCCGACGATCTGACGCGGCTGCAGCGCAACATCGTGCTGTCGCACGCCGCCGGTGTCGGGGCGCCGCTGCCGGTGCCGGTGGTGCGGCTCATCATGGCACTGAAACTGGCCAGTCTGGCCCAGGGCGCCTCCGGCGTCGCTTGGGACAATCTCGTTCGTCTCGCCGCCGCCCTGGAGCGCGGCCTGGTGCCGGTGGTGCCGGGGCAGGGGTCGGTGGGGGCTTCGGGCGATCTCGCCCCGCTCGCCCACCTGACGGCGGCGCTGATGGGTGTCGGCGAGTTCATCGTCGAAGGCCGGGCTGTCGAAGCATCCGCGGCACTGGCGGCCTACGGCCTGACGCCGCTGGAGCTGGGGCCGAAGGAGGGGCTGGCTTTCCTCAACGGCACGCAGGTGTCGACGGCGCTGGCGCTGGCCGGCCTGTTCGAAACCGAACGGGTGTTCGAGGCGGCGATGGTCACCGGCGCGCTCAGCGTCGATGCCGCCAAGGGTTCGGATGGGCCGTTCGACGCCCGTATCCACGCCTTGCGCCGCCATCGCGGCCAGATCGACGTGGCGGCGGCGCTGCGCGGCCTGATGACCGGTTCGGCTATCCGCGCTTCGCACGTCACCGGCGACGGCCGGGTGCAGGACCCCTATTGCCTGCGCTGTCAGCCGCAGGTGATGGGCGCCGCGCTCGACCTCATGCGCCAGGTGGCCGGCACGCTTCTCGACGAGGCCAACGGCGTTTCGGACAACCCGCTGGTCTTCACCGACACCGGCGAGGTGATTTCCGGCGGCAATTTCCACGCCGAACCGGTGGCGTTCGCCGCCGACATCCTGGCCATGGTGTTGTGCGAGATCGGCTCAATCGCCGAACGCCGCATCGCCATGCTGGTCGATCCGGCGCTGTCGGGCCTGCCGGCCTTCCTGACGCCGCGGCCGGGGCTGAACTCCGGCTTCATGATCGCCCAGGTGACGGCGGCGGCGCTGGTGTCGGAAAACAAGATGCTGGCCCACCCGGCGTCGGTCGATTCCATTCCGACCTCGGCCAATCAGGAAGATCACGTGTCGATGGCCGCCCACGGCGCTCGCCGTCTGGCCGCCATGGCGGCCAATACCGGCAATGTCATCGCCATCGAACTGCTGGCGGCCGCGCAGGGGTTGGAGTTCCACGCGCCGCTGGTCACCAGTCCGGCGCTGCAGCGCGTCACGGCGCTGACGCGTGAACTGGTGCCGGCGCTGGTCGACGACCGGCACTTCGCCCCCGATCTGGCCCTGGCCGGTCGGCTGGTGATGTCGGGCGCCGTCGCCGAGGCGGCGGGCGTGCCGCGCCTTGTGGAGGCGCGGCCATGACAGCGACCGACGATCTGGTGGTGCGGCGGGGCGAGGCGCCGCTGCTCCTGTCGATGCCGCACGTCGGCACCGACATTCCCGATGACATCGCCGCCGGCCTGGTCTCGCCCTGGCTGGCCCGCAAGGACGCCGACTGGTGGATCGAGGCGCTCTACGGCTTTGCCGCCGCGTTCGACGCCACCATCGTGCGCGCCAGGGTCTCGCGCACGGTGATCGACGTCAACCGCGACCCCGCCGGCGTCTCGCTCTATCCGGGGCAGGCGACCACCGGCCTCTGCCCGCTGGAAACCTTCGACGGCGAGCCGCTGTACCAACCCGGGCGGGCACCCGACGCGGCCGAGATCGACCGGCGCCGGCGTCAGCACTTCGCGCCCTACCACGCCGCGCTCACCGCCGAGATCGGCCGGTTGCGAGCCGAGCATCCGGCGATCGTGCTCTACGATTGCCACGCCATCCGTTCGGAGATTCCGCGCCTTTTCGACGGGCAATTGCCGGTGTTCAATCTCGGCACCAACGGCGGTGCCGCCGCGGCGCCGGCGCTGCGGGCGGCGCTGATCGACGCCCTGGCGGCGTCGGGGCAGACGTACGTCGCCGACGGCCGCTTCAAGGGCGGCTACATTACGCGCCATTACGGCCGCCCGGCCGAGGGCGTCGAGGCGGTGCAGATGGAAATCGCCATGCGCGGCTATCTCGACGAGCCGGAGGGCGCCGTTTCCCCAGCCAACTGGCCGGTGGCCTTCGAGGCCGAGCGGGCGGCCGCGACGGCGGCAGTGTTGCGCCGGCTCATCGAACGCTGCCTCGACCATGCCCATCGCCGGGCCATGGGCTGAACGGCAAATCGAGGCTTTCACTCAAGGCCGATCACCGCTATGAACCAGCCATTCACGCTCGTTCCAAGGTGTCGCTCATGGCCGTCATCCCCTTTGCCGATCGCTTCGAGGCGATCGCCGCCGTCCGATCGCCGCTCACCGTCGGGATCGACCCGGCGCCGGAAACCCTCGCCGCCTGGGAGCTGCCCTATTCGGCCGAAGGCGTGCGCGAGTTCGGCCTGCGCCTGGTCGACGCCCTCGGCGAGCGCGCCGGCGTGTTCAAGCCGCAGATCGCCTTCTTCGAGCGCTTCGGCTGGCAGGGCCTCAAGGCGGCGGCCGAGGTGATCGGTCACATCCGCGCCGCCGGGGCGCTGGCGCTCGCCGACGTCAAGCGCATGGACATCGGCCACACGCTCGAGGCCTACGCCGGGGCCTGGATCGGCGACGACGCCGGCATCGCCGCCGACGCCATCACGCTCGGCGCCTACATGGGCTCGGGCTCGCTGAAGCCGGTGGTGGAGCGCGCCAAGAGCTGTGGCGCCGGCCTGTTCGTCGTCGTCCGGTCGTCGAACCCCGACGGCATCGCCCTGCAGAACGCCCGCCACAGCGACGGTCGCACGGTGGCCGAGGCGCTGGCCGACGATCTCACCGCCTTCAACGCCGACGGTCTCGGCAGCGCCGGCAATGGCCCCTGCGGGGCGGTGGTCGGGGCGACGCTCGATGATGCCGAGGCGGTGCTGCAGCGTCTGCCGACCTCCTTGCTGCTTGCCCCCGGCATCGGTGCCCAGGGCGCCACCTTGGCCGACGTGCGCGCCCGGTTCGGCGCCAAGGCCGCCCGGCGGACCTTGCCGGCGGTGTCGCGCCAGATCGCCCACGCCGGCAACAGCCCGCGCGCCCTCGTCGACATCACCGGCCGGTTGATCGACGAGGCTTTCGGCCTGCGCGGCTGAGCGGAGACGAGCTGACAGATGGCTTCCCCCCCGGTCCTCTATCTCAAGAACATCCACCTGACGTTCGGCGCCACGCCGCTCCTGACCGGCGCCGACATCACCGTCGGCGAGGGCGACCGCATCACGCTGGTCGGCCGCAACGGCTCGGGCAAGTCGACGCTGCTGAAGATCGCCGCCGGTCTGGTCGAGGCCGACACCGGTGAGCGCTTCTTCCAGCCGGGCAAGACGGTGCGCTACCTGTCGCAGGAGCCCGATCTCAGCGCCTTCCGGACGACGCTCGACTATGTCGAGAGTGGCCTCGCGCCCGGCGACGACCATTATCGGGCCCGCTATCTGCTCAACGAACTGGGCTTGACGGGCGAGGAAGCCACCGCCTCCCTGTCGGGCGGCGAGACGCGGCGGGCGGCGCTGGCGCAGGTGCTGGCGCCCGAACCGGACATTCTGCTGCTCGACGAGCCGACCAACCATCTCGACCTGCCGGCCATCGAGTGGCTGGAAGGCGAGCTCAAGGGCATGAAGTCGGCGCTGGTGCTGATCTCGCATGACCGGCGTTTCCTCGAAAACCTGTCGCGGACCACGGTCTGGCTCGATCGCGGCGTGACGCGCACGCTCGATCGCGGCTTTTCGCACTTCGAGGCCTGGCGCGATCAGATCTTCGAGGAAGAGGAGCGCGAGCTCGTCAAGCTCGACCGCAAGATCGAGGCCGAGGAGCACTGGATGCGCTACGGCGTCACCGCCCGGCGCAAGCGCAACGTCCGGCGCGTCGACCTCCTGGCCGATCTGCGGCAGCAGAAGCGCGAGCATCGCGGCCCCACCGGCACGGTGAAGATGGGCGTCACTCAGGCCGACGCGTCGTCCAAGCTGGTGATCGAGGCCAAGAGCATCGCCAAGAGCTTCGGCGACCGGCCGATCGTCAGCGCCTTCTCGACCCGTATCGCTCGCGGCGACCGCGTCGGCATCGTCGGTCCCAACGGTGCCGGCAAGACGACGCTGCTGCGCCTTTTGACCGGCGATCTCGAGCCGGACAGCGGCACGGTCAAGCTCGGCCTCAGCCTGGAAATGCAGACGCTGGAGCAGAAGCGCGACAGCCTCGACCCCGAGACGACGCTGGCCGATGCCCTGACCGAGGGCAAGGGCGACTGGGTGACCATCGGCGGCGAGAAGAAGCACGTCATCGGCTACATGAAGGACTTCCTGTTCGCCCCCGAACAGGCCCGCACGCCGCTCAGCGCCCTGTCGGGTGGCGAACGCGGCCGCGTCATGCTGGCCCGCGCTCTGGCCAAGCCGTCGAACATGCTGGTGCTCGACGAGCCGACCAACGATCTCGACCTCGAAACGCTGGATCTCCTGGAGGAAATCCTCGGCGACTACACCGGCACGGTGATCGTCATCAGTCACGACCGCGACTTTCTCGATCGCGTCGTCGCCTCGGTGATCATGAGCGAGGGCGAGGGGCGGTGGGTCGAGTATGCCGGCGGCTACACCGACATGCTGGCCCAGCGCGGCCGTGGCATCGAGGCGCGCAAGCTGGAAACGCCGGCCCCGACGGCCCGCAAGGAGGCGGCTCCGGCCGCGGCTCCGACGCCGCCCAAGGGCCGCTCCAAGCTGTCGTTCAAGGACAAGCACGCCCTTGAAACGCTGCCGTCGACCATCGACCGGCTGACCGGAGAAGCGGTGCGCCTGCACGCCATCCTCGACGATCCGGCGCTCTATGGCCGCGATCCCGGGCTGTTCGCCGAGACCACGGCGGCCATCGCCGCCGTCGAGGCCGAGCGGGCCGCCGCCGAGGAAGAATGGCTGCGGCTTGAAATGCTGCGTGAAGAACTCGAGGGCTGACCGGAGCCCTTCAGGAAATGGAAGCTGCCATGACCCATGCCGTGCTTGCCCTCCTTCGTCTTCTGGTCATGGCGGCCGCACTGGCGCTGCCGGTGGCGGCGCCGGCCGCCGATGCCGAACCGGTGACGACGCCGGCCGCCGTGGCGGCGCCGAACCTCGATCCGGCCGCCGTCAAGGCGCTGGTCGGCATTCTCAAGGACGATACGGCCCGGGCGGCGCTGATCGACAATCTCGAAAAGGTCAGCGCGCCGGCGACAGGCGATGCCGCCACTTCGGCGGCGGCCGCCGACACAGCGGCGCCGGCTGCGCCCGCGGCAGAGCCGGTACCGGCCGCCACACCGGCGGCGCCGGTGGTGCCGCTGGCCAAGGAGATCGGCAGCTTCACCGAGGAGCTGTCGCGGCAGGCGCTGGAAGTGGTGTCGAAGATCGGCTACGGCCTCGGCAACCTCTGGCGCCTCGTTGACGGTTCGGCCGTGGTCGACTGGGAGAACATGCGCGAGCAGGGTCTGGCGCTGGTCGTACTGATGGTGTTCGCCTTCGCCATCTTCACTACGCTGCGCTACGTCATCCGCTATCCGCTCGGCATCCTGGCTCGCATGGCAACCGGCAAGTCGCGCATCAAGCGTCTGCCGGCGGTGCTGCTGGCAGCAGCCATCCGGCTGGTGGCCATCGGCCTCACCTGGTTCCTGACCTTCGGCTATGCCATCGCCACGTCGACGGGCGGCCGCATCGATCTTCTGGGCGGCCAGTTCATCGACGCCTTTGTGCTGATCGAGACGGTGAAGGCGTTGCTCTACACCATCTTCGAATTCCGCCGTCCCTCGCTCAACCCGTTCTCGATGAACGAGGATACAGCCCATTTCTGGTACAGCCGGCTGTCGCGGCTGGTCGGCTTCGTCGGCTACGGCGTGCTGGTGGCCCACCCGATCGTCAACCGCATGATCGGCTTTTCGGTCGGCATCGGGTTCCGGCTGGCCATCGTCATCCTTGGTCTTCTCGCCGCCATCGCCCTGGTGCTGCGGACGCGCGACCGCGTGCGCAAGGGGCTGGCCCCGTCGATCGAGCGGCGCCAGGGCGCCTTCGCCAAGGCTTTTCTGGCGCTCCTGGTGCACGGCTGGCACGTCATCGCCATCGGCTACCTGCTGGTGGCCTTTGCCGTCTGGGTCAGCCGGCCGTTCGATGCCATCGACTTCATGGCGATGGCGACGCTGGAAACCGTCGTCGTCATCGTCGTCGGCGGCCTGATCGTCAATCTCCTGTCGCAGGCGGTGGCGGGTGGCATCCGCCTGCCGGCCGAGGCGCGGGCGGCGCTGCCGCTGCTCGAATCCCGCCTCAACCTGTTCGTGCCGCTGATGCTGTCGGTGATCCGCTTCGTCGTGGTCATCCTGGTGGTGGCCATCGCGCTGCAGTCGTGGGGGCTGATCGACGTTGCCGCTTGGTTCGAATCGGCGCGCGGCACCGATCTGGTCGGTCGCGGTCTCGGCGCTTTCGTCGTGCTGTTGGTGGCCATGGCCGTGTGGCTGTCGGCGTCGAGCTGGATCGAATACCGCCTCAACCCCTCGCTCGGCCGCGTCACCAATGCCCGGACGCGCACGCTGCTGTCGCTGTTCCGCAACGCTTTTTCGGTGGTGGTGGTGGTGATCACCACCATGCTGGTGCTGTCGCAGCTCGGCATCGACATCGCGCCGCTGATCGCCGGTGCCGGTGTCGTCGGTCTGGCCGTCGGCTTCGGCTCGCAGAAGCTGGTGCAGGACATCATTACCGGCGCCTTCATCCAGCTTGAGAACGCCATGAACGAGGGCGACGTCGTCACGGTGGCCGGCGTCTCCGGCGTCGTTGACCGGCTGACCATCCGCTCGGTCGGCATCCGCGACGGCGACGGCGTCTATCACATCATCCCGTTCTCGTCGGTGGGCTCGGTGTCGAACGCCATGCGTGGCTTCTCCTACCACGTGGCCAACCTCGACGTGGCCTACGATTCCGATATCACCGAGGTCAAGGTGGCGATGCGCGAGGCCTTCGACCGGCTGATGCAGACCGATCGCGGCCGCGTCATCCTCGAACCGCTCGACATGCAGGGCCTGACCAACTTCGGCCCCAGTGCCATCACCGTGCGGGCGCGCATCAAGACGCTGCCGGGCGAGCAATGGGCGACCGGCCGGGCCTACAACGAGCTGATCAAGCAGGTGTTCGACGAACGCGGCATCGAGATTCCCTTCCCGCAGACCAAAATCTGGGTCAGCAACGACGATCCGTTCGGCAAGCACGGCGGGGTGGCCGGGCAGGCGCGGGAAACCGACTGAGCGCGACGCTCCGAGGGTCGCCGAATTGTCAAGCAAGACGGCTATGACAGGACCGGTTCGCGCTCACGGGCGCGGCAGCCCCTCCGGAAAAGGCATTTGCATCTCCGGGGCAACCAAGTAAGTAAGGGCAGGCTGGCGATTGCGTCGCCGGCTGTCGGATCGCGGCAACGACACTGGTTCCCCGAAGGGGAGACCGGTTCTGCCAAAAGAGTGAGGTGTGCCGCACTTGCAAGAGCAACCAGACGCGGACGACATTGAGGAAACCACGCCTCCGGGTCGGCTCAAGCGCCTGATGCGCTGGCTCGGGCCGGTCATTGCTCTGGTCTTGATCGCCGCTGCGGCCTACGTGCTCTGGGACATGGCCCACAAGGTGAGCCTCTCCGACATTCACACGGCTGTGGTCAATCTGCCGCCGAGCCGCTTCCTGCTGGCCTTCGGCCTGACGTGCTGCGGTCTGGCCGCGCTGGCCACCTACGATCTGCTGGCGCTGCACGCCCTCAACTACACGTCCGGCGTCAGCCTGACGCGGGCGGTGCTGGGCGGGCTCATCGCCAACGTCTTCGCCAACACGCTGGGGTTTCCGCTGTTGTCGGGCGGCGGTGCCCGCTATCGCATCTATTCCATGGTCGGCGTGCGCTTTTCCATCGTCGCCAAGCTGATCCTGATGAGCTGGCTGACCATGTGGTCCGGCATCATGTTCGTGCTCGGCGTGGCGCTGGTGTTCGAGCCGACGGCGCAGTTCCCCGTATTTGGCCATCATCTGGTCGACCGCGCCATCGGGCTGTCGATTCTGGTGGCGCTGACGGCGTTCATCGCCTGGCTGGCGCGCAAGCGCCGGGCGGTGGGCATCGGCGGCATGATCGTCCGCATGCCGCGCGCCCGCCCGGCCTTCGGCATGGTGCTGGCCGGGGCCGTCGACCTCTTGGCGGCGGCCGGGACGCTGTACGTGCTGTTGCCGGCCGATGCCGTGCCCGACGTGGCTCGCTATCTCTTCACCTACGCGCTCGCCTTCCTGGCCGGGCTGGCGGCCAACACGCCCGGCGGTGTCGGCGTGTTCGAGGCGACGGTGGTGACCGGCCTCGGCATCGCCGACCGGGCCGACGTGGCGGCGGCGCTGATCCTGTTCAGGTTGATCTATTTTGTTGTGCCGCTGGTCTTCGCCCTGATACTGCTGTCATTCGTCGAATGGCGCCATCGGCACGAAGCGGATGGAAGCGGCAACGGCACGGACTGATTTGGCGGTCCGGCCCGCGGTTTCCCGGTTCCGACGGCTTTCAGGCGACGTCCCCTTCCACACCGGACCACGAACGCCTGTCATGACGCCCGTTTTGTCTTCCAATGCCTTCGCCTACCGGCCGTACCTGTTCTATTGGCTGGCCCGCCTGTTCGCCACCTTCTCCATCCAGATCGTCGTCGTCGCCATCGGTTGGAAGGTCTACGACCTGACCCACGACCCGCTGGCGCTCGGTTACGTCGGTCTGATCCAGTTCCTGCCGTCGCTGCTCTTGGTGTTCGTCACCGGCACCGTCGCCGACCGCTTCAACCGCAGCCGCGTCATCGCGCTCTGCTACCTGGTGCAACTGCTGGCGACGGCCGTGCTGCTGGTGCTGGCGACGTCCGGTTCGGCGCTGGTCTGGCCGATCTACGCCGTGCTCCTGGCCATGGGCATCTCACGCGCCTTCCTGGCGCCGGCGCTGCAATCGTTCGTGCCCAACCTGGTGCCGCGCGAGGCACTGTCGACGGCGGTGTCGTGGGTGTCGTCGTCCTGGCAGGTGGCCACCATCGGCGGCCCGGTGGCCGGCGGCCTGCTCTACGGCGTATCCGAGACGGCGGCCTTCGGCACGGCCAGCGCCCTCTATCTCGGGGCCATCGGCCTGATGCTGGCGCTGCCGGCTATCGCCCGACCGGCCAGCGCCCGGGAAACGGCCTGGCAGACGGTGTCGGCCGGCTTCCGCTACGTTTTCTCCAACCGTGTGGTGTTGGGCGCCATCTCGCTCGATCTGTTCGCCGTGCTGCTGGGCGGCGCGGTGGCGCTGATGCCGGTCTATGCCTCCGACATCCTGGTGCTCGGCCCGCTCGGTCTCGGACTGATGCGCGCCGCGCCCGGCGTCGGGGCCATCGTCATGGCCGCCTGGCTGGCGCGTTTCCCGGTCAAGTCGGACGCCGGCCTCAAGATGTTCGCCGGTGTTGCCATCTTCGGCGTCGCCACGCTGGTGTTCGGCGTGTCGCGCAGCGCGCCGCTGTCGATCGCCATGCTGGCGCTGATGGGGGCGGGCGACATGATCTCGGTCTACGTGCGCGAGACGCTGATCCAGCTCGCTACGCCCGACGAGTTGCGCGGCCGCGTGTCGGCCGTCAACATGGTGTTCGTCGGCGCTTCCAACGAACTTGGCGAGTTCCGCGCCGGCTCGATGGCGGCGCTGATCGGCGTCGTGCCGGCGGTGGTGTTCGGCGGCTGCGGCACCATGGCCGTGGCGGCCATCTGGGCGGCGGCCTTTCCCGAGCTGCGCCGGGCCGAGCGGCTCGACGGCAGCTGAGGCAGGGCGCCCGATCTCTCAGGCGGCTCAAACCTTTGAATCCGGAGCGGTTTCTTATCGACCTGACGGAACAGTCAGGTCGGAAAGCGCTCTATAGCGGCAGGCGCGTCTCGACGAGGCGCGTCCACAGCCCGGCGCCGTGGACGATGCCGCTGTCGTCGAAGTCGTAGGCGGGGCTGTGCAGCCCGGCCGACGGGCCGTTGCCGGCGAACAGGAAGGCGCCCGGCCGGCGCTCGAGATAATAGGAGAAGTCCTCGGCGATGGTCAGCGGCGGCGTTTCGGCGTCGACGCGGTCGGCGCCGACCAGATCGGTGGCGACGGCGGCCACGAAGCGGGCCTGGTCGGCACTGTTGACGGTGACCGGATAACCGCGTTTGAAGCTGACTTCGGCGGTGGCGCCAAACACCGGCGGCAACGTGCGGACGATGCGGTCGATGCCGGCCTCAAGATCGAGACGCACGGTCTTGTCGAACGAACGGAAGGTGCCGCTGAGACGGGCGGTTTCCGGAATGATGTTGTCGGTGGTGCCGGCATGGAAGGTGGTGACCGACACGACACCCGAATGCAGCGGGTCGACGTTGCGGCTGACGATCGACTGCAGCGCCGTCACCAGCTGGGCGCCGGCGACGATGGGATCGACGGTGGTATGCGGCCGGGCGGCGTGACCGCCCTTGCCGGTGATGTCGATGTAGAAGCGGTCGGCCGAGGCCATGATCGGACCGGCACGCAGGGCGAAGTGGCCGACCTCGAGGCCGGGCATGTTGTGCAGGCCGTAGATTTCCTCGATGCCGAAGTCGTCGAGCAGGCCGTCCTCGATCATCGCCAGGGCGCCGGCGCCGCCTTCCTCGGCCGGCTGGAAGACGAAGACGACGGTACCGGCAAAGGCGCGACGGGCGGCGAGCACGCCGGCGGCGGCCAGCAGCATCGCCGTGTGGCCGTCGTGACCGCAGGCGTGCATGGCGCCGCCGATGGTCGAGGCCCAGGCGGCGCCGGTGATTTCCTCGAGCGGCAGCGCGTCCATGTCGGCGCGGATGGCGATGGTGCGGCCGGGGGCCTTGCCGTGCAGCACGCCGACGACGCCGGTCTTGCCGATGCCGGTGACGACGCGGTCGAGCCGGAATTCACGCAGTCGGGCGGCGACGAAGCCGGCCGTGCGGTGAAGATCGTAGAGCAGTTCGGGATTTCGGTGCAGTTCACGACGCCAGTGCGTCGCCAGCGGGGCGATCTCGGCAATCGAACTCGGAACGGACAATGCGGCCTCGTGTACGGACTATTGCGGACTGAGGCGGCAACTTAGCACGTCTTGGCGCGCAAAAGCGAGGGGCGAAGCGGCCTTCACCACCCCGCCCCCGACCGTTCACGCCGCTCGGCGCCGGCTCACTTCAGCGTATAGAGATCGATCTTGAAGTACTTGTCGTTGATCTTCTTGTAGGTGCCGTCGGCGACGATCTCGTCGATCGCCTTGTTGATGGCCTCGCGCAGCTTGGCGTCTTCCTTGCGGACGGCGATGCCGACACCCTCGCCGACGTAGGCCGGGTCGGTGATCGGCTCGCCCGCCAGCTTGCAGCAGGCGCCGGCGTCCTTGTGCACCCAGTCGTACATCGGCAGGAAGTCGCCGACCTGCAGGTCGAGGCGGCCGTTGGCGAGGTCGAGGTTGGCTTCGTCCTGGGTGGGGTAGCTCTTGAGCGTGGCGCTCGGGTAGGCCTTCTCGATGTACTCGGCCTGGGTGGTGCCGCCCTGGGCACCGATGGTCTTGCCGGCCAGCGCCTTGTCGGAGAACTCGGTCAGCGGCGAATCCTTGGGCACGACGTGCGTCATGGCCGCCTTGTAGTAGGGCTTGGTGAAGTCGACGACCTTCTTGCGCTCCTCGGTGATGAACATCGAGGCGATGATCATGTCGTACTTCTTGGCGATGAGGGCCGGGATGATGCCGTCCCAGTCCTGGGCAACGACTTCGCACTTGGCGCCGATCTTGGCGCAGATGGCGAGGCCGACATCGATGTCGAAGCCCTTGATGGTGCCGTCGGTGTCGACATAATTGAACGGCGGGTAGGCGCCCTCGGTGCCGATCTTGAGCGCGCCGAAGTCGCCGGCGCTGGCAGCGGTGGCCGCGACGCAGGCGATGGCGGCGGCGATCAGGCCGCCAAACAGCTTGGATTTCATGTTGATCCGGTCCTCTGGAAAGGTGCGGCCGACTTGGCGCGGCCTGTTGACAGCTCCGACAGTAATCGCCCCGGTCGCCGACGGGAAGCCCATGCACACAACGACGGCACCGTCGCAGCAACGAAGATAGGCACTGGTGTTTTTGCGCAACAAAGAGGCACTGGCGCCAGTCACACCGGCGCCTGGCGTACGTACCAGCTCTTGGGCCGGGT